>JBCCMP010000298.1:0-6676 GCA_039026295.1 Pseudomonadota bacterium | reverse complement strand
TATCTCGCCAGCGGCCCATTGCAGCAAGGCCCCGCGCAGGCGGCGGAAATGCTCGCGCCGGGTCAGCGAGGGGTCGCGGTCCTGAAGACCGGCGCCTTTCATGATGGCCTCTGCCGAGTATTCCTCGAACCCGATGACCTCTTCAGGTACCCCGTCGATGCTCTCGGTGATGGCTTCCGCAGTCTCCCGCTGGCGGCGCAGCGCGCCGTGCAGAACCCGGTCAAACGGGACCCCCGTCCAGGCCAGATGCTCCCCCAGCCAACGCGCCTGTTGCCAGCCCAGATCGGTCAGGCGGTCGTAGTCATCGGTGGCGAAAGCTGCCTGTCCGTGGCGGACCAGCCAGAGCTCGGTTGCCATCAGTATGGTCCTTTACCCGGCGGCCCGGCCGAAGGGCTTGCTACTTCCTGAACACCCTGGCGCAGAGGTCCTGCGTCATCGTCTTCATCGGTGCGGGCATGTCCTCGGGCAGCGGTTCATGACACCGCTTGACCAGCAGTTCCGGTTTCATCTTGCGCACGATCCGGGGGATCTCCGGGTCGCCCGCTTCGGCCGCGGCAATGGCCGCTTCCGCCGTCTTCAGCGCAGCGTCCTCGTCAAACGCTTCTTGCTCCTGCTCCGCCGGATCGGAGCTCGTCGTGGGCAAGAGACCGCTGAGCCCGTTCATCAGGGACGCGAATTGCGATTTCTCCTCGGCGGCGGGTGCCTCCTGCGGCGCTGCCGGAGTTCCGTCGGCAGGGGCCGAAGTGACGCTACGCACCTGGGAACAGACCTTCTCCCGCAAGAGCCGCCTCACCTCGATCATGCCTTCGGGGGCCGGTCCGTTACACTGCGCCTCCATCTCCTCGCGCGTGATACCGTTCATGGCCGCCATCAGGTCCAGATCGGTGTCATCCATGTCATTGATGCCGAACGGGAACCTGCCCTCGGCCGCACGGGCCATGTTGGCGCACTCCATTTCCCAAAGCGCCCGCTGCCGGGCGGTCTTGCCTTCGCCAAGCGCAGGATCGCAGGCCTGTTTCTGGATCAGCCCAAGCATGCCGGGATTCCCACCTTGGGTCATTGCTGCGGCCAGCATCTCCGGATTGAAGCGGCCCAACGCCCGGTCGATTGCCTGTTCCGGGGTTTCGCCCTCGCGCACCTGCATCGAAGCCATCTCGCCAGTCAGTGCCGCCAGCGCACCCTCTGGCAGGACGCGGTTCATTATCGTGGTGACCTTGTTCATCTGATCCGGGCTGAGGCCGTCACCTTCCGGGTCGGCCAGCAATCCTACCAGACCGGCTTGACGCAGTTTCTCGTACGCGCCCTCGTGAATGACCGGACCCTGGGTGATTTCCAGTTCCTGACCGCGCGAGCCAAAGCTGAGCTGACCCAGAAGCTGGTCACTCCAGCTTGGGCCATCATCTGCGGCAACATCCGTGCCGGTCGATGCAAAAACTGCGGTGAAGTCATCCGTGCCGTTTTCGACGACAAAGACGATGGCGACCGCTGCCATCAGCGAGGCCGATACGCCGGATGCGGCGCCAAGCGTGAAGTTCCCCAACCAGGACATGACTGCCGCCCCTGTTCGCAAAATTTACCCGTTGGGGGACTGATACCATACCCGTTGTCAGGTCGGAACGGCCAATTGATGGCGTTCAGATATACGTTCGTGCCCCGGCCCGGTCCGCCCCGGCCAGATGAGGGATGGCATTGAACTCGGACAGCTTTAGCTCGCCATCACGCACCAGAAACCGCGTGTAGCTGGAGTTATAGATCGACAAGAGAACCTCTGACATCTTGCGCGGACCCAGGCCCAAAACGTGACGCATCATCACGGCTTTCGGCCCGCCGGAGGAGACGATCAGCACGTCCCGGCCCTCGGCGTAGACATCGCCCACAGCATCGGTCACGCGCCCTTGAAACGCCGCGAAGCTTTCATGGGACGTCTCGAAAGTTCCGTGTTCCCAGCCGTGCATGACAAGGGGAAGTTCGCCAGCGATCGCCCCTTCCTCGCCCGATGGCGGCGGGATGACCCCGGCGGCGAAGGCATCCGACTGTAGATGATCATAGTCCAGTTCATCGAGCCCCGGCAGCACATTGCTGTCATGAATATTCAGATGTTCGGCCATCGCCTCGGCCGTCTCCCGATGACGCCGCAGCCCGCCCGAGACCATCATATCGAACCGCCGGCCTTCTTCGGCGAAGTGCTGGCCCAGCCAACGCGCCTGCTGCCAGCCCAGCGGGCTCAGCTTGTCATAGTCATCGGTGCCGAAAGAAGCCTGTCCGTGGCGGACAAAGAAAACCTCGCCCATCTCAGACTTTTTCGTTGGTGTACTGGCGCATTTCCCGCCGCGCGATCTGGCGGCGGTGGACGGCGTCCGGACCGTCGACCAGCCGCATGGTTCGCGCGCCGGTCCACATGGCGGCAAGCGGTGTGTCCTGGGAGATCCCCTCTGCCCCGTGCAACTGCATCGCTTCGTCGATGATGTCCAAGGCCATCAACGGCGCTGCCACTTTGATCATCGAAATCCACGGCTGCGCCTCCCGCGTGCCGATGGTGTCCATCATGTGAGCCGCCTTCAGACAGAGCAGGCGCGACTGCTCGATGTTGATCCTCGCATTGGCGATGAGGTCGTAGTTGCCGCCCAGTTCCGCCAAGGGCTTGCCGAAGGCCGAGCGGGCGAGCCCCCGGCGACACATGATCTCCAGCGCGCGCTCGGCCAGCCCGATGGTGCGCATGCAATGATGGATGCGCCCGGGACCGAGCCGTCCCTGCGCCACCTCGAACCCGCGCCCTTCGCCCAGCAGCAGATCCTCGGCCGGCACCCGGACATCGGTGAAGCGCAGGTGCATGTGCCCCATCGGCGCGTCGTCATCGCCGAACGCCTGCATCGGGCGCAGGATCTCGATCCCCGGTGTCTCCCGCGCCATTACGAACTGCGAGTGCCGCGCGTGTTTGGGCGCATCGGGGTCCGAGCAGGCCATCACGATGAACACCTTGCACCGGGGATTTCCTGCCCCGGTGATCCACCATTTCTCGCCGTTCAACACCCAATCGTCGCCGTACCTTTCGGCGCGCAGCGAAATCTGGGTAGCATCCGAGGACGCCTGCATCGGTTCGGTCATCGCAAAGGCCGACCGGATTTCACCGTCCATCAGCGGCTTCAGCCAGCGTTCCTTGTGGGCGGCCGATCCGTAGGTTTCGAACACCTCCATGTTTCCGGTGTCGGGCGCATTGCAGTTGAACACCTCGGGCGCGATGCGGGCCTTGCCCATCTCCTCGGCCAGGTAGGCATAGTCGACATTTGTCAGCCCGTGACCGTGATCGGAATTAGTCAGCCAGAAGTTCCAGAGCCCGCGTTCTCTGGCTTTCGCTTTCAGCCCGTCCAGGATCTCGATCATCCGGTCATTGTAATGGAACCGGTCGCCGGTCGCGCCGATCTGGTCATGGAACTCCTGATCAAGCGGAATGATCTCGGTCTCGACCATGTCGGCCACCCTGGCCAACAGGGGTTTCACGCGGTCTGAAATACCAAGGTCCATCAGGGGCTCCACCATTCGAATCGCGGGCGGACCTTGGCGTATCGGCCAACGCCGCGCCAGTGGGATGAGTGCCGCGGTGCTTCAGGCGCGTGGTGCGGTCAGGCGCGTGGTGCTTCCGCGAAACGCAGCGCTGTGCGGGCAGTCCTTTCGAAGAACGCCCGATCCTGAGACACCGAGGCCACGATCATCGCCCCTTCCAGTGCCGAGACGATCATTGCCGCTTCATCCGCCCGACGGTCGCCCAGTTGGGCCTCGAACAGACCCTCCAGCCAGTCGGTGTTCATCGTGAAGAACGCCGTAGTCCGAGCATTTACATTGCCCGGCATGCCCATCGCTTCCGCCCCCATGATCGCGCAGAGGCAGATGGACTCGCCCAGAACCAGCGCGTCGGCATAGAGCGCGACATATCCATCGAGCGCCGCCTTCAGGCTGGTCTGATCGATTGCCTCCAGTCGATCCGCGAAATTCTCAGCGTAGCGTTCGACCAGCGCGTCGCCCAGATCGAACTTGGTCGGGAAATGATAGTGGACGCTCGCGCTTTTGATCCCGACATCGCTGGCCAGATCGCGAAAGCTCATTTCGGAAAAACCCGCCCGGCGCACACGCCGCTCTGCCGCATCCAGGATCTTTTCTTTCATTGTCGGTTGCATGTCGGGCTCGCTGTCTACCAAATGATAGGTAGGCCTTGATGCGCGCCATTGCAAACCCACATTCATTCTATCTATCTATCTATCTATCTATAGGTAAAAATCCGGGCGGCCTAGCGATGCAAACGGAAACACTGATTGTCGGTGCGGGTCTGTCCGGCCTGGCCCTCGCCGATCACTTGAAACAGGGTGGGAGGGATTTTCTGCTGGTCGAGGCGCAGGCCCGGCCGGGCGGCAGGATTCTGACCCACACCCATGACGGGGGTCATTTCGACCTGGGCCCTGCATGGTTCTGGCCCGGCCAACCCCGCATGGCCGCATTGACACAAAGGTTCGGGCTGACGGTGTTCGATCAGCACTCGAACGGCGATCTGATCTTTCAGGACCGGTCCGGTGCAATTCAGCGCGGCCGCGGGTTTGCATCGATGGAGGGATCACTGCGCATCGACGGCGGCATGGGGGCATTGGTTTCAGCGCTTGCCGATCAGATCCCGCCCGAACGACTGCTGATGCAAACACGTCTAAAAAGGGTGGAGCGCACTGACGTCGGGATCACGGCAACACTGGAAAGCGATGAAGGTCTGATCGAAGTCGACGCAAAGCGCGTAGTGCTGGCCATGCCACCCCGCGTGATCGCAGAGACGGTCCTGTTCGACCCGCCGCTTGACGCGTCTGAAATCTCGGCGATGGCGGCCATCCCGACATGGATGGCGGGCCAGACGAAGGTTGTCGCGATCTACGATCAACCCCACTGGCGCGAAGCCGGCCTCTCCGGCGATGCCATGAGCCAGCGCGGCCCGATGGTTGAAATCCACGACGCCTCCCCAGCCAAAGGAGGCCCCTATGCCCTGTTCGGCTTTGTCGGCGTTCCGGCGGATGTGCGCCGTAAGCAGCGCGGCGACCTGCTGCACGCCGCGCAGCAGCAGCTGGAGATGATGTTCGGCTCCAAGATGGCCACCCCGCGTGAGGTGATCCTGCAAGACTGGGCCACAATCCCCGAAATCACGACCGAAGCCGACCTTGCCCCCGTCCATGCCCATCCGGCTTACGGACTGCCACCATCCCTCAGCCAGATCTGGGACCGCAGGGTCATCCTGGGCTCCACCGAAACCGCACCCGGCTTCGGAGGGTATCTGGAGGGGGCATTGGAGGCGGCGGAGCGGGTCGCTGTCGCTTTACCCTAACTGCCGAAGTTTCCCGCAAGCCTGCGAATGTCTCTGCATAGCTTTGAACGCATTTCAGCTTGGCCGGTCCTCCCAAACGATTGAATGGACGCGGGATGTTACATCAGTTGGAACGACCAGTTTTTTCATCCCACCCGAGTCGACCAGTTCACATTCGCAATTCAGATTGGCCTCGCGTTTTCCCTGCTTACACTTGCTGACCGCCTCACGATCCACGCTATACTGAACATCGCCCGCGCCAAGCAGCGTACCATGCACAATGGTGGTCGCATATGCAGCCACGTGGATTTGGTCCTCCGGCGAGCGAGGCCAAGAGAAACATGCTGCAAGCGCGCGATAGCGGGTTTTGTAATTTGATGCTCGACCAACAATTAAAGCATGGAGGTTTGTCGATATTGATGTCTCGTAGGCAAAACCGTCATCGCCACTCTTAGGCGGTTGCTCGTTCTTCTCTGTTGAGTAGGCTTTAGGAGCATCTGAGACACTGTTCGCGGGCTCTGCGCAAGCGCACAGTACGATCAAAATCATCATTGATGAAGGCCAAAACATCTTGGCAATACCGCATGCGCACCAACATCGATCAGGCAAAGCATCCTCATCACGAACCATTGCAATCAACCATATCAACTGGGTCTGTTGAAGAAGGGCAATTCTGACTGCCCTACCCCGGCAACCGCACCACCGCTGACACCTCGACCATCATCTCGGGCTGCGCCAGCCCGCCGATGATCAGCAGCGTGTTCGGCGGATAGGGGCCGTCTCCGAAATGCTTCTCCATCACCGCACCCCGGCTTTCCAGCCATGCAACACGGCTCTCCTCGCCCACCAGATAGGTGGTCAACTCGACGATATCGCCAAACCCGGCCCCGATCCCGTCCAGGATCTTGCCGATGTTGGCCATCACCTGCGGGTATTGACCGGCAGCATCGCCGGGCGCGACCAGCTTCAGATCGCTATCGAACGCAACCTGCCCCGCGATGAAGGCCAGCCGTCCCGCCTCGGCGACGGACACGTGGCTGAACATACCTGTCGGCGCGGTGTAGTTTTCGGGGTTCACGAAGCGTACGGACATCTCACAGCTCCGCGTAGACAGCCTGCTCAAACGCAGCGTAGGTGTCCATGAACCGCGGATCGGCAAAGGGCAGCGCCTGGGTCGTGATCACGCCCGCGACGTTCCTGGCAGGGTCGAACCAATAGTGCGAGTTCAGCACCCCGGCCCAGCCCTGCGCACCGGCTGACCGCATGCCCGGGACATCTTCTTCAACCCGGACAAACCCGAAGGAATGGGTGACAGGCGTTCCCGGGAAAAGATGCACATCGGCC
>JBCCMP010000297.1:0-6678 GCA_039026295.1 Pseudomonadota bacterium | reverse complement strand
GGTCAATGGACGGCCGAACTTGTGGCAACCGCCGGGCTGATCCTGATCATCCTCGGCGGCTTGCGGACGAACCCCGCGCTGATCCCGGCGCTCGTCGGCCTCTACATCATGTCCGCGCTCTGGTTCACCGCGTCGACCAGCTTCGCCAATCCCGCGGTCACGATCGCCCGCATGCTCACCGAGACGTTCTCGGGCATCCAGCCCGCCAATGCGCCTGCCTTCATCCTCGCCCAGATCATCGGCGCTGTAGGTGGCTGGCAGTTGGCGCGCGCGCTTTGGCCCGATTGAGCAGGAAACGGATTGCGCGGCCCTGCCCCGCGCCCTTAACTGCCCGTAATGACTGACCTGCCGATCCTCAACAACAAAGACGCCCGCCGCCTGTTCCTCGCCCGTCATGCCCTGTCGAGCGAGACCCCCGGCAGTCCCGACCTTCTCGACCTCATCACCCGGCTCGGCTTTGTCCAGGTCGACAGCATCAACACGGTCGAGCGGGCGCATCACATGATCCTTGCAGCTCGATCCAGAAGATATCGCCCCAAGCATCTGAAAAAGCTTCAGGAAAAGGATCGCAAACTGTTCGAACACTGGACCCACGACGCCGCCGTGATCCCTGTCGACTTCTTCCCCTATTGGCAACTGCGCTTCCGCCGCGACGCCGTGAAGCTGCGGGCGCGCTACAAGGACTGGCACCGCGCGGGGTTCGAGGAAAAGTTCGACGCCGTCCTGAGCCGCATCCGCGAGCACGGACCCTGCGGATCGCGCGATGTCGGCAAGGACGAGGCCCGCGGGACCGGCGGCTGGTGGGACTGGCACCCCTCGAAAACCGCGCTCGAATATCTCTGGCGCGCGGGCAAGCTGTCTGTGACCCGGCGCGACGGGTTTCAGAAAGTCTACGATCTGACCGAGCGCGTCATTCCAGAGGCAATCCGCGCCGCCGACCGGCCCGAGGCCGAGATCATCGACTGGGCCTGCGACGCCGCGCTCGACCGTCTCGGCTTTGCGACTCCGGGCGAGATCGCGCGGTTCTGGGACAAAATCACGCCCGACGAGGCGAAAGACTGGTGCGCTGACCGAAACAGCCTGATCCAGATCGGCATCCAGGGTGCCGATGGCAGCATCCGCCCAAGCTACGCCCGCCCAGACGTCTTTAAAGCTGCAGCCGATGCCCCGGAAGCTCCCACGGGCCTGCGCATCCTCAGCCCGTTCGACCCCGCCCTGCGCGACCGCAACAGGGCCGAACGGCTTTTCGGTTTCCACTACCGCATCGAGATCTTCGTGCCGGAGCCGAGGCGCACTTACGGCTACTATGTCTTCCCGGTGCTGGAACGCGACCGCCTGACCGGCCGCATCGACATGAAACGCGACCCGGGCACGGGCGCCCTGACCGTCCGCGCCTTCTGGCCGGAGGCCGGAGTGAAACTCGGCGCAGGCCGCCTTGATCGGCTGGATGCAGAGCTTCACCGGATGGCCCGCTTCAGCGGCTGTGACTGCGTCACCTATCTGGACGGCTGGCAACGAGAGACGCTCTGACCAAGACCACGCCCACCTCGGACCACCGCGCGCTCCTTACCGGAATCGTGCAACACATTGATTTAACGAAAGATTAGCCGTATTTCTCCGCCCGCATGCCGAGGGCGGTGAGAACTGTCCCTCGAGATCGATCAGACCAGGCCGTCCGGTGCGGCACATGTCGAAGAAGGCTGGCAAGATCGGAGAGATCCGATGCAATACCGCCTGAGGCATCGCACCACCCGTGGCAGCGCTGTTGCGGCTATAATTTCCGGGTTCAACGGAACCTGACAGGCCGACGCAAGACCCGCCGGGATCGCCCCGGACCCCGAGAATGCCCTGCCCCAGCCGCCCGGACCGGACGACGCTGCGGTTCGGCATGCGACGTCGCAACCAATTCGCCGAACTCGTAATCTGGCGCAGCGGAAACTCTCCGCCGCCAGGCTCTGCCAATCTGCCGGAAGCTGTTTCGCACTGATCGGCACCTGACAAGAATTCGGCGAACCTGCCCCCTCTAATAAGCCCGGATCGGGATCTGTCGGCGCGCCATCTGGAAAGGCCAGGCGCATCAGACGCCTGGCCTGTTGTCTCTATGCGGGCTCAGAGAACTTCGCCGCGTCTTCCGAACCGCCGGTGGCATTGCCTTCGGAATAGGATTTCGCGCCTGTTCCAGCCAGCTTGCCGCTGTCGACGATCAGATACTCGTCGCGGATCGGGCGAACTTCGAAGTAACACTCCAGAATCTCCCGGCAGCCTGCCGCATAACGGGCCTGCGCCGAAAGCGATGTGCCAGAGATATGCGGTGTCATTCCGTGGTTCGGCATCGACCGCCACGGGTGATCCCGCTCTGGTGGCTGCGGGAACCACACGTCGCCAGCATAGCCCGCCAGTTGCCCGGATTCCAAGGCATCGACAATCGCCTGGCGGTCACAGATCTTGCCGCGGGCGGTGTTGATCAGATAGCTGCCGCGCTTCATGCGCTTCAGCATCTGGGCGTTGAACAGATGTTCCGTCTCCGGGTGCAGCGGGCAGTTGATCGTGACCACATCGCAGTGGGGAACCATGTCTTCGACGGTGTTGTGCCAGATCAGGTTCAGCTCCTGCTCCACCTCGGCCGGCAGGCGGTGACGGTCGAAATAGTGCAGCTTCACATCGAACGGGTAGAGGCGGCGCAGCACCGCAAGGCCGATCCGGCCCGCGGCGACGGTGCCCACATGCATGCCCTCGAGGTCATAGGAACGGGCCACGCAATCAGCGATGTTCCAGCCGCCCTTGGTCACCCAGTGATAGGACGGGATATAGTTGCGCACCAGGCTGAGGATCTGCATGACCACGTGCTCTGCCACGCTGATCGAATTGCAGAAGGTGACCTCGGCCACGGTCACATTGTGCTCCATGGCAGCGCTGAGATCCACGTGGTCCGATCCGATCCCTGCGGTCAGCGCAAGCTTCAGATTGGGGGCCTTCGAGATGCGCTCCGCCGTCAGATAAGCAGGCCAGAACGGCTGCGAGATGACGACTTCCGCGTCGACGATTTCCTTCTCAAGAACCGAATTGGGGCCGTCCTTGCTGGTTGTCACAACCAGCTCGTGACCGTTGGATTCAAGATACTTGCGCAGACCCAGCTCGCCGGATTTGCTGCCCAGCAGCTCGCCGGGGGTGAAGTCGATTGCATTCGGCGTCGGCGCGGTCTGGCCGTCGGGATAGCCGGTAATCTCAGGGATCTGGTCGCGGGCATAGGATGTCGGGAACCCGTCCTCGGGATCCTCGTAAAGGACACAAACCACTTTAGCCATTCGGATTTCCTCCGTTGTCGATTGGGGGGTGGACCCAAGCCGGGGCGTTGCCTGCCGGGACAGGACAGGACAGAACAACAGCGAAGGTCGCTAAGCTGCCGGACGAAGATCGGGTGGCAGACGGACAGGACCCCAATGACCGGCCCCCGTCCAATTGAAAATTTTTGTGGCGCGATAAACGATGTTTTTCAGGCCATCGCATTTGCCCGGGCAAAAGCACCGGCCAGATCCGAATTGAAGACGGTCGAATAAAGCGCGTGGGTCATTCTGGCCATGGGCTGACGATCCGGCACCGCAAGGCCGATTGTCTGCCGTGTGTCATCGCTGCCGATCCGGTGCACATCAAATTCGTCGCCCAGGCCATAAAGCTTCAGCAGGGTTTCGGGAACGACGCTGATCCAGCCACCGTGTTGCAGATGCGCGCAGATCGTCAGGAACGAATTCGCGGTGATGCGCGGGCGCAGCGTCACCTTGTTTCGCCTGGCTGCCGTGTCGAGGATACGGCGGTTCTGCATCTCTTCGTTCAACAGGCACAGGGGTTCATGTTCAAGCCGCTGCCACGGCACGGTGCCCGCATCCGGAAAGTGGCCCCGTTTGCTGATCACCACGTAGCGCTCGACATAAAGCGGGCACTGCATGACGCGCTCCAGCGGCTCGTTGTAGATATAGGTCAGCCCGCCGTGCAGATCCAGGCTGTCCAGCCCCGACTGGATCTGCCGCGAACTGGTTGCCTGCAGGTCGATCTTCGCCTCCGGATGCGCGGCCAGAAAGCAATCGGTGAAATAGCCGGTGATCGGCATCGCCGCCGGGATAACCCCGATTTTCAACGTGCCGTCCAGCTTGGCCGCACTCTCCGCCAGATCGGTCTTCAGACTTTCAAAGTCCAACAGGATCTGTTGCGCCCAGGGAAGCACCCGTTTGCCTTCCGCGGTCAAACCGAAAAAACTCCTGTCCCTTTCCACCAGACAGGCGCCGACGTCTTCCTCCAGCTTGCGCAGTGCCGACGACAGCGTGGGCTGCGTGACGTTGCAAGCCTTCGCGGCCTTGGCAAAGTGCCCCTCGCGGGACAGCACGACAAAGTAGTGCAGATGACGGATCAGCACGGCCACATCCTCCCCAGAGACTGCGATCGATTGGCAGGCGGTTCTTGGAACGGTTGGCGAGGGACAGCGCCGCAAAACAGGGATGCGCCGAGTGCCTTGCTGACAATCCATTGTCAAAGCTGGATCAGTATGCAAGAGAACGCGCATATTCGTCCAGTGGAAGCGTTTTGAAATGCAGTCTTTCTTCGCAAGAAGACTGCCGAGACCCAAAGCAAGATCAATTGTCCTAGCCGGGGTTGGCGGCACGATCGCCATCGCAGTGTTGCTCTCAACCGGCAGCGCCTTGCAGGTCGCGATGATCATGGCGCCCTTCGGGGCCAGTTGTGTGCTGATCTTTGGCGTGCCATCGGCACCGCTGTCCCAGCCCGCCAATGTCGTCGGCGGACATCTGGTCTCGGCGGCCATGGGCATGCTCGCCTTCTCGCTGCTCGGGGATTTCTGGTGGTTTCCGGCCGTGGGCGTCGGGCTGGCGATATCCTGCATGGCCGGGCTGCGTGTGACCCATCCGCCCGCCGGGGCCAACCCGCTCGTCGTCTACGCGATCGAGCCTGACTGGTGGTTCATGCTCTTCCCGACCGCCTGCGGCGCGGTGCTTCTGGTGGTCATGGGCGCTATCTTTCACAGGCTGAGCGGAACGGAGTATCCGAACCTGTCCGGGCCGGGCTAAATCCGCTGACTCCGGTTTGCCCGGTACCCGGAAACGACACGGCCGTTCGATCCGGCGAAGCTGCTTCACGGGCAATTGAAAATTCCGCGCGCAGACCCCAATTTCACTGAGCTGGTAAATGCGCTGAAGCCCAAAGCGCAGCGACCCCGCTTCACCGACCATTTCTCCGGGGACACATGATGCCGGATTCGCCTGAACGTCCACGCGTCGCCATTATCGGAGCTGGCTTTGGCGGTCTTGCAGCGGCAAAGACGCTGAAGAACGTTCCGGTCGATGTCGAAATAATCGACAAGCGGAACTATCACCTGTTTCAACCGCTGCTCTATCAGGTCGCCACTGCGGACCTGTCACCGGCGGATATCGCTTGGCCCATTCGGGGCATCTTCTCCAAGCAGAAAAATGTCTCGGTCACGCTGTCCAAGGTTCAGGATGTCGACACGAGCACGAAGACCGTGGTCTGCGAAGATCACAGCATCCCCTATGACTACCTGATCGTCTCGAACGGCTCGACCCATTCCTATTTCGGCAAGGATCAGTGGGCCGAAACCGCGCCAGGCCTGAAGCGGATTGTCGATGCCACCGAGGTGCGGCGCCGGGTTTTGATGGCGTTCGAGCGGGCCGAGCTTGCGACGGATCCCGAGGTTCAGGCCGCAGAGCTGACCTTCGTGATCGTCGGGGCCGGTCCAACCGGCGTCGAGCTTGCCGGATCGATCAGCGAACTTGCCAATGTCACCCTCTGCGATGATTTCCGGCGCATCCATTCGCAGAACGCCCGGATAATCCTGGTCGAAGCCGGTCCCAGGGTTCTTGCAGCCTTTCCGGAAGATCTTTCCGCAAAGGCCGAAGCGTCACTTGAAAAGCTGGGGGTCGAGGTGCGGACTGGCACCATGGTCGAGGATGTGACCGACACCCATGTCATTGCAAACGGTCAGGAAATTCCCGCGGCGACAACGATCTGGGCTGCGGGGGTGAAGATCGACGGCGTCGGTGATTGGCTGGGCGTTGAAACGGACAAGGCGGGCCGCGTTCCGGTCAATCCCGACCTGACCGCGCCGGGACATCAGAACGTATGGGTCGTCGGCGACGCGGCGAAGCTGCCCTGGCGGGACGGACAGGATGTCCCAGGCATCGCACCTGCGGCAAAGCAGGGTGGCCGTTATGCCGGGACGTGCATTGCGGCTATGGTTCAAGGGAAGGCGGCGCCAGCACCGTTTCGATATCGCCATCTGGGCAGTCTGGCGACAATCGGGCGAAACTCGGCCGTCGTGTCGTTCGGCCGGATCAAACTCAGCGGCTGGCTCGCCTGGTGGCTGTGGGGCATCGTCCACATCTATTTTCTGATCGGAATTCGAAGGCCCTTGTTCGTCGCGACAAGCTGGTTCTTCAATTATGTCTTCCGATCCAAAGGGGCACGCCTGATCACCGGCGTGGAACAAATGCGCAGACGCCGGCCCGCAAAGACCCCCGCAAAGACCCCCGCAAAGACCCCCGCGCAATCGCCGGGCTGACCAACACCGGGCTGACCAGAACTGGGCTGACCGGGACCGGGCTTTTCAATGCAGGCGTCTTGACCCGAACGCTGCCAGCATTGCCGCCTGCCAGT
>JBCCMP010000296.1:0-6687 GCA_039026295.1 Pseudomonadota bacterium | reverse complement strand
TCTGCGGTGCCGCCACGCTGGGCCTGATGATCCCGCCGTCGCTGACGCTGATCGTCTATGGCGTGACGATCAACGAATCGATCACCCAGCTCTTCATGGCAGGCGTCATCCCCGGTCTGGTGCTGGCCGGGATGTTCATGATCTACATCGTCTGCTGGTATTATCTTCGACCCGGCGAGCGCCCGACGCCCGAGGGCGGGATGACCTTCGGCGAAAAGCTCTGGAACTCGCGGTTCCTGATCCCCGTGATCCTGCTCGTGATCCTGGTGATCGGCTCGATGTATTTCGGCTGGGCCACGGCGACCGAGGCTGCCGCATTCGGCGTAATCGGGGCGCTGGTCCTTGCGGCAGCGCAGGGCTCTCTCACCCTGTCCACATTCATGGAAAGCCTGTTGGGGGCAACCCGCACCTCGGCGATGATTGCACTGATCCTCATGGGGGCCGCTTTCCTGTCCCTATCCATGGGGTTCACCGGCCTGCCGCGCAGTCTGGCAAACTTCATAGCAGGGCTGGAGCTCAGCCCGTTCATGCTGATCGCAGCGCTGACCATCTTCTACATAATCATCGGCTGCTTTCTGGATGGTATCTCCTCCGTCGTGCTGACCATGGCCATTGTCGAGCCAATGGTCCGCGAGGCGGGGATCGATCTGATCTGGTTCGGCATCTTCATCGTTGTGGTTGTCGAAATGGCGCAGATCACACCGCCGATAGGCTTCAACCTTTTTGTCATGCAAGGCATGACCAATCACGAGATCGGCTACATCGCGCGCACGGCCGTGCCGATGTTCCTGATCATGGTCCTGATGGTGATCGTGCTGGCCGTATTCCCCGAGCTTGCAACCTGGCTTCCGGAAAACCTGCGAAGCAGGCCGACATAGCGTCTTCCGACCGGGCTAACGGACCTCCTTGCCCTGAACACCGCAATCGCAGCGCACGGTTTCCGCAACCTTGATACGGTCATTCAGCAGAACGCCAAGACCTCCGATGAGGCCAGGGAACGCGCTGAGAATCTGTCGCTCCAGGCAGAAGATCTGAAAAGACGATCAGCGCCGTCAACCAGCAGGGCGATGGCGACAGTTCGGGGACGCCTGGTTCGGTCGCAACCGCAGCCTGGGCAGGCGCTCTTGAACGACCCCGCTTTGCGGGATCTCAAGGCCCGCGGCCAATAAGCGCCGGGGGCCTTCCATATTCGACGCAGCCCCGCGGCGACTATTTGCTCGCATTTCAACGAGGTTTCGCTAGTCAGTCCCCGCAACCTGCATCAAAGCAGGCAGGCCGGGGGCAGACTTGGATACACCGCGCATCGCCGACACGCCGCGCATTGCCGTCATTGGCGCCGGACTGATCGGCAGACGGCACGCTGGCTATGTTGCGGCCAGTTCGCGCGCAACCCTCTCTGCCATCGTCGACCCTGACGAAAGCTTCGCGCAGTTGGCGCGTCAGCACGGCGTGCCGTGGTTTGCCGGGCCAAAGCAGATGCTCGCCGCAGGCTTGGCCGACGGGGCCATTGTCGCAACGCCTACAGCTCTGCACGAAGACGTCGGCATGGCCTGCATTGATGCGGGCGTTCACGCCATTATCGAAAAGCCGATCAGCCACACACTAGAGAGTGCCGAACGGCTTAACGCGGCAGCGGAGGCGGCCAATGTTCGCCTGCTCACGGGACATCACAGACGCTATCACCCGGCCGTGGCCGGGACGCGGCGCATGATCGAAACGGGCACGCTGGGGCAGCTTGTCGCGGTTACCTGCACCTGGGCGATTTCCAAGCCGCCGGCCTATTTCAAGCCCGAATGGCGTCGGGCCGCTGGCGGTGGGCCGGTTCTGATCAACCTGATCCACGACGTCGATCTGTTGCGCGCGATGGTGGGCGAAATCACTCAGATCAGTGCGATGACCTCTTCGACGATCCGGGGTCACGAGACGGAAGATACCGCAGCACTGACCCTGCGTTTCGGCAACGGCGCGCTGGGCACCGTGATCATGACCGATACCGCGCCAAGCCCCTGGACCTATGAGCAGGGCTCGGGCGAAAGTCACCCGCAGTTCCCGGAAGCCCACCAGAATGCCTATCGGTTCTTCGGGACAAAGGCGGCCTTGGAGTTTCCGAAGCTCCGGCTCTGGTCCCAGACCGGTGACCCGGACTGGATGAAGCCCATCGCGCCGCGCGATCTGCCACTCGCGCGGCATGACGTCTACATCGCCCAAATCGACCATTTCGCCGATGTCATCCGCGGAGATGCCGTGCCCATTGCCTCTGGCCGTGAAGGTCAGAAGACACTCGCAGCGACCCTGGCAGTCATCGAAGCTGCCCGAACCGGTGTGACGATCAACCTGCCCTGACCCCTTGCGTTCATCGAACGCAGCGCACAGTCTTCATGGGCAAAAAAGACCAAGAGGCTGCAATGCCAACCATCCACGTTCTGAACGGGCCGAACCTGAACCTTCTTGGCCAGCGCGAGCCCGAGATCTATGGCCACACGACCCTCGCCGACATCGAGGCGCGCCTGAAAGATCTCGCGGCACCGGCAGGTGTCGATGTCAGGCTTCGGCAAACCAATTACGAAGGCGGGCTGGTCGAACAGATCCACGATGCAAGGACGGAAGCCGCCGGCCTGATCATCAACCCGGCGGCCTACACGCACACCTCGGTCGCCGTTCTCGACGCGCTCAAGATGCTCGATATCCCGATCATCGAGTTGCATCTCTCGAACCCGCATGCCCGAGAGGCATTCCGCCACCACTCCTACGTCTCGCCTGTCGCGACCGGGATCATCGCGGGTTTCGGCGCCGCAGGGTACGAGCATGCTTTGCGCGCGATGATAGAGCTGATGAAAGCCTGATCAGATCTCGTCGGGCACCGCCCGGTCGCCAACGGCCTCGCGCCAGTGGATGCGGCAAAGGCTGACATACCGGTCATTTCCGCCGACCTCGATCTGCGCGCCTTCGGTCAGCGCATTGCCGTCCTGATCGACGCGGATCACCATGGTGGCCTTCTTGCCGCAATGACAGATCGTGCGAACCTCGCGCATCTCGTCCGACAGGGCCAGCAGCGTCGCCGACCCCGGGAAAAGCTCGCCGCGAAAATCGACGCGTAACCCGTAGCACATGACCGGAACATTCAGGTCGTCGACCACGCGGGCCAATTGCCAGACCTGATCACGCGTCATCCACTGCGCCTCGTCCGCCAGAACGCAGGCGACCGGCCCACGGCTCAGACGGCGGGCGATCATCGCGTAAAGATCGTCTTTGGTCCCGAAAGTGTCGGCCTCTGCCTCGATCCCGATGCGGCTTGCAATCTTGCCCGGCCCCGACCTGTCGTCGAAATTTGCCGTCAGCAGGTAGGTCTGCATGCCCCGCTCGCGGTAGTTATAGGCCGCCTGCAGCAGGACCGTCGACTTGCCCGCGTTCATCGTCGAGTAGTTGAAATAGAGCTTGGCCACGGGGGCAGATCCCTCGGCTCAGGCGCCCTTGAAGGCCGGCTTTTCCTTGGCAAAGAACGCTCGTACGCCCTCGCGAAAGTCCTCGGATTTCAAAAGCGGCGTCTGTTCCACGGCCTCGGCGCTGATCGCATCGCCAAAGCTCATCGCATGGACAGATCTCATCAGTCGCTTCAGCGCCGCCATGCCCATCGGTGCCCCGTTGGCCAGGCTTTCCGCCCAGGCCCGGGTGTCGGCATCTATGCTGTCGACAGGGACGACCTTGTTGCAGATGCCGTAGCCCTCGCACTCGGCGGCCGGAATCTTTCGCCCTTCCAGGGCAGCCTGCAACGCGTGTTTGTACCCCATCGCCTTTAACAAAAGCTGCGTGTTCCCGCCATCGGGCACCAGCGCAATCGCGGCAAAAGCCATGTAGATATAGCTGTCCTCGGCCATCACCATCAGATCGCAGTTCATCGCCACCGCGGCGCCGATCCCGGCGCAGGCACCGTGGACCTGCGCGATCCAGACCTTGTTAGACTGGGCGATCGCCGTCAGAAAAGGCTTGTACTCCATGTCCAGGTGAAAGCTCAGCGGGTCGGCCATCCCGGCGCTCAGATCCGCGCCCGCGGAGAAGCCCCGTCCCTCGCCCTTCAGGATGACAACGCGGATCTTCGGGTCATCTTCGATAATCGCCACTTTCTCGCGCATCGCCGCACGCAGAGAAGGATCGAAGGCATTCAGTTTGTCTGGCCGGTTCAGGGTCAGCGTCGCAAGCGTGCCATCACGCTCCAGCAGCAGAACGTCATCGGACATGGTCAGGTCTCCCGGTCGGGCCGCGCGCAGCGGCAGTGTCGAGAGATGTCATAGCGTGAGCCATCGGCCCAGAACAATGGGGCCACTGCCCTGCCGTTGCGTCGCCTATGCGCCCAGTCCCTCGCGCTCCAGCCAGGCCATTGAGGCGGGGATCTTGGCATAGTCCCGCAATTCCAGGATCAGATGCGGGGTCGCGCCGGTCTCCGCCAGCGCCGCGAAAACGCGGTGCCAGGGAACCGAGCCCTCTCCAACCGACCAGTGCCGGTCAGCATATCCATCCACATCCTGCAGATGGATGTGCCGCAGGTCCGCACCGGCCGCTTTCACGTGATAGTCCACGGGTGGAGCACCGAACATGTAGTGGGCACATTGCGCGTGCCCGGTATCCAGCGAGACCTTGACCGAAGCCGAGTCAAAACTTGCGGCCAGATCCACACGCTCTTCCGGCCCGCAATCCTCGATGTTCTCCAGCACCAGCGTCACGCCCATGTCCTCGGCCCGCCGCACGGCACCGCGAAGCGTGTCATGAACCGACGCGACGGTGCCTTCCCGCCAGCCGGGCACCGCGTCGAAATTGTTTCGCATCCACTTCGTATAGGGCGAGTGAAGCACCATCTGCACGGCGCCAAGCACGCCGCAAACGTCAAGCGCCTGATCCACGCGGCGCGCGACAACCTCTTGCACTTCGGGGTCCATCGAGTTGAGCGGCACGCCCCAGAACGGTCCGTGGATCCCCCGCCGGCCCGTATGCCCGTCCAGAAGTCGGACGGCTTCCTCGGCCAGTGGACGCCAGTCGCCCATCAGGACGTCGGCCCGCGTGAAGCTCTGGATCTCTATGTCGCGCTGCTTTTGCAGCAGCCAGTCACGATAAGTCGGAAGCTCTTCGACCGGCATCGCCGCGCCGATCACGGGCGTCGTCATTCTTGTTGTCCTTGTTCAGTCCCCGCCGGAACCATACCGGGCATCTTGCCCGAATAAAGATCAAAATCCGCGCCTAGACTGTAACAACTGCTACAGGATCGCCCAGCCGATCCATGTCCGGGCTGACCCCCAAACCCGGTGCGTCCGAGGCCCACATCAGGCCGCCTTCGACCCGCGGTGCGCCGTCTGCGATGGCGACGGTGTGATAGGTGTGAAAGGCTGACGACTGGAAATGGAACCGGGCCGGCGTGGACTGCGCCAGATGGGCAATGGCGGAAGTCGCGATCTCGCCGCCCCAGCTGTCCTCGATCGTCATACCGATGCCAAGCTGCACGCAAAGATCCCGGACCAGCCGCGCCCGCGTAAGCCCGCCGAAGCGGTTGATCTTCAGGTTTATCAGATCCATGGCCCGGTCCTGCCAGCCGCGAAGCAGCACCGGCAGCCCGTCCATGCACTCGTCCAGAATGAACGGCTGGCGGCAGATCCGGCGCACGGCCACGCATTCCTCATAGCTCAGACATGGCTGCTCGATGTACATGGCAATCTGGTGTTCTGCGGCCAGTGGCTCGACCGTGCCGACCACCCGTATGGCATCCCCCTGGGTCCAACCGGTGTTCGCGTCGGCATCCATCACCTCGCCGGGCCGCATCGCGGCAGCCACCCGGCGAAAACGCTCGATATCGGTGTCCGGGTTCTCCCCCACCTTGACCTGAAACTGGGTGTATCCCGCGGCCTGATATTCCTGCGTCCGCTCGGCCATCCGGCCGGGGTCGCCGCGTGTGACAACCTTGAACAGCTTGATGTCCGCCTGCGCCTTCCCGCCCAGCAAAGCGTAAACGGGCTTGCCCGTCACCTTGCCCAGAATGTCCCAGCACGCGGCATCCAGCGCCGATTTGGCATAGGGATGTCCCTTCAGGCTGGCATCCATCTGCGCGTTGATCACGTCCAGCTCTGTCGGGTCCATGCCGATCAGATCACGGCCGATGGCGGCGATTGCAGTCCGCGCGCCTTCGGCAAAGGCGGCCAGATAAGCAGGTCCCAGCGGGCAGGTTTCGCCAACACCGGTGACGCCTTCGTCCGTCTCGATGATCACAACGGTCGAATCGAAGGCCTCGAAAGACTGATCGGCCCAGGAATAGGACCCCTCACTCAGGGGCAGATCGACCTGATAGATGGATATTCGGGTGATTTTCATGAAACGCCTCCGGCGGATCTTGTCGCACGGCGCAAACCCGTTGGGTAGGCCGGGCTTTCAGCCCGCGAGTCAGCCCAGGGCTGGCGAAAGCAGCTTCCTAAGCGAGGCCACCCCGTGCGCGAATGATCAGCCGGGATCTCGTGGTCCAACGCGCGAGGATCCATTCAAGATCCGCACGCCGAAATGCGATGCAGCCCGCCGTCGGATGCCGGGGTTTGCGCCAGAGGTGGACAAAGATCGCACTCCCACGGCCCGGCACCGCAGGGGCGAAATTCTGATCGGTTACGGCGCAGATGTCGTAGAGCGGGTCGCCGCGCCGCATCCGATCGGAAGCAT
>JBCCMP010000295.1:0-6694 GCA_039026295.1 Pseudomonadota bacterium | reverse complement strand
TGAATGTCCGGATTGGCCTCGGCAGTGGCCAGCATGTGCTCACCGCCGCCAAACCCGATTTCGAACCAGAATTCCCTGGCCGCCGGGTACAACGCATGCAGGTCCAGAGTGATACGGTCAGGATTCTCGTCCCATCCGATCCCGGGAGGGGAAAGATCGGCAAGCCGCGTATCGATCAATCCCGCGTGGCCGGGGCGCAGTTTCTTTCCATGACGGCGACCGTAGAAATTACGCCATGGCTCACCAGTTTCGGGGTTGCGCTTGGGCGGAGTCATTCGGGCAATCGGGCGCCCTGCTAATGGCGCTTAAACTTCTTTCTTCATCGCCTCGGCAAGATCCGTGCGCTCCCAGGAAAAGCCGCCATCGGCGTCGGGCTCGCGGCCAAAGTGCCCATAGGCGGCGGTGCGCTGATAGATCGGCTTGTTCAGACCCAGCACAGTGCGAATTCCCCTCGGGGTCAGGCTAATCGTATTGCGGATCGCCTTCTCGATCGCCTCATCGCTGACCTGGCCGGTGCCGTAGGTGTCGACATAAATCGACAGCGGCTCGGGCACTCCAATCGCATAGCTCAGTTGCAGGCAGCACCGATCCGCCATTCCTGCAGCCACAACGTTCTTGGCAACGTAGCGCGCAGCGTAGGCCGCCGACCGGTCAACCTTGGTCGGATCCTTGCCAGAGAAGGCACCACCGCCATGCGGCGCTGCACCACCATATGTGTCGACAATGATCTTCCGGCCGGTCAGACCGGCATCACCGTCAGGCCCGCCAATGACGAACCTGCCGGTCGGGTTAACGTGCCAGATCGTCTCGGCGTCGATCATGCCATCGGGCAGTGCCTTGTTTACGTAGGGCTCTACGATCTTGCGCACGTCACCCGATTCCAGACCGTCTGCGTGCTGCGTTGACACAACAATCGTATTCGCGCGCACGGGCTTTCCGTCACGGTATTCCATCGTGACCTGGGATTTCGAATCCGGGCCCAGTTCCGCGGCTTCACCGGAATGCCGTGCGTCCGCCATCAGGCGCAGAATATTGTGGCTGTACTGGATCGGTGCCGGCATCAGTTCCGGCGTCTCGCGGCACGCATAGCCGAACATGATGCCCTGATCACCAGCACCTTCGTCCTTGTTGTCGGCGGCATCGACGCCCTGTGCAATGTCCGAGGACTGTTCGTGGACGTAGCAATCGATCGAGCAGTTGGCGAAATGGAACCCCTTCTGCTCGTACCCGATCCGGCGGATCGTTTTGCGTGCCTCTTCAATGAAGTCCTCGTCACGCACGGCGTTCTCGGCACTGATCTTCACCTCGCCCATCAGGACGACCTTGTTGGTGGTCGCTGCGGTCTCGACGGCCACGCGGGCTTCCGGCTCTCGCGACAGGATCATGTCGATCATCGCGTCAGAGACCTGGTCGCACACCTTGTCCGGGTGGCCTTCGGAAACGGATTCCGAGGTGAAAAGATAGTCGTTCCGAGACATGCGTGCGCTCCTCCGCATCATTCAGATATTGGACGGCCCAAAGCACGGGTCGACACCAAACCGCGACCCTTTCGCATGGGGCCCTCCGGTGGTCAATATCCCTGCTGCATGTTCGAAGATGCGCTCAAATCCGGCTTGCCGGGGCCGGATTGTAGCTGTTTGGACGTCATGCCGTCTGAGTATCGTCGCCCTGTGCAATGGTGTTCACCAGGTCAACCAATCTGCGGCGAGTGGCCGGACTGGTGATTTGCTGGAACGCCAGACAAAGCGCATGCCCTTCCGGCGATGCCAGGAAGGCCTGGATCCGGGCACTGCGCTCGGCCACCTCTGCGTTTTCGACGCGGTTCTCAGGCGACGGCAATCCATCGTAGAAAAAGGCCACCGGCACCGACAGAGCCTGAGAAATCCTGTAGAGTCTGCCCGCACCAACGCGGTTCTGCCCTTTTTCGTATTTCTGGACCTGCTGGAAGGTCAGACCGAGCGCGCTACCGAGTTGCTCCTGGCTGACGCCGAGGGTCATCCGCCGGAGTCTTATCCTACCGCCGACGTAAGCGTCAATCTCATCTGCTGCTTTCACTGCCTCGCCTCTTTTCGCACACGCCGACCCGGCATGTGAGCCGCATTGCGGACACATCACTCGTCATTTCAGTTACGCTTACAAAGGTCGGCGCTGCTACCGAAGCGAACGCAGCCTGTGGTTATTTCCTAATCAATTGCGGAAAATACTGTCAATAGCGTCTTCCAATAAATCTTGCCAAAACATACGTTAACCATGATAGCGCAATCAGAAATAGAGCAGTCCAGTCGCCGAAACGACTGTAAATAGTCTCTGCTCGTACTACTGGAAGCTCCGCATCTATATACGAGAAGTTGTTCAAAGGGGCTGATACAACTTCTCGTCCATATGCATCAACCACTGCGGATATCCCAGTGTTCGCTGCACGTACGATGGGAACTCCTTGTTCGATTGTGCGAATCCTGGCTTGTGCATAATGCTGCAACGGTCCCGCGCCGCTGCCAAACCACGCATCGTTTGTCGGCTGCACCATCCAGGCCGGCCGCAAATCAGTCGCGATCTCTCCAGGGAAGATCGCCTCGTAACAGACAAGCGGTCTGACGGGCGGCAGGTCACCGATCGTAAGCGTCTCTGGCCCGGATCCCGCTTCCATATCTCCCTGAACGCCGAACTGCGACAAGCCCAGAGCATCCATGACCGGCTTCATCGGCATGTATTCTCCGAACGGCACCAGATGATACTTGTCGTACCGTGGGCCAAGACGCCCGTCCGGCAATATCGTGACCATTGAATTGTTCCAGCGTGGCCCGGTCGATGTCTGCTCGCCGTGCAAGGCGCCCAGAAACACCGTCGCCCCGTTTGCGGCATCCGCAATGCGCCGCACCTCGTCCGGATTGGCGGCGGGGACGAAATAGACCGACGCTTCGGGCCAGATGATCACATCGGGTGGACCAAGAGCTGGGTCAGGCTCGGCCGCCGTGGCCTCCAACGCGCGCTCGTAGAACTGCTCTCGATATCCGGGCTGCCATTTCAGCGCCTGGGGTGCATTGGGTTGCACCAACCGAATGACGGGCGCGTCGGGTGCAAACTCGATCCTGTCCGGAATTTGCGCCGACCCAGTGATCCAAAGGGATGCGCCCAGCAGCAGACCAAACGCAGGGCCGAGCACGGAAACCCGCCTGCCGACGAAAGCCAGGACAGGACTGGCCGTCACCAGCAGGGTCAGGAAGGTTACTCCCCATGGCCCGACCCACGCCGCCATCTGCATCGGCGGTGTATCCACCCAGACATAGCCGGGCAGCCCCCAGGGAAAGCCGGTCAGGACGTGGCCTCGTGCATATTCGGCAGCCGTCCAGACCAGGATCAAAACCACAGTCCCGTCTACAAGCCCACGGCGCCACAGACGCCTGGCCAGCCAGAACGCGGCGGCCCAGAACAGGCCCAGTCCCGCCGGAAAGGCAATGACGCCCAAAGGCATCAACCAGCCAAAACGGTCAGCATCGACGACAAAGGCATGTCCAATCCAGTGCAGACCGGTGACGAAATAGCCGAACGCCGCGGCCCATCCGATCCAGGCCGCGGCCCGGCCAGTCTCTGCCGTCGCGACAAGCAAGACAATCACAGGAACACCGAGGAATAGCGCCCAAGGCAGGCCGACCGGCGGATGACCGGCCGTCATCAGCCCCCCGGCCAGAACCGCCATACCAGACCGCGCCCACCAACCTCGTCCTGCGAACCAGTGGAACACTGCTGACGTTGCGGAGCCAGATTGTAGCGATGCAGACATTCTTGGTCTCCCCGTTCCCGGGGTGTCAGAGCACAGGCTGCGTCCGAGGTTCAACACACATTTCAATTCGCAGCCAAAACTGCGCGAGGCACGCCTATTCCGCGGCCTGCCGAAGCGTCGTTGATCCGCTGCCAAGCCGCAGTCGAAGGCGCTTTATGCGCCGGGCCTCCGCATCGACAATCTCGAACTCGAAACCCATCGGGTGCAGGATCACCTCGCCGCGCGTCGGCACACGATTGGCCAGCATGAACACCAGGCCACCCAGCGTATCGGCGGGCTCGTCCCAGTCCTCTGCCAGCAGCGTGACGCCCTCTGATTCCTCGAATTCCCGAATGTCGGCGCGCGCCTGTACCAGCCAGCTCCCGTCCGCCTCGCGGGTCCATTCATCGGAACCCTCGTGATCGTGCTCGTCTTCGATGTCACCGACGATCTGCTCGACGAGATCCTCGATCGTGATCAGACCATCAACACCGCCGAATTCGTCGATGACCAGCGCCATATGCACCCGCTCCCCCTGCATTTTCTGCAGCAAGGCGGCAATCCGCATCGACGGCGGCACGAACAGAGCTGTCCGCAAATTGTCCGACAACTTGAACTCTTCGGCCGCACGACCAAAGCCATAGTTGAGCGCGATGTCCTTCATGTGCACGAAGCCGATCGGATCATCCAGGGTCTCGCGATAGACGGGCAGGCGCGAATGGCTGCCTTGCTCGGAGGCGGTGATCACGTCGCTGAGCGGTGCACCTTCATCCACCGCCACCACGTCCGCACGCGGCGTCATGACGTCTTCGACCCGAAGGTCACGAAGCCGAATGATGTTCGTGACCATCGCCAGCTCTGCGGGGGACGAGTGCCGGAAGGCATTCCCCAAGGCATCCTCATCTTCGGGCGCGCCGTCTTCTCCGTTCCCGTTCCCAAGTCCGAATATTCGGCTCAGCAGACCGGGCGGCTCGGATGCCTCATCGGCTGGATCTTGCGCGGGATCGATGGGCAAAGACATCGGCGACGAAGACGCAGAAAGTCCCGTACTTCCGGGGTCCTCTTCCTGGGAAAGATCTTTGTCAGATTTGGGTTGAGCCTGTGAACTCGGATCAGGGTCCATCGTTTCCAACTGCTTTGGCGCTGCTATGTTGCGCCGCTTCTATGCATAAGGGTCTGGATAACCTGCGCGTAACATAAGGCGCGTTTCCAATCCCTCCATCAATGCTGCATCCGCCTCGTGAATGTGATCATAGCCTAGAAGGTGCAGACATCCATGAAGGATCAGGTGCAAAACATGGTTTTTCAAGGGTATTCCTGCACTTTTTGCTTCTGAAACGCAGGTTTGAAGCGCAATCGCCACATCTCCGACAGTTACGGGGCCGGGCGCCGCGCTCTCCGGCAACGGCGCCGGACGCTGCCCAGGCACCTCCGACGTTAGGCTGAAGGCAGGCCAGGACAAAACATTCGTGGCCCGGTCTTTACCTCGAAAGTCAGCATTTAGGGCCGCGATCCGGGCGTCCTCGCAGGCCAGAACTGCAACTTCAAGCGGGACGGACACGTCGGAAAACGCCATTTCAGCTGCGGAATTCGCAAGATCTTCAAGATCCGGCAAAACCTCCAGCCAGGCAGAGTCTTCGACAATCAGATCGACGTCGACGCGGGGGGCGCTAGACAACGGTTCTAGGCCGGGTCTGCATCGTAAGCTCGTACGATCTGCGCCACCAGCGGATGACGGACAACGTCGGCGGCAGCAAAACGCACGAAACCGATCCCGCCGATGTGGTGGAGGACATCCAGCGCCTGCACCAGGCCCGACCGCGTCCCGCGCGGCAGATCGATCTGGCTGGGGTCACCGGTAATCGCCATGTGCGAGCCCTCCCCCATCCGCGTCAGGAACATTTTCATCTGCATTTCCGTGGTGTTCTGAGCTTCGTCGAGCACCACAAAGGCGTTGGAAAGCGTCCGCCCGCGCATGAAAGCCAGCGGCGCGATCTCGATTTTCCCTTCGTCCATCAACTTGGCAACCTGCTTGCCGGGCAGCATGTCGTTCAATGCGTCATAGAGCGGACGCATATAGGGATCCATCTTGTCCTTTTCCGTCCCCGGCAGAAAGCCAAGCCGTTCTCCCGCCTCCACCGCTGGGCGCGATAGAATGATCTTGTCCACGCGGCCATCCAGGAACATGCGCACCCCTGCCGCAACGGCGAGATAGGTCTTGCCTGTGCCTGCGGGACCGATCCCGAACACCATCGACTTGTTGAACAATTCCGCCACATAGGCCGCTTGGGTGGGCGAGCGCGGCTCAATCGTTTTTTTGCGTGTCCTGATCTCCAGGCGGCCGCCTGGAAACATGTCCATCTGGGTTTCTTTGCTCGCCTCCGGCTCGGGCAGCACGCCCATGCGGATCAGCGCGTCGACATCCGCAGGCTCCAGCGAGCGGCCGTCCTCCAGCCGTTCATACATGGCGTTCAAAGCGTCCGATGCGTTCACCCGCGATTCTGGTCCGCCCAACAAGGACAGGATATTACCGCGGCGGTTGATCGACACGCCGAAGCCCTGCTCGATTTGCACAAGGTTGCGGTCATGCTGGCCGCACAGATCGATCAGCAGGCGATTGTCTGAAAATTCGATGACAGTCTCGTCCAGAAGCTCAGGCATCCAGTGATCCCGTAGAGCGGTGTCTGGCACGAAATGATGTCTCAGGCGGCGTCAACACGTAGATACCGTGCCCCGTGCCCGCGAGGCGCGCAAGCGAAAACACCACCTGTTCTGTGTCACATTGGGTTGCTGTCACGCTGCCAGTTCCTGTCCAATGATACGCGGAAACTCCAGGAACCAGAACACCGGACGCCCGGACCGCCTTAACCGGCTGACCACCTGGCTCCGGGAGGGGTAGAGGAATCCCGGTGCGCGGTCGGTCGGCGCAAATCC
>JBCCMP010000294.1:0-6702 GCA_039026295.1 Pseudomonadota bacterium | reverse complement strand
TCTCGGGCCGCACGAAAGAGGCCGACTGATGGCACGCAGCCCTTCCCGCAAGAAGACGCCGCAGGCGATCCATCGCGAGGCAAAGAAGCGCCAGAAGCGGATGATCAACGACTTCACGCCGCCCGAAGGCGTGGTTCTGCCATTCCGGGTCGCAAGTCTCGGCAGCCGGTTCAGCGCGCAATTTCTGGACATCCTGATCACGTCACTCTTCGTTTTGGCGCTGGTCATCGTCCTCGCCGTGATCGGCTTCGATGGGTCGACTTTCCTGATCACGATCGGGTCGTTGCTCTTCTTTTTTATGCGGGCACCTTACTACATCGCGACGGAGCTGATCTGGAACGGCCAGACCCTGGGCAAACGCATCACGAAGATGCGCGTTGTCAGCGCTGATGGTCGCAGCCTGCGCCCTTACGCGGTCACCGTCAGAAACCTCATGAAAGAGATGGAGATCTTCGTTCCGGGGACGATGCTGTTCGTGCTGCCGGAGCTTGGCTTTCTCGAAGCAATTCTGCTGCTGATCTGGATTGCGATCCTGCTGGCCGTACCGTTGATGAATCGCCGCCGCCAAAGGTTGGGTGACATGATTGCCGGAACCTATGTCGTCGAACTGCCCCGCGCGGCACTGCTGCCGGATATGGCAACGAAGGATCAACAGAAGACGAAAGAGAAGTTCAGTTTTCTCGCCCATCAGTTGGACCACTACGGCGCATTCGAGCTGCAGACCCTGGAGAAAGTTCTCCGGACCGATGCGACCAAGCTCTATGGCGAGGCGTGGAAGCGCCACCAGAACACTTTGCTTGAGATTACCGAACGGGTCAGGGCGAAAATCGAATACACACAGCCGGTTGTCAGGGAAGAAAGCGAGCCGTTTCTTCGTGCATTCTACCGAGCACAGCGACAGTATCTGGAAACGCGCCCATTGTTTGGCGATGCGCGCGAAGACAAGTTTCATCGTGAGGATGAGGGGGATCAGAAGAAATGACCGATACCACCGTAATCAAGGAACCGCTCGGCGTTGGCGCCTTGTTTGGCGAGAGTTTCTCGCTGGTATTTAAGAACCTGGGCGTCTTTTTGCCGGTGGCCATCATCCCGTCAGCGATCTCGCTCCTGCTGGGTTACATTATGAGCGGACCTGCTGCGTTGAACAGCTTTCTGGCATTTTCTGACCCCGTCCTGGCGATGGAGTCGCAAGCGCAGATGGGCAGCCTCCCCTGGTTCATTGCTGTGATTGTCGGGATCGTGCTCTGGGGTTTCATCATGGCTGCGATTACCCGGGCCGCTTACGACATGAAAACCAATGGTTCGGCAAGCTTCGGCAGCTCTGTCCAGACCGGTCTGCGCTTTATGTTGCCGGTGTTGCCGATCGTGCTGATCGTCGGGATCATAGTCTATGTCGGTCTGATCCTGCTCATCCTGCCGGGCCTCTATTTGATGGGACTGTTTTTTGTTGTGATCCCGGCATTTATCATCGAACGCGCGGGTTTCGTGTCGCTGGGGCGCAGTGCAGCACTAACCAAAGACTATCGCTGGCCAATGGTTGGATTGGCCGTTCTGTTCCTGCTGGTCTTCTTTGGCTTTGGCCTGGTCGTGGGTGGGCTGCAGTTCGTATTCTGGGGCCTTGGAACCATCGGACTTGTCCTATCTGCGATCGTCACGATTGTTCTGAATGCTCTGATCTACAGCATCGGGAGTACGGTGGCAGCGCTGTCCTACGCGCGCCTGCGTGAGATCAAGGAAGGTACGCACCTGAGCTCGATCGCTGAAATCTTCGGCTGATCCGATGCAGTTGAGCTGAAACGCAAACGCCCCGAAGGTAAGCCTTCGGAGCGTTTTGAAATTCTGGCCGGCGGGATTACTCCTCGGCGGTTTCTTCTGCCTCGGTAGCCTCTTCACCCTCGGTCGCCTCATCGTCAGCACCTGCGGACGCGAGTGCCGATGGAGCAGAAATGTTGGCGATCATGAAGTCGCGATCGGTGATCGTCGGGGCAGCGCCATCAGGCAAGGAAACGTCCGAAATCCGGATGACATCGTTGACGTCCAAACCGCTGAGGTTGGCCTCAATGGCTTCCGGGATGTTGCTTGCCCGAACCCTCAGTTCGACTTCATTACGCACAACTGTCAAGACGCCGCCCTTCTTGAGTCCGGGAGAGTCTTCTTCGTTCGTGAATTCCACCGGGATCATCAGATTGATGCGAGAGCTTTCTGAAAGTCGCAGGAAGTCGACGTGGGTAGGCAGATCCTTCACCACATCGCGCTGGACCCCGCGGCAAATGACCGTTTCGGTCGTGCCGTCCAGGTTCAGGTTGATAAGGGTCGAAAGGAACTTGCCGTTCTTAAGCAGTTTCAGCAAAGTTGGCTGATGCAGGTTGATCGGCTGCGGGTCAGCGCTGCCGCCATACACCACGCCCGGCACCTTGCCGTCACGTCGTGCTTGGCGGGCAGCCCCTTTGCCCACACCCGGTCGTGCTTCAGCCGCGAGTTCGATGTTCGCGCTCATGAGCAACGCTCCGTTTGTTTTCAGGTTTGTGGGTTGCCCCACGCCGCAGCGTTCCTCCAGGGGTGTAAGCTCTGCGGCGGCGCGTAGATGGCGCGATTCCGCCTCTGATGCAAGCTGTTAAGCGGGGCATCTCGCCGCGCTGCCAAGAGAGTTGTCAATTTGAAGGTTAAAATGCTAGTCTGATCTCCAGAAGGAGCGAGAATGCCGATAAAACCACCAGACCTTCCTCCCAGCCCAGACCGATATCTTGGGACTGTCGGCCTGCTGGGTTTGCTGCGTGTCTCGATGTTCGAAGCCTTTGGCGATCGCAAGTTCTGGGACGAACACTATTACGATCTGTTCACCACGATGCTGGCCAAGCAACTGCGCGGGTCGGTCTCGACCATGGAAGAGATGACCGGCGCAATGACCGGCATTTCTCATTCAACGAAAATCCGAATGATCGAGGAAGCCCGAAGCGCCGGTATCATCATCGCCGTGAACCGGTCAGAGCTGGAGCTTGATCAACCGCTGGAGACCACATCGGCGCGCAAGCTCTTCTTCCTCTCCGAAGGATCGCTTGCAGCGATGGTCAAGTGTCTGGAAGACATGATCGGTGACATTCGCAGTTTTTCGGCAGAGGTTGACAAGGGCAACCCTAGCTGACGGGCGACGCGCCGCCCTCCTCGACCCGTTTCGCGATGAAAGCGTCAATCGATTCTACGGTCGCCGCGTCGCAGACCGGTGCCTCAAACTCGTTGAGCACCTTCTGCCACGCATCATGCGCCCGTTCGGTCGCGGTACGGCTGCCGCTGTCCTGCCACTGGCCGTAATTCGACCAGTCTGACGCTGACGGTGCATAAAACGCAGTCTGGTAACGTTCCATCGTGTGCGCCGTGCCGAAAAAGTGCCCGCCGGACCCGACTTCGCGGATCGCGTCGAGGCCGAGTTCACCCTCGTCAAAGCGAACCGGCTGCATCAGTTCGGCCATGTGGTGCAGTTGCTCGACGTCCAGAATGAACTTCTCGTAGGACGCGCTCAGCCCGCCCTCCAGCCAGCCCGCCGCATGAATGATCATGTTGGCGCCACCGGTCAGTGCACCCCACAGTGCCATTTGCGTCTCCCAGATCGCCTGCGCATCCGGCGTGTTCGACACGCAGGAGGCCGACGATCGCCACGGCAAACCGACTTTGCGCGCCAATTGCCCTGTACCCCAGCAGGCGCGAACGTATTCAGGCGTACCGAAGGCTGGCGCGCCTGACTTCATGTCGACGTTTGACGTGAAACCGCCGTAGACAACTGGTGCGCCGGGTCGCGACAGTTGAGTCAGAACGAGTCCCGACAAAAGTTCTGCGTGCTGCTGCACCAGTGCGCCGGGGATCGTCACGGGAGCCATGGCACCGGACAGCGTGAACGGAGTTATGATGCAGATCTGTCCGGCCGCGGCAAAATCAATCAGCCCCTGGCACATCGGATCATCCAGGATCAGCGGCGAGTTTGTGTTGATCACCGTGTATGTGTACGGGCGTTCCTGAAAGGCTGCATCATCTAGCCCGAGGCGCAATTTCAGCATCTGCAGGCTGTCGGCGGTCTGGCCCGCCCCGCGGGCATAGATGAAGGTCGCCTTGTCCGAATCCAGCGTCTGAACCCGCATCATGCGCAAATGACGGAGGTTCGGCGGAATGTCCTGAGGTTCGACCGATGGGCCCGTCAGATGGATGACCTCGTGCGACTGCGCCAGCCGGATAAAATTCCGGAAATCCTCGAATGTCCCGGGTCGCTTACCGCGTTTGATGTCTGTCGCATGTGGGGGGCCGCCGACGGGTATGAACTGCGTGCTGCGCCCACCAATGTTCAGCGTGCCGCGTGGGCTGCTCAGTGTGAATTCCGCCGGTGAGGACGCGATTGCCCCTTCAACCATTTCTGGAGGAAGATGGACCTGCATGTCGCGCACATCCGCCCCGGCTTCAGCGAACATCTCCCGGGCCTTGTCATGGATGACGCGCACCCCAAGCTCCTGCAGGACAGTCAATGCGCCCTGATGGATCGACTCGATCTGGTCATCCGAATAGCCCTGCGCAAGCGGCAGGGGGCTGACCAGGTTTCGGTAATCAACCGGGCGCGCTTCTTTTGCTTCGCCGCGCGCACTGCGTGACCGCTTCCGCCTTGGTGCCGTGTCCTGCATCTCGCCTCCGCCGCGTTCGTTCAAAACGCAGAAGAAACCCGGTCGGAAAGATAAGCAACCCGGATCGCGACAGGCCGGGTCGTTATTTTTGCAGAGTTGGCGGCGAGACCTGAAAATCCGTCAGGCAATCCGTTCCAGTCCTGCCTGGCCGGATGGCTCTTGCATTGGATCATTGGCAGCCTGACCGAGGCGGTCCCCATTGTACCGGCGCTGCCGGATCGCCTGCCACCATTCCTGGTGGCCAAGATACCAATCAAACGTTCGCTTCAATCCATCTTCGAAAGAAATCCTGGGCTTCCACCCGAGCTCTTTCTCCAACAATCCGCAATCAACGGCATAGCGTGTGTCATGTCCGGGGCGATCAGCGACATTTCGGATCAGCGACCGATGATCGAAGTCGGGCCATTTCCTATCCAGGTTCGCGCAGATGGCATCGACGACATCGACATTCCGCAGCTCGCAGTTTCCACCAACATTGTAGGTCCCGCGCGTTTTGCCGTGTTGCAAAACCTGCCAGATGGCATCGGCATGGTCCTCGACATGCAACCAGTCGCGCACCTGGTTGCCTTCGCCGTATATTGGCAGAACGCGCCGCTCGACCCCGTTCACGATCATCAGCGGGATCAGCTTTTCGGGGAACTGCCACTGACCATAATTGTTGGAACAGTTCGTGGTCAGAACGGGCAGGCTATAGGTTTCCCCCCACGCCCTGACCAGATGATCTGCGGAAGCTTTGGAAGCGGCATAGGGGCTATTCGGTGCATAGGCGGACGCCTCGGTAAAAGCCGGATCGTTGCCACTCAGGCTCCCGTAGACTTCATCAGTGGAGACATGCAGAAACCTGTGCTCCGCCTTTCGTCCAGCCCACCACCGGCGCGCCGCTTCCAACAGACGGAAGGTGCCGATGATGTTGGTCTCCATGAATGATGACGGGCCATCAATGGACCGGTCCACATGGGTTTCCGCGGCGCAGTGTATCACTGCATCCGGTTCGAGCTCTTCAAACAGGCATTCAAGAAGCGCCTGATCGCAGATATCCCCTTCGATCAACGAATAGTTTGGAGACCCGCTTAGATCCTGCAGCGATTCAAGCGACGCCGCATACGTGAGTTTATCCAGATTGAAGACAACCGTGTCTTCGCGTAGCAGACGGCGGATTATGGCGTTACCGATAAAGCCACATCCGCCGGTTACCAGAACCTTCATGCCCGGGCCCGTCGTCGTTTTCATTTAACTGAGAGGTCGTTCCGACGTTCTCGGTCCCTTGATCGCAGCCGATGGTTAACCAATTATTTCCAGACCGGGCTGTGATTGAAAATCCATCGCAAAACCATAAAAATTTTTAGGTCCCGATGACCATTGGAGCTGTCATGCGGTCGAGACAGGCTATCACGCTCAGCGCGGTAATCTTACCTGTGCGCGGGTTTTCCTGGGACGGAACATTGCGGATGCTCATTTCGGCATCAGCAGATTCCGAGACGACCCGCACCGATTGCATGTTCCGGTCGATCGTCGGGTCGGCCCAGACTTCTACAATTGTCCGGTCTGGGCCGATGCCCGCCAGCGAGAGGGCTGCCGCAACATTCACATTCGCCGGGAATCCCTTTGCCGCCTCTCGCGCGGTGCCCTGAAAGATACGTTTCGGCTGCTGAAGTCCGGTCAGGTCGATTCCGTTTTCGACAAGGAATGGTGCCCCTTCCAGCCCGTTTGGCGGTTTCCGGGTTTCCAGCGTGACACTGTTTATCTCTCCCACAGCCATTGCCCTGATCGCATCAAGACCGATGATCGCACCGGTCGGCACGATGATGCGTGCACCGGTTACCCGCGCCCTGTCGATCAGGTCCGGGTGATCCAGCAAAGCCCCTACGGAGAGAGGCATGAATATTCGTCCGGCCTTGATCACTGAACGCGAAGTACTGCGCGGATCGGTAGGGGTAGGCTACACCCATGGTTGTGCTTGAACTCACGCAAGAGCAGGCCGAGGCACTCCGCGATGCGGCCGACGAAGCTATCGAGATGTTGGACCCGGTGAGCAAGGTTC
>JBCCMP010000293.1:0-6726 GCA_039026295.1 Pseudomonadota bacterium | reverse complement strand
TCGGTGGTGAGGGCTTCGCTCACCTCACCTACTACATTGCCGCGGATTGGGGCTGCGTCATCGGCGTCAAGCCCACAGCAGACCCGGACGTAGGCGTCGGTCGGGCAGAGCTGATGTGTGACGTCGAAGCCGGTCCAGCCCAGGCCCGCGATATGAGCTTCAGCCCAGGCGTGGGTGTCTTGCGGACCATCTGCTTCCTGATCAAACAGATATCCGACCACATACCTGGCAGGTATGCTGAGGACCCGCGCCGCAGACAGGAACACATGCGTCTGATCCTGGCAGATTCCAGCACCAATCGCCAATGCCTCGATCGCCGTCGTTCGCGTGTTTGTTGCACCTGGCCGATACTCGATTGCATCTGAAATGGCGGACGACAAAGCATGCAATTTTTCAAGTGGTGTGTCGCCGGTCACTGCGCCCGCCAGTTTTCGGATGGCCTGATCGGGGTTCGTCAGGTCGGTTCGTCGAAGGTAGACGCCGATCGGCACCGACGACTGCAAACCGCTTATTACTCCAGCTTTATCAGATGTCTGGATGCGCCCCGATGCGATCACCTCAACTTCATCCAACGCACCATGCTTGTGCCAAAGCGCGACCGGATCGCCGCTTGCTTCGGTACAAAGCGGTGTTATCGCCTCGCCATTCACCGTGACCGCCCAATTCGATACGGCCTGCGAACCTGAATTCGCGGGGAACAGCTTCAGGCGCAGCGCGGCCGCTGACGGTCCGGGTTCGTAGACATAGGTCGTCTTATGATTGAGCGTTAGATCCATGGTTCTCAGAAATGATAGGCAGCGTAAATCTGGCGACCAAGCAGATTGATCCTCGCCAGTGCCGTTCGGATAAACTCGGAAAGCCCGATCTGAAAGATCTGCCCCATGCGAAGTCCCGCAAGATCAGCCACCAAACCTTCCGCTGTTTCGTGACATTCATGCCGCTGACCATAGGCTGATTCAAGCAGGCTGAGTGAACGGCTGATCTTTGCGAAACTGAAGGCAACGGATCTGGGAAACTCCTCGTTCAGGATAAGGAAATCCGCGATCGATTCGGGGCTGTACTCGCCTTGATGGATATGGTGGTAGGCCCTGATGGCAGAGGTTGCGTGTAGAACTGATGTCCATTGATGATGATCCCGTCCACCACCGACGACATCGGTTTCCGGCAGAAGGACGTAGGATTTCACCGCAAGCAGCCGAAGGGTCATGTCCGCCCGTTCGACATAGCCACCGAGGCCAAGAAAACTGTAGCCATCGTTGCGAAGCATAGTCGATGTTGACGCTCCGCGTACCTGGGCACCGCGCGATTTCACCCAGTCCAACATGCCGGGAAGATCTCTCTTCGCCTCGGCGGGATCGGTCAGTTCCAGAGTCCGCCAACCATCATTCAACGCTTCCCACATCTCGCGGGTGAGTGCAGTGCGAACAGCCCGGGCATTCGCTCTTGCCCGTTCAAGACACGCCCGAATGGAAGATGGGTTCTCGGCATCTAAAAGTAGCGTCTCGACGATATCAGCTTCGGTGATCGTCTGATCCACGTCGAAGGCATCCATGCAACCCGATGCCGCTGCAACCGACTTCCACTCCATATGAGAATAGGCACCCGGCAGCATCGCCATCCGGTGGCCCATCTCGATCAGCCGGGCAGTAGAGTCCGCTCTTTCGACATAACGGGACAACCAGTAAAGGTTCTCCGCGGTCCGAGAGAGCAGTACCGGGTCGGTCATTCTGCCAGCACCCAGGTATCTTTCACGCCGCCGCCTTGAGATGAATTGACGACAAGTGACCCTTTTCTAAGGGCAACGCGTGTCAATCCGCCGGGTACCAGCCGCATTTGCTTCCCGACGAGGCAGTAAGGTCGCAAATCAACGTGTCGACCGCCAATTCCATCTGGGGCCAAAGCCGGTACAGTCGACAGGTCCAGCGTCGGCTGGGCGATGAAGTCGGCTGGATCTTTCTCGATCCGTTTGGCGTAGGCCTCGCGCTCCTCCCGGGTTGATTTCGGCCCGATCAGCATGCCGTAACCGCCGGAACCATGCACTTCCTTGACCACCATCTCATCGAGACGGTCCATGACTTCCTTGCACTCGTCGGCATCCGCACAACGCCATGTCGGCACATTTTCAAGAAGAGGTTTCTCACCCAGATAGAACTCGATCATTTTCGGAACAAAGCAGTAGATTGCCTTGTCATCAGCCACACCTGCGCCAGGCGCAGAACAAAGCGTGACGCCGCCGGCCCGATAGACATCGAAGAGCCCGGGAATACCCAGCAAAGAATCCCGCCGGAATGCCAGCGGGTCAATGAAGTCATCGTCGATCCGTCGATAGATCACGTCCACCCGTTTCGGGCCACGTGTCGTCCTCATCCAAACCTGCCCATCATCGACAAAAAGATCCCCGGCCTCGACCAGTGCAATGCCCATCAGATCGGCCAGAAACGAATGCTCGTAGTAGGCCGAGTTAAAGGCCCCGGGTGTCAAAAGAACAACGGTGGGATCGGCCGAACAGGCAGGTGGCGCCACTTCACGAAGTGTACTGAGAAGATAGTCCGGGTAACTGTCGACGGGCTGGACGGCGCCGCCGGAAAACAATTCCGGGAACATCCGCATCATCGTCTCGCGATTTTCCAGCATGTAGGAAACGCCGGATGGTGTCCGGCAGTTGTCTTCGAGAACCTGGAAGCTGGACTCTCCCGTCCGAACGATGTCGATCCCGACGATGTGCGAGTAGACCTTGCCTGGCGGCTCGACACCGACCATCGCGGGTACAAAGGCTTCGTTCTGGTAGACCAGCCCCTCTGGAACTATTCCGGCCTTCAAGATTTCGCCGCGATGATAGACATCATAGAGGAATGCGTTCAGTGCCCTGGCGCGTTGACGAATACCTCGATCAAGGCGCTGCCATTCCGCGTAGGCAAAAACTCGCGGGACAAGATCAAATGGGATCAGACGTTCTGGATCGCCGCCCTCACCGTATACGGCGAACGTTATCCCGATGCGGCGAAAGATGGCTTCTGCCTCTTGAGAGCGTTTGTGCAGCAGCTCAAGTCCGCAGGCATCCAACCATTTCGCAACCTGCTCATAGGGTGCGCGGACCAGTTCGGACCCTTCTGCCCCGGACATTTCGTCGAACATGCACTTCCCCGTCTGCGGAGACATTCACGTTATCTTCGCACCCAGAGCGCGCAAGCGATTTTTCGGGAGGTTCAGTATTGAGTCAGAGGTTATCCAGCCAGATTGGATTGGACCATGCACGCCTGTTGGCGGAGTCTGCGACGACGACCCTCAGCCAACCGCTGTTCTTGAATCTTGCGAGCGAGAAGTCGGCGTCGCAGATTCCGTTGCCGTAGGCCTGTCTCGCTGAAGCCCCTGCGCCAAGAACGATAATACGGTCGCAGGGCGAACATCGCACGCCGATGCGATTGTCGTCTATCCAGACATCGTGAAGCCTGGGTCCTTGAGACGAGTAATAATTTCCAGCCTTAAGGGCAGAAACCAGCGCGTCGGGGTCAAGTGTCTCGGACTTGACCATGACCCAGCCGCCAAAATGGTCCGGCCCCGTAAAGTGTGCATCATCTGTCGCACAACCGGTGAGCCGTCGGCCTTCGGTCAAAAGCTGGTCCAGGATTGCTGTGCCATCCGGTCGATCGCATTCTACGGCACATCCATGGTTGTAAATCTCGACTGCATGCGCGGCGTCGATCAGGCGTGCGTCCTCTATGGACATATTATACCACTGAGGGTGTGCGATCGCGACAAACGCGCCCGCATCACGGCATCGCCGCGCAAGTTGCGCAGCAGGCTCGGTCGCTTTTGCGCCATCAAAATCAGGTGCCGTTGGTCTTTCGAAGTTGAGCGGAAGACCAACGGCCAAAAGATGCCAGATTACACCATTTTCGAGCCGATCCGTATGTACCTCTGCACCCAATATCGTGGTGAAATCGGGCGTTCGAAAAGGCGCTGTATCAGCGATTGGATAATCATAGAGTCCCACCAGATGCTCGCTCAGGCACAGGAAATCATAGCCTTCTTCCGCGTAGCGCCGACAGACCTCTCCGGGTTCAAGCACACCGTCTGACAAGGTCGAATGGGTGTGAATGTTACCTCGGAAGAACCGCCCGGGGGCTTTGAAAGCCTGGTGATGGAACTTCATTTCGCGCGGCTTTAAGTTCAGTTGATTTGCGGATGGTGACTAGCGGTGAAAGGTCGATTTTTGAAGTCTGTTTGGGTTTTTTGTCCTCGATTTTTATTCTGATTCTAGCTGTGCAAACCAAACGGAAAAATTGCAAAATGCAAAGTTAGATGGTCCTTTTGCACAGCTCAAATCCTGAAATCACATTATTCACGAGTACTGCATCCAACAAAACAACCGCTGGTTTCAGAGTGCAGTAAAAATTCTGTCCATTAGCGGGAAGGTGCGGACAGGATCGGATTTTGACTAAAATATCCGATAGATATCTGGCAAACTCTAAATCAAGAAACGCGAGGGATACGTTCACCGACCGATGCGTCCGCGCCCACGGCTGAGACGGATGCGAGTGCAACGGGTGACACTCTTACTATGTGGGTGTGGACAATACCTTCGACCAACAAAACCCACCGCGCATGGGGACGATCGCGCGGTGATAAATTCTGTCCCGGTCAAGCCGCTACGATGCCGGGCACAGATTTAATTTTGAGAGGTAAGATCCATGGCCATTCAGCCACGTAACTTGATCGGGAACGGTGACTATGCGTTGGGGGGCCTTGGGAACTGGGCAAATTGGAACAGCACAGGCACTTGGGATTCGACGGGTGGAGGCACAAATGCACCTACATTTGTTGCGAACGATGCATCGAACACGCTGAGCTACTCGGGACTGTCGGGGCTCGACAATGGTCCTGGTGCTAACGGTGCAGGCCGTGTTGTTCTGGACATTGGATGGAATGATGCAGGTCCTGGAACAACCGGTGACACCACGACCATGGAGATCCGCATCGGCGGATTGCTGATCGCGACAATTTCCACGCCGCAGGACAACGGGACGACGGCTGCTATTTCCTATTCCAATGGTGCCAGCGGTAACCTCAATACGTTAGCTGAGAGTTCTTTTGGCAACTGGACTCTGGAGACACTGGAGATCGACCTTCCAGCGGCAGTCCCATCCTCTGGAGCGTTGGACATCAGCATCTCCGGCGGTGATGACGACATTCAAATCGATAATGTCCAGGTCGTTGTAAATGAGGTTGTCCCGGATGCCGTCGACGCTGTCGACGACAACATCGCAGGGGTGTCGGAAGATGAGGTGTCCGGGGACATTGACGGTAATGTTCTTGGGAACGACGCAACGCCGACCGTTGCTGTAACCGCAATAAATGGGCAAAGCGCAAATGTAGGGCAAGCTGTTGTCGGCAGTGGCGGCGGTACGTTCACCATCGATAGTGCGGGTAATGTAGATTTTGACGGACAAGGTCAGTTCGACGGTCTTGCTGTCGGCGAGTCTGCAACATCATCTGTCACCTACACGATAACGGAACAGACACCGTTTGATCCCGGCTCTCAGTCTGTTCAGACATCGACCGGCGTAGGCGCATCTGATCAGCAGGCATTCTTCACGTTCAGTGCCGGGGAATTCACAAACGATGGCTCAACGCAGATATCCGGCTCGGTAAATCTGTCGGGGATCACACAGCCGACTTACAACATCCTGTTCATCATGGATGTCTCCGGCTCGACGGTCTTCAATGACAGGATTTTTGCCGGGGCAGGCGACAACAATGGTGATGGGACAGCCGACGAGGTCATTGACGCGGAAATCGCGGCGCTGCGTCAGCTGTCTGCGGAGATTGACCTGTTAGGATTCTCGGACGACGACCTGCAGATCGGTCTGATACATTTCGACAACCCGAACAGCTCGAACAACTCGACGGCGATCATCGAAGAAAGCGCTGGCGATCAGTCATTCGATGCCGGATCCGCCGCACTGGACAGCGCTATCAACCCTGGCGCGAACATCGCGGGCGGCACTAACTTCGGTGCGGCGCTGGATCTTGCGATCACTTGGTTCAACGGTCAGCCGACACGGGACAACAATGTCATCTATTTTGTGTCCGATGGTCAGGACTTTGGCGGCGACTTCTCTTCTCAGGTTGACACGCTCACCGATACAAACGGCCTCAACGCTCAGATCAATGGTGTTGGCGTTTCAAGCTTCTCAAGCCTGACCGATCTGAATCAGTTGGACAATACTGGCGGTGCAGTCCAAGTGACTGACTTGGCGCAGCTCAACGCTGCTCTGCAGCCGCCAACGTTGAGCGCCGAAATCGTTGATTTCCGGATTTTTGTGGACGGTGTCGAGGATACAAGCTTCGATTTGACGGACCTGACAGCATCGGGCACCGGCTTCAGTATCAATCCTCAAGCGCTCAGTGGACTGTCCTTGTCCGCAACGAGTACTGTTCGTGCCGAGATCGAGTTCGATGACGGCACAGTTCTGACAAATGTCGTCGACGTCGAGGTTCAGCCGGCCAGCACCGATACGGCGACTGTGACGGTGACGATCACGGGCGAGAATGACGGCCCGGTTGCGGTGGACGACACGGCGACGGTGTCCGAGGACGGCCCGGCGCTTGCGATCGACGTCGTGCTGAACGACACGGATGTGGACGGGGACGACCTGTTCGTGTCTGGCGTTGACACGACGGGGACGCTGGGCTCGGTGATCATCGACCCGGCGGACAACGATC
>JBCCMP010000292.1:0-6771 GCA_039026295.1 Pseudomonadota bacterium | reverse complement strand
GGCCAGGGCCGTCGTGTCAGAGCCGGTGACGATGAACGTCATCAGATTGTCCCGGATCTCCGCATCCGTCATCGTGCGGCCCGTCTCGGGGTCGCGCGCCTCCAGCATCAGGCCCAGAAGGTCATCACCTGTCTTTGCCGCGCTCCGCCGCGCGGCCACCAGTCTGGCCAGCATCTCGCGCGGCCCATCCGTGGGGGCGCGGCGCCAGAAGCGCGCGGGGCGAAGCCAGTTGGGCAGGTTCAGGAGATCCGGAAGGGTGGGTCGCCCGAAGTCTTCAAGATACCGATCCAGATTGGGCTGCGCCGCCGCGCGGTATGCATGCAGACCGTCAACGTCGGGAACATCGTGGCCGGCAAGCTCTTTGGCCTCTTCTGCAAGGCCATCCAGCATTGCATGGCGGACCATCTCCATCGCCGTGACGCGCATTTCGAACGAGATTTTTACAGCCCTGCCATCTGCGCCTTCCGACCGAAGACGATCGGCGGTATCGGTGGCCACGCGCAGCATTGCGGGCGCCATGCGCCGCAACCCGCCGCCGCCAAAGGCCGGTGCCAGCGCGCGTCTTTGCCAGTGCCAATCCTCGGGAGGTGCCAGAAAAATCCCCTTGCCCAGGTAAGGGCCCAGCATCCGGTGCATGATCGGCGCCTTGGGATAGTTGTCGAGAGCCGTGCGAAAAACGTGCTCGTAGGCTTCGGGCCGTCCAAGGAAATGCCAGCGCACCGGGCCGATGCGATCGCTGACGACCGCGCGCCGATAGGCATCCGAGGGGATGGCCCGAAGCATGTTTGTTCGAACCTCGCGCGCCCAGATGTGAAGCTTCGGGCGAACCTGCCATGGCTCGATGTGCGGAGCGATGAAATGAGGTGTGCCATCAAGCATGCAGCGACCGTCGCGCCTTCACCGTTTTAGACAATTTCGATGTGTCTTCGCCTCAAAGGGTTAACGGAATCTTTGCTTGCACAGGTTCGTTCAGAAAGTCCTTTCGTTTGTCCGAAATCAGCTTGACGGTGTCAGGGCCGGGGAATAAACCCCCACCACCGTCCTCGACGGATTGCGCGGTTGTAGCTCAGTTGGTTAGAGTGCCGGCCTGTCACGCCGGAGGTCGCGGGTTCGAGCCCCGTCAACCGCGCCAATTCCCCGAAATTCGACCGACCAGCGACGTCCCGGTGGCGATGCCTTCAGACGAGATGCATTCTCCCTGACCAACGCCTCCGAGGGGTCACCTTGCGTTGACGCGCTGCAAAAAAGGTGGGTACCGTTCGATCGAAACCGCCCGCGTGCTGCCCGGATGCCGTATGGATGAACTTCTGTCAGAGTATTTCCCGATACTCGTGTTTTTGGGAATAGCAGTGGTCTTGGGATTGCTGACCGTTCTGGCGGCGATGATACGCGGACCACGGCGTGCAGTCCGCAAGACCGACCCCGCTGACGAATCCGAAGTCAATGATTCCGAAGTCAATGATGGCGAGAACGCTGGAATTAAGTTCGACGCCCGATACCTTTTGATCTCGACCCTTTGCATCGTCTTCTACGTTGTCATCGTTTATCTGTTCCCTTGGGCTTCGAACCTTGCGGCGCTCAGCGAAACCGCGTTTTGGTCGATGATGGCCTTCCTTGCCGTTTTGATAGCCGGTTTTGCTTACGCCTGGAAAATGGGACCGTTGGACTGAAGAGAAATCGACGAACCCGTCCATGGATAAAGAGGTCCATTGTTTGGATCGCTCGCAGAGACAATAATCGAAAGCGATTTATGCCAACCAGAGCAGTTGCGCTGATCACTCTGCGACGTACCCGGCCGCCGATCTGAAAAAAGAACGATATGCCCTGCCGCGAGGGTGCGCCGGAGCTGTCATTGGCCGAGCACTTCGGTCGGCGCTTGCCGATCCCGCAAATGCGGCCTTAGTCTTCAAGAGACACGACCAGCGACCGCCCTACATACCACCCGGTGACCAAAGAAGGAGGCTTCAAATGCTCGACCAATCGTCAGAAACGGCGATCCGCGCTGCCGCAGAGGGCTACTGCATAGCCCTGCACACCGCTGATGCAGGCTTTCTGCAAGACCTTTGCCATGACCGCTTCTTCATGGCGTCCATGCAACCGAACGGGCAGCAGTTCTTTTTCGACAAGGCGCAGTTTGTCGAGCGCGCGCGGGCGCGGGACCCGTTCGAAGGTGATCCGTCTTTCGAGATCCTCAGCGTCGATCTCGAGCCGGAAATGGCGCATGTGAAACTGTGGGTCGATATGGAGCCGCGTCGGTACTGCGACTATCTCGGATTCCTTTTGGTGGACGGTGCTTGGAAGCTGACCACGAAGCTCTACCGCACGGCTGCCGGACCGGCGGTGGAAGGATAGGGTCTGATGGCAATTGTCGGTCTGCTGATCTCGGCGATCCTGCTCGTCGTCCCGCTGTGGTTCCTGTTGCCGCGCGCAGGCATCCCGTCGACGGTCGCACTGGTGGCGATCATCCCGTTGTGCGCAGTCATCCTGCTTTGGGTCCTGGCGTTCAAAAGATGGCCGTCGGACGATGTCGCGGGGAGGTTCTGATCGACCGATCCCCGCACCTGTCAGGCGAAGGTCGTATCGGCAGCGCGGCACGTGTTTTGGGCCGCGACGCATGACGATCCGAACTGCACGGCCCTAAGTCTTTGGCGGCACTGCTGGACGTGTATCGTTAGCTCGTAGATCAAGAAGGCGGCTAGACTGCGCATAATTACGTCAGCACCGAAAAGCTGGTCATCCTTGCTTGCGGAAGTGCACTTCTCTGGTTGCTCCAAATCCCTTATGTTTGGCTTCCCGACAAAGATGCACCAGCGTTCCGCCATCCGTTTGCGTCGGGACCCTTATCTGCGATGGGGGACCACTTCTGCCCGGACCGTATGCGGGTCCATGCGAAGGTAGTCTCAGGATTGATCGACATGGGTTTTGAGGAGAGCAATCAGTGAAGCATCTACTGGTCTTTGTCGTCCTGCTTGTCGGCACCGTGCCGAGCGCGGCGAACAGCAAAAGCCTGAAATCCTTGCTGGGTCAGGGTGGTGAGATCGTGACCATCCACATCAATTCCGGCTACCCGGAGATCTACGTGAGGGTCAGCTCTCCATCCGACGCGCTCTTTGTCTGCCGGGTCGGATCCGGGTCTGAATACACGGATTTCATCGATTACCGTAATCCGACCCCTCCAACCCAGGTCCCGACTGTCTGTGCAGAGCTGAATTGAGCTTAAACCCCGTGGATCGAACGCCTTGACTGAACTGTCAGACAGCACCGCAATGATGACGAACAGCATGTCGATACTCGGCTTGGTTTGAAACGATGCCCCATGGCAGGCGCGCTTTTTCATGACGCGTGAAGTCGGCTCTGACGTGCTGCGGTTGATCAGGCCGGGGTGCGCAGATCTTGACCGGAATGACGCTTTGTTCACGTTGAGCGCGTTGTTGCAAGGCGAGTTGACGACATTGCGGGCGTAGATGATAGGCTCGCTGCAGCAGGGCGGATCAATGGGATGGATGGCATCGGCCAGTCAGTTCCGTGCGCCACGCGGAGCGGGCCAATCTTTCGAGACGCAACAAATGAAGATGTTGGGAGGGTGAGCATTGTCTGAGGTCAATTGGGCAAAGTACGATTGTGACATCTGTCGCAGCATCGGCATATTAGCATCAGGCCTGACCGCAGGGCTCGCCTCTTGGATTTTGCTGTGGTTGGGGACATCAGTTGCGCTGGTCGTGCTGCTCTTCCTCGTCATCTGGGGCGTTCTCGGTTACGTTGTTGACACCCATTGCCGCGGCCGCATCCCCGCGGCATTCGGCCCTCCCGCCGAGAGACCAGCCGACAGACCGGCCGATGACAGCGGTGAAGCTGCCGATGCGGCTGAAAAAGCCGCAGCGGCGGTTGCGGCGGCAAAGGCTGAAGCCGCACGCAAAGCCGCAGAGCATGCCGATGAAGCAGCGGCGACCGCCCCGCAACAACAAGCGGAAGCGAACGCTGCTGCCGATGAACAGACGAAATCCAAGGCCGACCACGGCGCGGCAGAAGAAGCGGTGCCCGCGCCAGATAAAGGTTCAGAACACCCGGCTGAGGAGGCTGTGCAGGCCACATCAGACCCTGAAACGAACATCGATGGTGATGCGGCGGTCGAGGGTGCACGTCCCGAGGCATTGCAGGCACCGCGCCATGGTGCACCGGATGATCTGAAACGGATCAAGGGCATCGGACCAAAACTCGAGGCGCTGTGCAATTCGCTTGGATTTTTCCATTTCGATCAGATTGCGTCGTGGACCCCAGATGAGGTCGCATGGGTCGACTCGAACCTGGAAGGTTTCAAAGGCAGGGTAACGCGCGATAGCTGGGTCGGGCAGGCGAAGGCACTGGCAAGCGGGGCCGAAGCCGACCCTTAAACGTGGACGAATGACGGTGAAGCACCTGCGCGTGAGTGAAGGCCAGCCGGCACTGGTTGAAAGACACCGGGCTCAAACCGGTTGCTGAGACACCTGTCAGCAGAGCTTGCGGCGGAGCATCAGCCATGGGCATCGGATTGCCATCGCCGAAACACTGGCCGGGTCGAACGCAGGTTGTTGGTCAGATCAATGCGCCCAACCGCTTGCGTCCGTTTTCAGCCCGGAATTCGCTTGTCGTGCCCCAAAGAGCTGCTGGCCTCGTGTAAGGCAGAAGCCGAATATGCCATTGAAAGCGTTTAAACTTGTTCTGATCACGTTGCGCAGCGATTTGGCCATCATCTTCATTATCGGGCGACTCCACCAGCGTCAAATTTCACGAAGGACTATCTGGTCGGTGGTGCGCGCTCGCTCGACAGCCATAAAAGCTGGCCTTATCCGATGTAATTGAAATCCAGGCGCTACGGTTGATCCAGTGACTGTGGCACTTGCACGCCATGCGCCTGACAACTTCCAGTTCCGCGGTAAAAATGATGCTTCGGTCGATAGTGGTAGCCATCACCGCTAGCATCCCATGTCCAATCCGGCCTCAACACTACGGATGGAGAGAGGTTTGCTGACCCAAAATTTCGGAACAGCGCTTCCACAGATCTACAATCTACCGGGACCCGAGAGCATATGGATGCGGATCTGACTTGCCAAAGCCCCGAAAGCGCCGATCACTTGCGGTCGCGGAGATCATTATTTAACGAAACACGTACTACGGACGTTCGTGACGAGGGCAGAGCTGACCATTCTGCCCAGAATCGTGGACACCGCATTGCCGAAGAGTGAGGGAGGCAATTTTATGATGAAGCATATCACACTGATGCTCACGGCACTTTCGGTCGCAGGATGCATCGGTCCCAAGAGTGGGCCGGCCGAACTGAAAAAAGTTTCGATCGAGCAACTTTCAGCCGAGAGGTTTTCGGTTTCGATCCTGTCTCAAAACATGGATGGGTACGAGCTGACCCGCTGCATAGCCGCTGCCTATACGAATGAAATTCTGGACGATGATGGAAATCGACTGTTCAGCATCTACAAGCGCGACGGCGGCAAACTGACCGACGAATTCCGTTTGTCCGACGGCGTGCGCAACCAGACGACCGCTGGCAATCAGCTTTACAGCTTTTTGAAAGAGGGCGAGCATGACGGCCGAGACGTCATGGACGTCGATATTCAGTTGGCGCGCTGTGCCGAACTTGGATTGCCGACCAAGGTTGGGGAAGGCTGAGCTTGGACGCCTTTGCGACGAGCGTGGGCACGGCCCTGCTTACAGTGATCCAGTGCACGCTTGTCGTAGCGATCCTTTCGGTGACAGCGATCTTCCTGGCCTACATGGATCGGAAAGTGTGGGCGGCAGCGCAGCTCCGTCGCGGTCATCATGGTGCCCGGCCGGGCAGCGAACAGCAGAGCCTTCGGGAGATGCTGACACTCGCGCTTCGAGAGACCACGACCCCGGCGGACGCCAAGATACCAATCATGTTCGCGGCACCGCTGCTAACGTTCACGCTGGCCCTGATTGGATGGGCGGCGATCCCGTTCGCGGAAAGCTGGGTCCTCTCGGACTTGAACATCGGCGTGCTCTACCTCTTCGCGATGTCGTCGCTTGGGGTCTATAGTGTAATGTTCAGCGGCAGTGCTTCGGGTTCAGAGTATTCCGTTCCCAGGAGCCTGAGATCCGCCGCCCTGATGCTGAGCTTCCAGGTATCGATGGGCCTCGCCATGGCCAGTCTTCTTCTTTCGACCGGATCCCTGAATCTGATGTCCATCGTGGCGGCCCAGGATGGCAGGTACGGTATCGCGAGTTGGTACTGGCTGCCGCACCTTCCTGTTTTGGCAGTCTTTTTCATCAGCGCACTTGCCGCAACGAACCGTCCGCCATTCGATTTGCCAGAGGCGGAATCGGAAATCGTGTCCGGGTATCGGGCGGGGTACTCCCCTGGGCCCGATCTGGTGCGCATGGTGGGCGAGTACCTGAACATCGCGCTGATATGCGCGGTCGGAACCGTCCTGTTCTTTGGCGGATGGCTCAGTCCGATCCCGACTGCCATCGACCCGTTCGGCGATGGCGTCTTCTGGTTCTTGATCAAAGCACTCACCTTCTTATTCGTCTTTGCCGTCACAAAGGCCGTCGTCCCCAGATACAGGTACGATCAGCTGATGTGGTTTGCATGGAAGGTCTGCGTTCCGATCTCGCTCGCGTGGGTACTGATTTCCGCATGTCTGGCAAAATTTGAACCATCGCGGCGTTGGTGCCCGACGATAGCACCTTCTCGGGTCAGGTGGAAAGCATGGTGCTCAACCTGAATCAAGGGCAATTTACCCGCACGGAAAGTGTGGC
>JBCCMP010000291.1:0-6785 GCA_039026295.1 Pseudomonadota bacterium | reverse complement strand
CAGGTATAAACCGCAACGTGGCATTGGCCAGAGGGACTGTAGGGTCACCACGATCCATCACCACTTGGGTATCGGCGATGTAGGCCCAGACCTTTGCCTCCTCGACCGGGTCGGCAGACTGAAGTTCGACCCCCGTGATTGCATCGACGGTGTCGGTGCAAACGGCTTCCTTCCAGACCGTGCCGCCGGCGGGCATCCAGTTGCCATGCATATCAGTCTGTTCGTCCCAGTCGATTTCGAAGAAACAGGAACCCAGATCGCGCGGATGCAGTTGCATGACGTTCCAGGTCTGGCGGTCATTCTCCCAGGCCACACGGACCTTGCGTTCCGCCGCCCGGGCCCGGGCAGCGTCCTGATCGCGGCGGTCAGTGACCTGCGTGATCACCATGTACCCGCCATCCCCGCCGCGCCGGTCGATATAGCGCCCTGCCGCGGTCTTCATCGGGTCCGCGCCGGGCTGCGGGGCGACAACCTCCAGCATCTGCGACCCGATGGGCATAAGGACGTTCTGCAGCCCGAATACACTGACCCCGTCATCGTGGAAGGCGGGTTTGATCGAAAGAACGTCTTCAAGCTCGTCCTGCACCGAAGCAAGGTCGTACGCGACGAGGCAGATCTGGCGGAGGTGGATCGGCATTCTCTCTCCCAAGTCGGCAGCGTGCGCGGCTTTGATCCGCCGCGCCGCGCGAAGGCGCATTCATCGGTTCTTCCATTCCGGTGCACGCTTTTCGACGAAGGCATTCACGCCCTCGCTGAAATCATAGGTCGTGCGCAAATCGTCCAGAACCGGGCCGGATGCCGCCAGCGCCTTGGCCTGATCCTCGATCTCGTCGCAGATCTGCAGGACGCGCATGGTGGCCTTGACCGACGACGGAGAGTTCGAAGCAATCTCCCGCGCCTTCTCCATCGCGTGGTCCATGACCTCGGCGGTTGGGACCATGATGTTGGCGATGCCCAGTTGGACGGCCTCTGCAGCACCGACACGGCGGCCGGTCAGCATCATTTCCACCGCCGCCTTGCGCCCGATCTGACGGCTGAGACGCTGCACGCCGCCCGCACCCGCAAAGAAGCCGACTTTAACCTCTGGCAAGGCGAAAGTCGCCGTATCGGCAGCAATGATGACGTCACAGGCCAGCGCCGTCTCCATGCCGCCACCCATCGCAAAGCCGTTCACAGCAGCAATGATCGGCTTGTTTCGGTCCAGGCGATTGGCCAACCCCGCGAAACCGCTCGCCGGTGGCGGCATCTTTCCGCCCTGCGCGGTGTATTTCAGATCGTTCCCGGCAGTGAAGGCCTTCTCCCCTGCGCCAGTGCAGACTGCGACCCAAAGGTCAGGGTCTGCCTCGAAGTCATTCCAGACCTTGTCGAGTTCATGATGCATCGGCGCGTGCATCGCGTTGTAGACCTCTGGCCGGTTGAAAGTGACCTTCAGGATCCGGCCGTCGGTTTCGGTTTTGACGAATTCCATTGAGAGTTCTCCTCAAGTGACCTGATCTACGCGACTCTCAGGCCGCCAAGATCAAGGTCGATGAACCGCCCGCCATCGGCGGCCAGTTTTCGCAGGGTGTCGGCAGGAATGTAGCGATCGTCGGTCGGGGCAAGCCGTTCCATCGTGTCCAGGACTGCGCGCGCGCCAATGGTGTCGGCATAGTAGATCGGACCACCCTTGTCGGCGGGCCAGCCATAACCGTTCAGCCAAACCACATCGATGTCCGAAGGACGTTGCGCCTTGCCTTCCTCCAAAACCTTCAGGCTCTCGTTGATCATCGGGTGGATCAGGCGAGCCGTGATATCGCCCATCGGGATCTCGCGCGGCTCGGCCCCCGTGACTTCCCGGATGATCCGGGCCGTGACGTCCGATGGGATGTTGTTCCGCGCCTCGTCGTAATCGTAGTAGCCTGCCGAGGTTTTCTGGCCCCGGCGATCCATCTCGCACAGCGCGTCGCGGATCGGGTTTTGGGTCTTCGCACCCTTGGACCAGCCAATGTCCAAACCGGCCAGATCGGACATCTGGAACGGCCCCATTCGGAATCCAAAGGCGTTCAGCGCCTTGTCAATGTCCCAGGGCATGATGCCCTCGTAGACCATGGAATTCGCCTGTGCCTGACGTTCAAACAGGATTCGGTTTCCGACAAAGCCGGGACAGACACCCACCAGAACGGCAATCTTGTTAATCGTCCGGCCCATGTCCATGCATGTCGCCACCACGTCGTCTGCCGTGTGGCGCGCCCGCACAATCTCCAGCAATTTCATGACGTTGGCCGGAGAAAAGAAATGCAGACCGATCACATCCTCGGGCCGTTTCGTCTGGGCCGCGATCTCGTCGATGTTCAATGCGGATGTATTTGTGGCAAGGATCGCGCCCGGTTTGCAGATGCTGTCCAACTCGGCAAAGATCTGCTTCTTAAGCTCAATGTTTTCGAACACGGCCTCGATGATCAGATCGCACTCCGCCAGCGCGGCCATGTCCAGCGCGCCGGTCAGGCGGCCCATGCGAAGGTCGACCTCATCCTGGGGGAAGCGGCCCTTGTCAGCGCTGCGCTGGTAGTGCCCGCGCATTACGCCGGTTCCACGGTCCAGCGCTTCTTGCGTAGTTTCGACTATCGTGACCGGGATCCCGGCGGTCAGAAAGTTCATAGAGATGCCGCCGCCCATGGTCCCGGCGCCGATGACACCGACCTTTGTGACCGGTCGGCGTGGGATCATGCTCGTTATCCCCGGCACCTCCCAGGCGGCCGCACCAGATGTGGCATGATAGTCGGCAAGATCAGGCAAATTGCTCATGGGCGCTCCAGGATCAGGCAGATTTGCGGTCGCTGTCAGCCAACAGGGCCCTTTCAGCGGTCAGGTGGTACAGACAGTCCTTCTGCAACGCGCGGCGATCGATCTTGTCAGTCGCGCCGCGCGGCAGGGCATCGTTGATGAACCAGACGTGCTGCGGGATCTTGAAGACCGCCAGCGCGCCGGACAGGAACTCTTTCAGTTGCTCCGAGGAAAGCTCGGCACCCGCGCGCAGCGTGATACCGGCCCCGACCACTTCACACAGACGCTCGTCGGGTACACTGAAAACCCCGGCTTCCAGCACCGCCGGGTGGCGGTGGATCGCTGCTTCGACCTCCAGGCCCGAAATGTTCTCGCCCCCGCGGATGATGATGTTCTTCTTGCGATCGACGATGAAATAGAAACCGTCTTCATCGACGGTCGCCAGATCACCGGTCTTCAGCCATCCGTCTTGCAGGGTCTCTGCCGTCTCGTCCGGTTTGTTCAGATAGCACCGCATGTTGGCCGGACTGCGGACGACCAGTTCACCAGCTTCGCCGGGCGGCACTTCGGCTCCCTGTTCATCGACAATCTTGAAATCCTGCAGCGGCGGGATCATCCGCCCTGCCGCACCTGGGCGCGCAATGTAATCCGGACCGCCAATGCCGGTGCCAAGCGCGTTGGTTTCGGTCATTCCCCAGCCGGATGCGATCGAGGCATTCGGAAACGCCTCGGCCAACTCGCCGACCTGTGCAGGTGGACGCTTCGCACCGCCGGATCCGACGTAGATCAGGCTGGGCATTTCTACCCCGGTGTCTTTTGCAGCGGCCAGAAGATCGGCTGACTGCGTCGGCACGCCCAGAAAACGGGTGACTTTCTCGCGGTTGATCACCTCGACTGCGCGATGTGCATCCCATTTGTGCATGATCACGACCGAGGTGCCGAGGACCAGCGCCTGCAGCCAGATCGGATGCGTCGCCGTGACGTGGAACAGCGGCGTGATCACAAGAACCGAAGATGTGCCGTTGGCAATATCCTCGCCAGGCAACCCCACCGAGGGGTCCGCCAGATGCCGGGCAAGCGCACCGGCAAAAACCCAGGAATAAACCGCCGAAATCGCGCCGCGATGGGTCTGCACGACACCCTTGGGGTAACCCGTCGAACCAGAGGAATACATCACCGAGAAATCATCATCAGTATCGATGGGCACATCCGGCCAGGGTGTGTCAGTAACCCTGGCCATCATATCATCGAAGCTCTCGTCGCCATCCGCATCGCGCACTCCAATCAGACGAACACCATAACTACCTGCAAAGCTGGCAATGCGGTCGTGCCGCGGGCCGTCGGCGAAGGCGATTTTCGCGCCGGAGTCAGTGAAGCCGTATTCCAGTTCGTCGGCCGTCCACCAGGCGTTGACGGGCACAGCGATGGCACCGATCGATGGTATTGCCATCAGCAGCGTCACGAGTTCCGGATAATTTCGCATCGCGATCGCAACCCGGTCGCCGCGTTGGACCCCAAGCGATTGCAACAGGTGCGCGGTTCGGTTCACCAGATCGCAGAACTCGGGATACGTCCATCTCTCGTCCTCATAGACAAGGAAAGTCTTGTCGCCATGAGCCTGAGCCGAATGTTGCATCATCTCGCGCAGCGAGGACGGTGCATTCCGGAAGACACGAAACCGAGTGCCACGAACATCCGCCTGGTCTAACGCGAACCGCTCGTCAGTCGCGATGATCTCTTCCGCCGCCGCGCGGATTGCGTCCAGGCTCATCACTCACCCCGCTTTTCGTTTGTCACCCCGAGAAGAGCAGGTTTGGCAGGTACAACGCAATCCCCGGGAAGATGACGATCAGGAAAAGACCGAAGAGCTCTACCACCGTATAGGGACCAACGGACCAATAGATGTCCTTCATGGTCAGATGGCTCATGCTGGGATCGGATTGGGTGACGGATCTGAGGTAGAACAGATTGAACCCGAACGGCGGGGTCATGTAGCTGATCTCCATCATCACGACGAAGAGAATGCCGAACCAGATCGGGTCAAACCCGTGAAGTTTCACCAGCGGCAGGAAGACCGGCAGCGTGATCAGCATGATTCCGACCGGGTCAAGCACCATGCCCAGCAGAAAGAGGACGCACATCATGAAGAAGAGTGCGCCCCATTTTCCACCGGGGATCTGTTCGGTCAGGGACGTGATGAAACCCTCGGCCCCCATCGCCGTGTACGCGGTCGAATAAGCGTGCGCCGCAAAAACGATCCAAGTGATCAGCGTCGTAAGGCGGAACGTGCGCATGGACGCGGTTTTGACGAGATCGAAACTGAGCTTGCGGTTAACCGCCGAAGCGATCAGCGCACCCAGCACACCGACCGCGGCTGCCTCGGTGACTGTGGCAAGGCCGGAGAAAATTGCGCCCAGCACCATGAAAATGATCAGGATCGGCAGCAGGACCGCGTAGAGAGCCTGCATTTTTTCCGGCCAGTCAGCACGCTCTTCCTTTGGCAATGCCGGGCCGAGGTTAGGCTGCAGCCAGCACCGGACCCCGATGTAAGTCGAGACAAGCACAAAGAGCAGCAAACCCGGGAAGACACCCGCAGCGAACAGCTTGCCGACGGACTCTTCAGTGATCAGCGCGTAGAGCACCATCAGGATCGAGGGCGGGATCAGAATGCCCCAACCGCCGCCGGAGTTGATAGCGCCCAGCGCCATACGCGCATCATACCCCCGACCCAGCATTTGAGGCAGTGCGATTGTGCCCATGGTGACCACGGCCGCGCCGGAGATCCCGGACATCGCGGCAAATATCGTGCAGATCAGCACCGTTCCGATGGCCAGCCCGCCGCGCAGGCCGCCCCACCAGAGGTGCATCATCCGGTAGAGGTCGTGGGCGACCCCGGATCGTTCCAGAACCATGGCCATGAAGACATACAGGGGAATGGCGATCAGGGACGATGTTTCCATCAGGTCCCACATCTTGGACGCCACCAGATACAGCCCATCGGCGCGTGGATCGTCCATGAATTCGAAACTTATGAAGATCACCGAAAGACCGCCAAGCACGAAGGTCAGCGGAACGCCCATCATGATGAAGAAGAACAACAGACCGAAGAACAAAAGCGTTTTGATCTCGATCGGGATGGACTGGTAGACGGACAGAAGCTCAAACATCGACCTTCTCCGCATCGCCGTCCGTCACGGGGCCGAACGCTGCTTCATCGGGGTCGAGGCCCAGAAGGATCATGAGATCGGCAATCAATTTGACGATTCCCTGCAAGAGAAGCAGGCTCGCCGCCACGACGATCATCCACTTTGACGGCCAAAGCGGGGCTTTCCAGACGGCAAGCTCATCTACCTCCCACTTGCACCAGGGCGGCACGCCGTCCACCGCACAGACGGATTGGGCAGCCATGTCGATGGACTTTGGCAGCAGTGTGAACAACATCAGAAAGAACAGGAAAGACGTCAGGATATCGACCAGCGCTTTGCGTCTTTTGGAAAAATGATCGTAGAAGAGGTCGACGTTAACATGCTCGCGCCGGGCCAAAAGATACCCGCCACCAAGGATCGCATAGACCCCGAAAAGGAGACGCGAGGCCTGTTGTGACCACGAGATCGGTGCACCGACCGCGTACCGCATGACGACGTCCAGCAGCAGGAGCACGAACAGCATGAGCACCGCCCAGTGCATGACCCGGGCGACCCAGAGATTGATGCCCGTGACCACGCGCGCAAAGACAGTCAATGCGCCCATAACGCCCCCCGATGCAGAAAGTCTCAGGCCGGGTGGTGTCCCGGCCTGGCCATGGTTTCAGGATCCGTTAGCGGATCAAACGTAGCCGAGGACCTTCAGGAAGTCGGTCAGCATGTCTGCGCCTTTCTCGGCATTGCCGCCTTTGGCGCGCTCGTCCGAAAGAATGGCGCTGGAGGCCGAGGCGAACTTATCCAGCACGCCTTGCGGGAACTGCGCCACAGTGACGTTCTGCTCGGCGATGCCAGACGCCAGCGCGGTCATTTCCTTGTACT
>JBCCMP010000290.1:0-6790 GCA_039026295.1 Pseudomonadota bacterium | reverse complement strand
GGACACGGTATGGTGCGGGTGCCCGTCTATGCCGGACAGGCCCGGACGGGAAAGGTTGACGGCCACGCGACGCCTGGCGCGACGCTGACAAGACCCGGCGCTTTGATGATCGATGCCGCCCATGGATTTGCCTATCCGGCGCTGGAGCTGGCGATGAGCAACCTGCCCGGCATGGCCCGCGCGCAGGGCATTGCCGTGGCCGGGGTCAACCGGTCCCACCACGCCGGGGTCGCCGGTTGGTTTGTTGAACGCCTGGCGCAAGACGGTCTGGTCGCGATGATGTTCGCCAACACGCCCGCCGCGATGGCACCGACAGGTGGCAGGCAGGCCCTATTCGGCACCAATCCCATCGCCTTTGCAGCACCGGTCGCGGATGAGCTTCCGATGGTCGTCGACCTGTCCCTGTCGACGGTTGCACGGGGCAAAATCCTTGCTGCCGCGCAAAAGGGAGAGCCGATACCCGAGGGCTGGGCCACCGATGCGAACGGCTCGCCGACAACGGACGCGCAGGCGGCACTTGGCGGAACCATGCAGCCGATGGGCGGTGCCAAGGGCGCGGCGCTCGCCCTGATGGTCGAGGTTCTGGCGGCCGGTCTTACCGGTGCCACGCTGGCAGCTGATGCCCCGGACTTCTTCGCACCCGATGGTCCCCCACCCGGCACGGGGCAGCTGTTGCTGGCGATAGACCCGGAGGCGCTGGGTGGAGGTGCGCGGATCGCCGAACTGGCCGCGATGTTTGCCGGCAACGGAGAGGCCCGCCTGCCCGGCCGCCGGCGTCAACGATTGTCCGATGCGGCAAGAACGGATGGTCTGGAAATCGATAAAGAATTATTGCGCAAGATCGAGGCGACAGGACAAGACTGAAACCGCGCCCGTCTGCCATCATCCGCACCTTGCGGAGAAAGCCCGAAGACCGGTTCAATGCCTCTTGCCCCGATGCGCCTTTCCCTCTATCTGGGCGCCAGTCGGGGCATGGCGCAGCCTGGTAGCGCGACGGTTTTGGGTACCGTAGGTCGCAAGTTCGAATCTTGCTGCCCCGACCAACTCAACACCATCCGCAGGTTTACATTCTTTCAGATCCGCTGTTTTCCGAGGTCTCTGGCTGTTCGAACGGTGACTTGGTGGGGCATTTTGAGTCCCATTTCGTTTCAACACGCCCTGCCGACGCGCGCACCTGAGATGGCATTCTGATCGTCTCTGACCTCGGTTGTTTCAGATGGGTTTTCGCAACGCCCGGCTCGGGCTGGATTCGCAAGCCGGGCGGCACTGATCGAGCGCGGGAATAAAACGTTCCCATTGGCGATCTGACCGTTGGGGTCAGGCGGCAGCAGACAAGGTTCGGTCGTAGATATCCTCGTACCGGATGATGTCATCTTCGCCGAAATATGTGCCGGTCTGAACCTCGATCAGCTGCAACTCGAATTTTCCAGGGGTCTCCAAGCGGTGTATCTCGCCCAGAGGAACGTATACCGATTCATTCTCTGTCAGGAGCCGGACCTCGGATCCGACCGTTACCTTCGCGGTCCCGGAGACAACGACCCAGTGTTCCGCGCGATGGACATGCGACTGAAGCGAAAGCTGACCACCGGGCTTCACGGCAATCCGCTTGACCTGAAACCGCGTTCCCTTCCTCAGGCTTTCGTACCATCCCCATGGACGGCGGCACTGCGCCGTCTCTGTCGCTTCGGGTGCCTCGTCTTTTTGCAGCTCTCTGACGGCGTCTCCGACCCGGTCGGCACAGGATTTGTGGGCGATCAGCACGGCATCCCCTGTCGAGACAACGACGATGTCTTTCAGCCCGATGCCCACCATGCGCACGTTCCCGGATTTGTTCACAAGCAAGGAGTCAGAACAATCCAGCGACAGAGCGCTGCCATCTGTCACGACGCCGTCTTCGTCTGCGTCACCGTTGGACCAGACAGCGTCCCAGGCGCCCAGATCGGACCAACCCATGTCGACGGGAACCACCATCCCGCCTGACTTTTCCATCACCGCCACGTCGAACGAGACCGCGGGTACGTCTGCAAACGCATCGGCATCGGGGCGGACAAAGTCGGCATCGGCGCTGCCGGCGGCAATCGACTGTTGGCATGCCTGCCAAACCTCAGGGGCGTGAACCCGGAACGCCTCAAGAAGCGTTGAGGCCTTGGCCACGAAGATGCCTGCGTTCCAGAGGTAGCCGCCTTCTTCAAGCATTTCGCTCGCGCGTTCCAGCGATGGTTTCTCAACGAACTGCGCGATCCTTTTGCAGCCCTCCTCGCCGCTTTCGTGCGAGATGTATCCATAGCCCGTGGCAGGGTGCGTCGGCTGAATGCCCAGGGTTACTATGTGTCCTTGATCGGCAGCACCCATCGCGGCGGTGACCGCGCCTTCAAAGGCCGCATCGTCCTTGACCGCATGGTCCGACGGAAGGATCAGCATGATCGTCTCGGCGCATTCATCGGCAACGTAGAGTGCGGCGAGACAAATCGCCGGTGCCGTGTTCCGTGCCTGCGGTTCAAGGATCGTCCCGCCTGCCTGGTCTTCCATCTGCTCACCGACGATGAACCGATAGGCCTCATTGGCGACGGCAATGGGCTTGTGGTGGGTGAGCCTGCGCACACGATCAATCGTCTGCTGAAAGAGCGATCTTGTCCCGGTCAGCGTGCAGAACTGCTTTGGATAGCTTTTCCGGGACAGCGGCCAGAGTCTTGTTCCAGTGCCACCGCACAGGATGACGGGCTGAATGTTGTGCATCATGGACATACCGATCTCCTCAATCACGCGGCTGTGCCGGGAAAATCGATGAAGGGTCCGTCTTTTTCCATTGTCCGGACGGGCAGATCGCAGGTCCATCCGGCGATGGAGGACGCGTCAGCAGATCTTTTACTATACGAAAGGGTAGGTCCGTTATCCGGATGAGTTGAGCGGGGCGTTCAGTTAATAATCAATTTGGCATTTAATTCCCCTATAACACCTGCTCGAGTAATCAGGTGATCCTGGCGGATGACGAAAATGCTGAACCTGGACGAACATCAAAAACAGGCGCTGCGCACCAGTTGGGCGCAAGTCGCCATTGACCCGTCTTTCGCCGCACGGCTGTTTTACGGACGTCTGTTTCAGCAGCGTCCGGAACTGCGCGCCATGTTTGGCGACGATATGGAACTTCAGGGGCGCAAGCTGATGGACACCCTGAACTTTGTGATCGATCACCTGGACCGTTCGGAACGGCTGGCCGAGCCGGTCCGCGAGCTTGGCGTGCGACATCAGGAATACGGCGTCGTACCGAAGGATTACGGCGATGTCGGCAATGCGCTGTTGTGGGCTTTTCAGAACATCCTTCAGGGTGAATTCAGATCGGATGTCGAGAGCGCCTGGACCGCGGCGTATTTTCAGATCTCCGAGGCTATGATCGAAGCCGAAGCCTGATCAGCGGCCATAAAAACGCCCTTTCACGAAGGTAGCTTGACGTCATGGCAACGAATTCGCCGCAACGTTTCCCGGAACACGGAAGTATCATGGCGAGCGACGATCAAATACATGCAGCGTTGAGCGCTATCAGGGGCGAGGATCAACTCGCGCTGTTGGCGGGCGTGATCGGTGGATCGTCTGCCAGTATTTCGATCGCCGATTCCTCCGACCCGGCGCTGCCGCTTGTTTATGTGAACGAGGCGTTTGAAATTCTCAGCGGGTACACGCGGTCAGACGTGCTTGGACAGAACTGCCGGTTTCTGTCGGCCGAGCGGCCGGACTCGGCCGAGCGATCCCGGTTGCGGGAGGCGATCGCTGACCGCCGCCCGGGCGTTTTTGAGCTGCGGAACAAACGAAAAGACGGCGTCATCTTCTGGAACCGGCTGTCGCTCTACCCGGTCAGCCTGCCCGGTGGCCGATCTTATCTGGTCGCGACCCAGGAAGACATCTCGGCAGAACGCGAAGCCCAGGTCGACAGGGACTCGGCGCGAGGTCAGCTGCTTTCGGCTCTGGCCGGAACGCGCGAGGGTTTTCTGCTGCTGGACAAGTACGGGGTTGTCGAGGTCGCGAATGCCCGGTTCCGGGAATTCTATGAAAGCGCGCCCGACCAATGGACCCGCGGGCGACATTTCACAGCTTCCTGGTCCGACTATCTGGTCGGTTTGCAAGAGCCGCCCAAAACCGCCGCGCGCAAGGCAGAGCAACGTTTCGAACAGATCGCCAGCGGCCAGAAGGACCGGGAAGAACAGCTGCCCGATGGCCGTGTCGTCCAGGTCAATGACACCGTCATCCCGTACACAGGGTACGTGACTGTCGTCACCGACATCACGACCCACAAGGCAACCGAAAGACGCCTTGCAGAGCGGATGGTGGCCATCGATGCGGCACAGGATGGGATGGCCATCGCCGATGGCGCGGGACGGTTTGTCTACCTCAATCCCAGCCATGTCACGATGTTCGGCTATGACACGCCGATGGATTTGATCGGCCAGTCCTGGGAAAAGCTCTACCGGCCTGAACAGATCGCTTATCTGCAGAAACATGCAATGCCGGTGCTGATGGAGAGTGGCCGGTGGCGCGGCGACATCGCCGGGATCCGCAAAGACGGGTCCGAGATCATGCAGGATGTCGCGCTGACGCGTCTGGACGGGGTCGGGCTTATCTGCGTGACGCGGGACATATCGGATCGGGTGCGCGGTGAAAACGAACGGGCGCGCCTGCGTGAACAATTGGCGCAGGCGCAGCGCCAAGAAGCGATCGGGCACCTGGCAGCCGGGATCGCGCATGACTTCAACAACATTCTGGCTGTCGTGAGCGGGTCGGCCAGGCTGATTGCCGAGGATGCGTCCGAGGCGCTTGCGCCGCACGTCCAGCGGATCATCGCCGCCGGTGATCAGGCGCAGCAGCTTGTGGCCCGCATTCTGGACTTTGGTGCCCGTGCGCCCGAACGCGCAGTGCAGGACATGCGCAAGCCGTTTATCGACGCGATCACCCTGGTGAAGTCCAGCCTGCCGATGAACATCAAACCGGTGATCTATCAGCCCGATACGCCTGTGACCGGCGAACTCGATCCGACCGACCTGATGCAGGTGATCCTGAATCTGGCGCTGAATGCCCGCGATGCGATGCCCGCTGGCGGCCGGTTGATGTTCACGCTCGACCAGGCACCGGACACATTGCATCGCCAGACGCCGACCCTGGGCCATGTCAGGCAGGATGTGGAGTACGCCCGACTCACCATCGCGGATACCGGCAACGGGATAGAGCCGGAGCGCATGGGCAGCATCTTCGAGCCCTATCATTCAACGAAGGGCGAAGACGGGACCGGTCTGGGTCTGGCGGTTGTGTCCAGCATCGTCACCAGCATCGGCGGCGCCCTGTTCGTCATATCGACCCCCGGTGACGGCACGCAGTTCGATGTGCTCTGGCCGCTGACGATGGCGCGCAAGCCAGAGCGCCCCGACCCGCTGACCCATGCACCGAGCGCTGACCTGAGCGGGCGGCGCGTGATTCTGGTGGATGATGACGCGGCGGTCGCCGAGATCATGGCAGAAGAGATCGAACGGCGCGGCGCGGAAGTCGCCGTCTGTACGGATGCCCGCGATGCTTTGGACGCGGTGTCAGAGGACCCGGATTTCTGGGATGTGATCATCACCGACTTCGACATGCCGGTGATGAGCGGGGCCGAACTGGCGCGGAAGATCAACGTCCTTTCACCCGGCAAGGCCATGATCCTGTGCACCGCCTTGGCCGACTGGCGGGGCCGGAACGAAACGGCGGCCGAGCTGTTTTCCAGCGTGTTGCAAAAGCCGTTGAAGGATGGCGCGCTGGCCATCGCGGTTTCAGAATGCATTGACGGCTAGAGTGGGATCCGACGCATGCCGAAAATCCTGATAGCAGACGACCATGAACTGGTCCGGGACACGATCTCGGCGTTTCTTGAACGCGAGGCCGATCTGACGGTCGATACCGCGGATGATTTTTCCGCGGCAGCGGACAGGATTGCGGTGGATGGCCCCTATGATCTGATCCTGCTGGACTACGAGATGCCCGGCATGGACGGACTTGCGGGGCTGAGCCGCGCCCTGGCGGACAATGGCGGCAAGCCGGTCGGCATCCTTTCGGGCATCGCCAATAAATCGGTTGCAGAAGAAGCCCTGGCCAAAGGCGCGGCAGGGTTTCTGCCAAAGACCATGGCTGCCAAATCTCTGATCAATGCGGTCCGTTTCATGATCGCCGGAGAACAATACGCGCCGATCGATTTCATGACGCGGTCAGACGAGGCACCGACGCATCCCCTTGCCAGCAAGCTGACCGCCCGGGAGCAGGAGGTTCTGGACGGGCTTTGCCGTGGGCTGTCGAACAAGGAAATCGCGCGGGAAGTCGATCTTCAGGAAGTTACCGTCAAGCTGCATGTGAAAACGCTGTGCCGGAAGCTTGAGGCCCGAAACAGGACGCATGCGGCCATGATTGCAAAGGACGCAGGTTTGTTTTGACGGGACGATGCGGCGCCGCGTTCAGCAGCACGGCGCCGCGCCCTGTCTTCCGGGCTAGAAGGAGATGGCAGCGAACAGAGCGTCCTGAAAGTCCGGGTCCGCATCTGCTGCATCGACGATCAGCACACCTTTGCCAAGATCCAGCGTCGCCGAACCATCGTTGGTGAAGATCAGGGCGCTTGCGGCCCAGTCCTCGGCGCTGCTCACACTGGCCAGCAGATCCAGATCGCTGAGGTCGATGCGGTCCTGATTGTCCGCGGACCATCCGAAATCCACGATCCTGTCCTCGCTGCCATCCAGATCAGCGGCGCGGAAGGCGAATGTGTCAGCGCCCAGACCGCCGG
>JBCCMP010000289.1:0-6796 GCA_039026295.1 Pseudomonadota bacterium | reverse complement strand
GTTGCGCGCGGCCGTGTGGGCGTCGGTCAGGATCTCTGGCGCTGTCTTCACGGGGCCGACGGGCACCTTGCCGCCCAGCAGATCGGCGAGCTCGTCCTTCGTGCGCTGCAATGTGAAGGCGGTCACCAGGGCGTTGCAGGCATCGGCGTTTCGGGCACGGTCCGGGCCGAGCGCGAACCGGGGATCATGGCCCATATCCGGGCACCCCATGATCCGGGTCCGCGTCACCCAGAAAGGGTCATAGGGGCAGCCGATCGCGACCCAGCCGTCGCGGCACTGGAAACTGCCGAAGGGGGCCAGCAGTGGGTGGGCGTTGCCCTCGGGCTCGGCCACATCGCCGAAATAGGTGTGCTGGTAGAGCGGGCGTTCGCAGATCGCCATGATGGCGTCCATCATCGCCACGTCGACAAACTCGCCCTGCCCCGTCTCGCGCGCTTTCAGCACGGCGGCGAGAAGCCCGCCGGTCATGAAAAGCGCCGGGATCAGATCACCGACGCCCGGGCCGATCTTGGTCGGCGGCCCGCCCTTGGGCCCGGTGATCCCCATCATGCCCCCCATCGCCTGGGCAATGACGTCAAAGGCGGGCCAGTCCGCATAGGGGCTTTCGCCGGTGCGCGGATCGCCAAATCCGCGGATCGCGCCATAGACCAGCTTCGGGTTCAGATCCCGCAGGGCCTCGTACCCCAGACCCAGACGGTCCATCACCCCGGCACGGAAGTTCTCGACGACGACGTCGCTGTCTTTTGCCAATCGGCGGATGATCTCTTTCCCGGCATCCGCCTTCAGGTCCACGACCAGCGACTGCTTGCCCCGGTTGATCGAGTTGAAGTAGACGCCAAAGCTTTTCGGATCGTCATTGCCGGGAAGCCGGGCCGAGGCGCGGGCGGTGTCCCCCTTGCCGGGCGCTTCGACCTTCAGCACCCGGGCCCCCAGATCGGTCAGGATCATCGTGCAATAGGGACCGGACAGCATCTGCGTCAGGTCCAGCACCTTCAGACCGGTCAGCGGTCCGCCGGTGGCGGTCGGCGCGCGCGGATCACTCACTGGCCACTCACTGGCTGCCCTTGAGCAGGTCCATGGGGCTGACCTCTGCAGCAAGACACATCGCTTTCAGTGCGGCAGACCTTTGCCCACCCATGATCGGGGCGACCAGCGCATCGAACTTGGCGGAAAGGCGCGCCTCCTGCGCATCGGTGTCGGTTGCCGGGATGCCGACATCGAAGGCATTGGTGAAGGCGGTGTCCCGCGTCTCCACCACCACCTCGGCCCCCGTGGTCATCAGACGTTCGACCTTCTGCGGCTCGACCACCACCCTCTGGCGGAGGGCGACGAGGTCCGTGCGCTTGGCCATCGCGTCGGAGTAGTTTTCGATTGCTGCCGTATCGACACCGGTCAGGGCCATCGCCGCCAGATGGCGGAGCGAGAACTTGATCTCCAGCCCGGTCGCCGGGTCGGGGATGTTGCAGATCTTCAGATGCGGCTCGGCGATGCGGACACGGACCTTCTCGATGTCGTCCGGCGCGGGGGCATGGGCGGTGCGCACCTGACCGCACGCCTCGATCGTCGAATGCGTCATGTAGCAGGCGGCGTGATACTTGAAGAGATTGTCGTGGATCTGGAAGCGTTGATTGTCCTGGCGGGCGACCGGGAACGGTGCCTCGCCGCCGCGGCCCTGCGTGTCCCAGAACCCCTGCGCGCATTCCAGCGCATCGGTCCGGGCGACCCATCCCCGCGCCGCGGTGCGGGCCGCCAGATAGCCGGACTGCGCCGCGCGGCCCGCATGGAAGGGTTTGCACATCGTCCCGAACATCGACTTCAGCCCGGCGGCCGAGGTTGCCGCCGTGCCCAGCGCATGGGCCGTCTGGTCCGCATCCAGCCCCATCAGCCATGCCGTACCGGCGGCCGCGCCGAAGGTGCCGATGGTCGCGGTCGCGTGCCAGCCGGAATCGTAGTGCGCGTCGCCGGTCATCTCCCCGACCAGACAGGCGACTTCATAGCCGACGACAAAGGCGCGGAGAACGTCGTCCAGCGCCTTGCCCTGCGCCGCCCCGGCGATGAGGACGGCGGGCATGACGGCGACCGTCGCGTGTCCGTGCACGGCCTGGTTCACATCGTCATAGTCCAGTGCGTGGCTGGCCGCGCCGTTGACCAGAATGGCCCAACTGGGGGTCAGCCCTTCAGCCCGGCCCACGACCGGGATACGGCCCGATGCCTCGTCCGCCAGCGCCTCTTCGACCAGAATGCCGGTCAGATCCTCGTGCGCGCCGGGGATCGTCACCGCGAACCAGTCCAGCAGGCAGTGCCGCGCCCAGCGCAGGGCGTCAGCGTCGATCTGGTCCGCCCGGGTTCCGGCAACCCAGGCGGCTATGTCCTCTGTCGGGGCTGCGTTTTGGACAGCCGTGGTCGGCGTCATGGCCATGATGAAAACCTCCCTTTGTCGCGCAACATCGGCGACGCACGTGATTTTGTCGAACTACGGTGCCGCAGACCAGCGCCGCTGCCGTTCCATCGCCTGTCTGATGAAGAATTGCCCGATCTCGCCCCGCTGCGCTAGGGTCCGGTCAAGGGGAGGGCACGATGAACGAAGTCACGATCAAGGACATGAAGCTCTATCACGCGGTGGACCGCATCCATCGTGATCTGCAGGCAGAGGGTTTCGGGCGCACCGACGCGCTGCCGCTGGAGGTGCTGACCCGGTTCGACCAGTTGCACTATTTCGGCACCGATGCGGTGGACGAGGCGGCCGAGGTTCTGAATGTGCAGCCGGGCGCGCGCGTTCTGGACATCGGATCGGGCTTTGGCGGCCCGGCGCGATACTTCGCGGATCGCACGCGGGCGCAGGTCGACGCGGTCGAGCTGCAGGCGGACCTGAACGAGACAGCGGCCGACCTGACGGCGCGCACGGCACTGAACGGAACCGTGCAGCATGTCTGCGGCGACATCCTGACCGTTCCCCTGGACCCCGAAAGCCTTGACGGGGCCTTCAGCTATCTGGCGCTCTATCACATTCCGGGCCGAGAGCCGCTGTTCCCCCGGCTGCATGCGGCGATGAAACCGGGCGCTGCGATCTATGTCGAGGATCTCTATTCCAAGGCCCCGCTGAACGAGAAAGAGGCGACCCTGATGCGCGAGGCGCTGTTCGGGAACACGCTGCCCGACCGGGACGCCTATGCGGCCGAGCTTAGCGATGCCGGGTTCACCGACATCGACTTTCAGGACCAGTCCTTTGCCTGGGGCCAGTTCTGCGCCGATCGGCTGGCACAGTTCCGGGCGGCACAGGACCGGGTGCTGGGCGTTCACGGTCAGGATGTGGTCGCGGCGCTGGACGCCTTCTACAGCACCATGGTCGAGCTCTTCGACGGCGGCAATATGGGCGGCGTACGGCTGGTGGCGCGCAAGGCGGGGTAAGACGGCCGCCCGCCGCTGCGGCGCTGCGGGCCATTGATCCGCGGCACGGCCAAGCTACCTCGCCCTCAGGCATTCATGGAGGCCTGCCGTGCTTACCCGCCGTCGCTTTGCCGCTGCAACCGTCGCCGCCGGAACGATCGCTTCGTTCGCCGCACCCGCCGCGGCAGTGCCCGGCGATCTTTCCGTCACCCGCTATGTCGACCACGACACCGCCGCGATCAGACAGGCGGCCGCAATGGTGACAGCCGGTCTGGCCAGCGACCGCGACCGGGCCGTCGCGCTGTTCCGGTTCGTCCGCGATCAGGTCAAATTCGGCTTCGCGGCAGGCTTCTGGGACATGTCGGCCTCGGACGTGCTGACCACAGGCCGGGGCTATTGCAACACCAAGTCGACGCTGTTCGTCGCGCTTCTGCGCGCAACCGGCATCCCCGCCCGGCAGGTCTTTGTCGAGATCGACCCGGAGGTCCTGCGCGGCATGATCGACCCCGGCACGCCCTGGCTGGACCATTCCTACACCGAGGTTTTTCTGGACGGCGCATGGCACGCCACCGATGCCTACATTCCGGACCCGGCGCTCTTTCAGGCGGCGGTCGGACGCCTCAGACGGGAAAAACGCCGGTTCGGATACGGCGTTCATGTGGACGGTAAGAACGACTGGGATGGCGCGTCGGACAGCTTTGCGCAGTATAACCGTCTTGATCCGGTCCCCGTGGGTCGGCGGGTCTGGGGCGTTTATGCCGATGTCGGGGCGTTCTACGACAGGGCCGAGGGCACGCATAACCGCCTGAACGGCCTTCTGCGCGCGGGCTTCGGCGTGCTTGCGGGCAGTGCGAACCGCACCGCAGAGGCGTTGCGCGCCAGCGGCTGACCGGTCAAAGCGCCTCCAGCCGACGATCTAGGTCCGGCAACATCACGATCCCCTCCTGATCCGAACCGGACGAATGCACGACCAGCCATGTGCAGGGCGCGCCGGACCGGTTGCACGGGGCGTGAACCACATCAGCGGGGATGTAGATCTGATCCCCGGCGTCCAGATCCGCCCGATGCTCAAGCTCCGGGCCGTAGAAGACCCAGCAGGACCCGTCGAGCAGGTAGGCAATCGTCTCGATCCTGTCGTGATAGTGCACCCTGGCCTGGCGCCCATCGGGCATCGGCAACACATTCATGCAGATGTTCTGCGCGCCGACGGTCTGCCGCGATGCACCCGCGCCGTAGACAAAGCCCTGCGCGCCTTCATAGGTGCCGCCCGGGCGGACAACCTTCACGTCCGTGGTGTCTGCCATCGCGTCCTCCCCTGACTGATTGCGCTTATCCCGTCGCACCGCTATGCGAAGGTCAAGTATCGGGCGGAGGAAAACATGACCGAGATGCGCGTGATCGACCATGGCGGCGGCGGCGGACCAGAGGTGCTGCAGGTGGCCGCGCGCGCGGTCCCCGAGCCTGGCCCCGGCGAGGTTCTGATCAAGGTCCACGCCGCCGGGGTCAACGGCCCCGACCTGAAGCAGCGCGGCGGGAACTACCCACCGCCACCGGGCGCGCTGGATCTGATCGGGCTGGAGGTGTCGGGCACCGTGGCGGCGCTGGGCAGTGGCGCGGCAGGCTGGTCGGTCGGAGACGAGATCTGCGGCCTGACCAATGGCGGCGGCTATGCCGAGTACGTTCCGGTCCCGGCCGCGCAGTGCCTGCCGATACCGCAGGGCGTTTCGCTGACCGATGCCGCGGGCCTGTGCGAGACCTTTTTCACGGTCTGGTCCAATGTCTGGTACGGCCATGACGTGGCCGCGGGCGGCACCATGCTGGTCCATGGCGGCGGCGGCGGTATCGGGTCCGCCGCCGTGCAACTGGGCAAGGCCTTCGGACAGCGGGTCTTTGCGACCGCGGGCGCGCCCGCCTCCATCGCGCTGGCCGCGAAGATGGGCGCGGACAGGGTGATCAACTACCGCGAAGAAGACTTCGCCGCGATCGTCGCTGAGGCAGGCGGGGCCGACATCATCGTCGATTTCATGGGCGGGCCGTATCTGGCCAAGAACCTGAAATGCACCCGGATGGACACGCGGATCATTCAACTGGCGTTCGATCTGGGGCCGAAGACCGAGATCAACCTGATCCCTTTCCTGGTCAAACGGGTCAGCCTTACCGGGGCCGCGTTGCGTCCACGCCCCCCTGAGTTCAAGGCCGGGGTCGCGGCGGATCTGCGCGACCGTGTCTGGCCGAAATTTGCAGATGGCACTCTGCAGACCGTCACCCACAAGACCTTCCCGATGGCCGAGGCGGCCGCAGCCCACCGCCTGCTGGAAGCCGGCGGCAACCCCGGCAAGCTGCTGCTGACGATGTAGGCCGGGCTTCAGCCCGGAAATGGACCGACGATGAAAGACAAATCTCTCACCGACCGTGCCTTTAACGGCACCTCGCCCTTTGGCATGACTGATCAGGACACCTATGCCGGGGCGCTCAGCTTCCTGCGACGGGAGTATTCCAAGGATATCTCCCGGTCCGACGTGGTGATTTCCGGCGTGCCTTATGATCTGGCCGTGTCGAACCGCCCCGGCACCCGGTTCGGCCCCCGCGCGATCCGGCAGGCCTCGGCGCAATTGGCCTGGCCCGGCGCGCCGTGGCGCTGGGATTTCGACGCGACAGAGGTGCTGCGCATCACCGACTGGGGTGATCTGGGGTTCGACCCCGGGCATCCGGCTGGCGTGCCTGATGAGATCGAGGCGCATATCGCGGGATTGATTAAAGACGGGGCCAGGGCGCTGACCTTTGGCGGCGACCACTTCATTACCTATCCCATCCTGAAAGCCCACGCAGCGCGTCACGGGCCGGTGGCGCTGCTGCAGTTCGACAGCCATTCCGACACGTGGCGGGAGGACGAAAAGCGCATTGACCACGGCACGATGTTCTTCCACGGCACCCGCGAAGGCGTGATCGACGCGGAGCACTCGGTCCAGATCGGCATCCGGTCCGGCAACCCGGAGACGCACGGCTTCACCGTGCTGGACGCCGACTACATGATCGAAACGCCGGTGCCGGATATCATCTCGAAGATCGAGGATGTCACGGCCGGGCGGCCGGTCTACCTGACCTTTGACATCGATTGCCTTGATCCGTCTGCAGCGCCGGGCACCGGCACACCGGTCTGCGGCGGGCCAAGCTTTCAGCGGGCGGAACGGATCCTCTGCGGCTTGACGGGGCTGAACATCGTCGGCGCGGATGTGGTCGAGGTGTCGCCGCCCTATGACCACGCCGATATCACGGCGCTGGCCGGGGCAACGGTCGCGATGAATATCCTGGGGCTTTGGGCGGCAGCAAAGAAAAGCATCGAAGTCCAATCAGAATAAAGTAATTCGTGCGCTCCCACCTGAAGACTTAACCTATGGCTGCATAGGAG
>JBCCMP010000288.1:0-6809 GCA_039026295.1 Pseudomonadota bacterium | reverse complement strand
GTTTTAAAGTGATAAAAATGGTCTTTTGTTCAAGGTTTAGCTTTTCCTACACAAATAAAATCAGAGCATGATATGGAAAGAAAAACTAAGATAAAGTAACTTTTCTATTTTCAAAAGGCCCTCAGGCTAAAGGCAAAGTTGCCAAAGGCCCAAATGCAAGGCCATTCCAAGCTTGTTATGTGTGCACTTTTTCATGTGATGGTGACATTTTATAGTCATATTATACCTATACAGTTTAAAAGTTTTGGCAATTTTAACGTTGGAAAATCAGCGTCTCTAATGATTGAATCGCGAGTACCTTCGGCAGGTTTGCTTGAGGAACTCCACGCTTCAGACCGAGCCGGTTGGGGCTTGGGAAGCGCCCTGCCCCGGCTTTGGTGCGCTGGGCGGCGATCTTCTATGCGTGCGCTCAGGCCTTGTGATGGTGCTCAGGGCTGTTGCAGGCGCATCTGATACCTAAAGCCACTACAAAAATACATACAATCAACAGTACCAGCAACGCACTTTTCAATAGTTCTATTATGTGCTATGTCATACATACACATGTTCAATCATTCGGACATCTATCATGCAAGCGATCGCAACCATGCAGTTCAAAGGCGGGGCCGGGAAAACCGTGCTCACAGAGGCTTTGGCCAGTGCCGCCGCCGCCGCTGGCGCTCGGACCGTGTTGATCGATACCGATCAGAACCGGCCCCTGGCCAAGTGGGAAAAAGCCGCCACGACCCTGGATTACTGGCAGGATGGGCTGGACGTCATCCATCACCTGGACTTCGAAGCGGTCGAGACCGCGGTGAATGGTCTGGACGATGCGGGCAAGACCGATTTCGTCATCATCGACTGCAAGGGGGGGCGGGGGCGCTTTCTGGACGGCATCAGTCAGATCGTCGATCTGGTCCTAATCCCCGTCCGGCCAGACAAACTGGATCTGGATGCAGCGATCGAAACGCTGCATTACACGCAGACATTGACCAAGGCCGGGGCAGAGATTGCGCCTGTCCGCCTGGCCATGACCGCATTGCGGGCCGAAAAGCAGATGAGCGCCGACATGCGCGACTTCATGACGGATCTGACGGGGCTTCCGCAAATGGCGACCCGCCTGCGTGAGCGCACCGCCTATAAGAACATGCAATCGCGCGGTCTCTTGGGCCAGATCGCAAGCCAGATGGCCGCAGATGCCGATGCGTTGGAGCGCGGGCAGGCCCGGCCCTATGCCCAGGCTCTGGTGGAGGCAGCAGCCCTGCTGGAGGAGATCATCACGCTGGTCGACCTCCAGGCGGCGGCCTAGGGCGGGGCTCGGACATGTCACGCAGACGTAAGGCCAAGCTGGATCTTTCCTCTCCCGAACTTGATGCGATCCATCAGGACAACACCGTTGCGCCGTCAGACCAGACCCCGGCCGACCCAGTGCCGACAGCTCCTGTGCCAGCGCCCCAGGCCGCAACGGCGACAACAGCGACGACGGCGCCTAAACCCCTATCGCCGCCCCCGCCGCCAAAGGCGGAACAAAAGCCGCCGCTGAAGCCGCGGGGGCGGCCCATGCGCAAGCTTGCGCAGCCAGCCCATCCCTTGTCATTTCGCCTCGGCATCACGGACCCGGCTGTGGTCGCGGCAGCCGAGGCCCTGGCCGCCGGCCATGGCGCCGACCCGATGCTGGTGCTGAAGCGCTTCGTGCGGGATGCCATGGGGGTTCTGAAGTCCCGGCTGGATCGCGAAGACCTCAGCCACTTCGCCAAGGTAACGGACCGCCCGCCGGCGACGGTCGTGCTGACATCGACCGTGCGCATCGACCGGGATGCCCTGAGCCGTCTGAAAGCCCAGATGGATCCGCTGGATCTTTTCGCCGCAAGCGCGGTCTTGGGTTTTGCCTTGGACCAGATCCTGACGGAGACCCATGGCCTCTAGGGCAGGGGCCTTGCAGCCCGTTCGGCCGATCAAAATTTACGCCTGAATTCGCCCATACCATGTACTGCACCGCTGGATTTCGCCTGCGCTGGACATGATCGGGGGCTTGGTCTAAGGCTCCGCGATGGGGGATCAGAGTGGAGTAAAGGCCATGACACGGGTCCTCTCTGTATTCGGGACACGCCCCGAAGCCATCAAGATGGCACCGGTGGTGCTGGGCCTGGCGCAGGCCCCCGATATCGACGCACGGGTCTGTGTGACGGCGCAACACCGCGAGATGCTGGATCAGGTGCTGGAGCTGTTCGAGATCCGCCCCGACCATGATCTGGATCTGATGAAACCGGGCCAGAGCCCGGGCGATGTGACGGCCGCCATCCTGTCGAGGCTGGACCCGGTTCTTGCAAAAGAAGACCCCGATCTGGTGCTGGTGCACGGCGATACAGCGACAACGCTGGCCGCATCGCTCGCCGCCTATTACCGGCGCATTCCCGTCGGCCATGTGGAGGCAGGGCTTCGGACCGGCGACATCTATGCGCCCTGGCCCGAGGAGATCAACCGCCGGGTCGCGGGCACCATCGCGCGGCTGCATTTCGCGCCCACGCCGGGGGCGCGGGCCAATCTGGTCGCCGAGCGGGTCGATCCCACCCATATCGCCGTCACCGGGAACACTGTGATCGATGCGCTGCACATGGTCGAGAAACGGCTGAGCCGGGACGAAAATCTCGCCAACGATCTGGCCTGGCATTTCGATCTGGAGCCGGACCGCAAGCTGATCCTGGTAACCGGACACCGGCGCGAAAGCTTTGGCCACGGCTTTGGCCAGATCTGCGAGGCTCTGGCCCAACTGGCCGGGCGCGGCGATGTGCAGATTGTCTATCCAGTGCACCTGAACCCGAATGTGAAGGGCCCGGTCGAAGCCCGGCTGGGGGGCAACCCGAATATCCGCCTGATCCCGCCGCAGGATTATCTGCCCTTCGTCTACCTGATGACCCGAGCCGATCTGATCCTGACAGATTCCGGCGGCATTCAGGAAGAAGCTCCGTCCCTGGGCAAGCCAGTCCTGGTGATGCGCGACACCACCGAACGGCCCGAGGCCGTCGATGCGGGCACCGTCATCCTGACCGGCGCCGACACGGCGCGCATTCTGACGGAGGCCACACGGCTTTTGGACGATAGGGCCGCCTATCAGGCCATGAGCCGCGCTCACAATCCCTATGGCGACGGCGAGGCCACCGGACGGATCCTGTCGGCGATCAGAGCCTTCGCGGCCGAGCGCCAGGCAGCTTACGCGTAAAGCCCCGGTCAGAGGCCATGGTCAATTGCCCCCGCATGCCGGCAGGAACAAGGGTACAGAACTGCGCCCGATGGTCTATAAGACGCCCGGCGGTCCCTTTATTGGCGGCTCTGACGCCACCACATCCGCATCCCCGCGCAAAGCGCGGTGCAAGACAAGGTGAGAACCCATGACGACACCCGTCTCTTCGCCAGCCCCATCCGCGCAACCACAGAGCCTGGGCACGTCGCTGGGCGTCAAGCTCAAGACAGTGACGCTGCGCCCGATCCTGAACCTGTTGATGGCGGTTCTGCCGGAAAGCGCGTTCGACAAGTTCTACAAAGCCGCCTTCCCGGTTTATAAAGCCATCTCGCGGCACCTTTATCTGGCCTGGAACATCGTCAGCCTGCGGTATTTCTCGGGCACGGACGGCGCCATGGTGCAGCGGGTTCACAAGGTGATGCCCTATTCACTGGTCGGCGCCGGCGGACTGGAGGTGACCGACTGGGCCGCGCGCACCGTGATCGAAAACGGCGTTCCCGGCGACATGGTCGAGTTGGGCGTGGCCCGCGGCGGCTGCGCCGCGCTGCTGGGCATGCAGATCGCCCAGCCCGCCGTCACCGGCCGGACCTTGTGGCTGTTCGACAGCTACGAGGGCCTGCCGGAGCCGGGCGACAACGATTACGTGGAAGAGGGCGATTTCACGGGCGATCATGTGCGCCCGCTGCCGGCCGGGTCCTGTTTCGGCGCGCTCGAAGAGGTTCGCTGGCTGCTGCTGGACAAATGCCGGGTGCCGGAAGACCGGATCGAATTTGTCAAAGGCTGGTTTGAAAACACGATCCCGGAAACCAAGGACCGGATCGGCGCCGTTGCCGTTCTGCGCATGGACGGCGATTGGTACGAGTCCACGAAAATTTCGCTGGAGGCTTTCTACGACAAGGTCAGCCCCGGCGGCATCGTGATTATCGACGACTATGAAAGCTGCATCGGCTCGAAACGCGCGGTGGACGAATTCATCGCAGCGCGCAGTCTGCCCGTCACCATGGAACCCGACGGCCGGGGCGGCCGCTGGTTTGAAAAGAGCCATTAGAGCCTTGCCGCCCGCCCCTTGCCCTATCGCTCTTGCCCCGCCGCCCTTGCCCCATCGCCCTTGCGCCGCCCCCTTACGGTGCGGACACTGAAGGGGCCGGGTAGGGGCGCGGGGTGGTGAATGGCTACCCAAAGACCCAAGATCTAGAAGGATCCCGCCATGGAATACTGCTCGCTGGGCACATCCGGCATCCAGGTGTCGCGGTTGGGCTTCGGGGGATGTCCGGCCGGCGGGCACGGCTGGGGGGGCGGCGTGCTGGAGACCGAAGCTGCGATCCGGGCGGCGATGGATGCGGGTGTCACCCTCTTTGACACGGCGGATATCTACGGGCTGGGGCAATCCGAGACGATCTTCGGCGAGGTCCTGCGCCCGGTGCGCCAAAGGGCGGTGATCGCCACCAAGTTCGGCGTGCGCCGTGTGGATGGGCGCACCGTCCACGACACGCGCCCCGCCTATATCCAGGAGGCCCTGGAGGCGAGCCTGACGCGCCTGAAGACCGACTATGTCGACCTCTACCAACTGCATTACTGGGACGGCGAGACACCGCTGGCGGACATCCAGGGCACCATGGCGGATCTGATCCAGGCGGGTAAAATCCGCGCCTGGGGGGTGACCAACCTGGATCCGCTGGATCTGCCCAGGGATATGGACGGGCATATGCACGGCGGGCCCGCACCGGTGTCCTATTCCTACCAGCACAATCTGGTCACGCCCCATGATCCGGCCCATCTGGACCGGATCCACAGCACGGCCCAGGCAAGCTTTCTGGCCTGGGGCAGCCTGGCCCAGGGGGCGCTCAGCGGTAAATATGCCGACGATCACAGCTTCGGCGAGGACGACCGGCGAGCCCGCGACGTCTACAGCGCCTTTCACGGAGCAGGGCTTGGCAAGCGCCGGGCGCTTCTGGCGGCGATGCGGGATGCACAGACCCGCCATTCCGGGCGGAGCCTCGCCCAGATCGCGATCCGCTGGATCTTGCAGGACCGGCCCGAGAGCATCGCCCTGGCCGGGATCAAAACGCCCAAGCAGCTGGATGGCCTGGCCGGCGCATTCGGATGGAGCCTGGAGCCGGGCGATATGGCTCTGCTCAGCGCCCTGGCCGCCCGCCCGGCAGAAAGCTTCGCCCCGGCTGAAACCCGCTCTGAGGATCTGGTGGGATGACGGCGGCGGCGAAACGGCTGATCGACATCGCCGTCTCGGCGCTGATCCTGATCGCGGCGGCCCCGATCGTGCTGGTGGCAGGCTTTCTGATCTGGCGCCAGGACGGGGCATCCTTTCTGTTCGTCCAGGACCGGGTCGGCAAAAACGGGCGGCCGTTCAAGCTTTACAAGCTGCGCTCGATGACCGTGCGCCCGGCCGGGCAGACCAGCGTCGACACCACCAGCCGCAACGATCCGCGCATCACGGCGGTGGGGCAAACCATCCGAAAGTGGAAGATCGACGAACTGCCCCAGGCCTGGAACGTACTGAAGGGCGACATGTCCCTGGTCGGCCCGCGCCCGCAGATCCTGCCGGAAGCCGCCCGCTACACGGCCGAGGAACAGCGCCTGTTCACGGTCAAGCCGGGGATCACCGATCTCGCCTCGATCGTGTTCTTCGATCTCGAGGAGATCGCCGCCAGCCAGCCCGACCCCAATGTCGCCTATCACCAGCTGGTCCGGCCCTGGAAAAGCCGGCTGGGCCTTTTCTACGTGGCCCACGGCACGCTGCGCCTGGACGTGGTGATCTTCACGATGACCTTCGCGGCCTTTGTGGCGCGGCGCACCGCGTTGCGGGTTCTGGCCCGCGAGGTTGCCCGGAGCGGCGCCGGGCAGGATCTGGTAGAAATCATCCTGCGCGACGCGGCCCTGACCCCGGCGCCACCGCCCGGGCGGGCAGAGATCGTCACAGCGGCCGAGATCGCCTCGTAGAGCCCGGGGGATCCACGTCTTGCAGGGCAGAATCTCAGAATATACAGGCGGCCAGGCCGGCCCGGTGGCCAGGCTTAACGGCAACCGGGTCCTGCTGATCTGCTGTGCCGCCCTGGCCGCGACAATCCTCTGGATGGTGCACGACAATCTGATCGCACGCAGCATCTATGCCCGGACGTTCACGGCCCGGCCGCTGCCGGCCCTGACGGATATCAGCCTGATGACCCTGGCGATCCTGCCCGCCTTCTGGCTGCCGGTACGGCTGCGCAAGCCATCCGACAGCTTTCTCTTGTTCATCTATGTGCTGTCCTACCTGCCGCTGACGGTGCTGATGCCCCGGCTGGCTGCCGATACGGGCACATCGCTTATGGCAGCCGCGACGATCTTTGTGGGGTTCACCGCGATTGCCATGATCTCGTCACTGCCCAGACCCGCCCGGCCGCCGTCGTTTGTCTCGCCCGTGCAGGCACGGCTGGGCCTTCTTTTGCTGCTGGGGCTTTCTTTGCTGCTAGTCGTCGTCGAGTTCGGCCTGCCGACCCGCCTGCCGACGTTTCAAACCCTCTACGAAGACCGGGCCGCATTCTTGGACAAAAGCTCTTCGGATATCCTCGGCAGACTGGCCCGCTATCAG
>JBCCMP010000287.1:0-6812 GCA_039026295.1 Pseudomonadota bacterium | reverse complement strand
GCCTCCAGCACGTCCTCGCCAAGACCCTTGGCCCCGATCAGCGAGGCAACCACCACCATGGCCAGCGACAGCATGATCGTCTGATTGATCCCGGCCCGGATCGACGGGGCCGCAAGGGGAAGGTCTACCTTAGTCAGCAGATAGAACTTCGACGCCCCGAACGAGATTGCCGCCTCACGCACATGCTCCGGCACGCCGCGCAGACCCAGTACGGTGAGGCGCACCACAGGCGTTCCGCCGAAGATCATGGTGACGATCACAGCCGCCGGTTTCCCGACGCCGAAGAAGGCAATCACCGGGACCATGAACACGAAGGCGGGCATGGTCTGCATGAAGTCCATGATCGGTTGAATGACCGAATAGAACCGAGGCCGCCGCGCACAATACATGCCCAGCGGAATGCCGATCACGATGGAAAGACACGCCGCCGTCCCCAGCAGCGCCAGCGTCGTCATCGCTTTTTCCCAGAAGCCGAGCAGGCCCATGTAGGCGAGGAACGCGCCAGAGAAGATCGCCGTGCGCACGCCTGCGGTCAGCCAGGTCACCAGAATGATAAACGCTGCGATGACCATCCAGGGCGTCTCGACGAACATCACCTCCAGCGCATCCAATAGCCCGCGGATCCCGAAGGTGATGGCATCGAAAAGCGCCTCGGAATTGCGCACGCACCAGGCGATGAACTCTTCGACCCATCTGACGCCGGTCAGGCGGATTTCCCCGTCAGTCGGGAAGTCGGTCAGGATCGGGAATGCGCCCGGAAAGCTGTAATGGACCATGGCGGTCACAGCGATCAGCACGCAGAATACCGCTGACAGCGCGATGTGCCGAGCCGGCATCCCCGACGACAGTGTCGTGTCAGACAGCCACTCGGAAAAACGCGACTCCAGGACCGAGTTGGCGACCACTGACTGGATGGCTTTGGCAATCACCAGAACCACCAGCCCTGTCAAAGCGATCCAGGGGCCCTCAGCCTCCAGCCCGGCCGCATCCGCACGAAAGCCCTCGATGTTACCTTCGATTGCGGCGATGTTGCGCTTCAAAGCATCAACCCTGTCGGTGTTGTTCTCGATCGCGGCCGCAAGTTGTTGCTTGCGAAGCTCCAACGTGCCCGCGATCGACTCGATCCGGGCGCGGGCATCGGCGCCCAGATCGCCGAACAGGCCGCGTGCGATCTGCACGAAGGCAAAGGTCTCGACGATCAGGAAAGCGACCGCCCATTTCCACAGGCCGCGCGCGCCAAACCAGATCGGGCCAAAGATCCCGGCGAATAGGTTGAAGGTCGGCGTAAAGCGGGCATCGGCCCCGATATGCTTGAACTGGGCCGCGTAGTAGTCGGGATTGGTGCGGACGAATTCCGCGACCTCCGCTTGCCGTTCGGCCTCCTGAGCGGCGACTTTCTCCGCGTCGGTTTCGATCAGCGGGTTTACCGTTTCGTCGTGTGTGACACCGTCGTTCATGACATTTCGGTCCCTTCGATCACGGTGCGCAGCAGATCCTGGCGTTGGATCACGCCGACATCGACGCCGCCATCCTCGACGATGATCGGCTGGTCATGGTCGATGGCCAGTTGGATCAGCGTGCTCAAGGATTCCCGCTGATTGACCCGAGGTGCATCGGTCGAGGCAGCCGTGCCGTTCAGCGGCTGCATCACGGCATGGGCGTGGACGACCTTCAGGCGCGAGATCCCGGCCACGAAATCGGCGACATAGTCGTCCGCGGGGTTCATCACGATGTCTTCGGCGGTGCCGATCTGCACGACCCGCCCATCCCGCATAATGGCAATGCGGTGGCCGATGCGCACCGCCTCGTCCAGATCATGCGTAATGAAGATGGTGGTCTTCTTCAGGATGTTGGACAAGCGCAGGAACTCGTCCTGCAATTGCCGCCGGATCAAGGGGTCGAGCGCGCTGAAGGGTTCGTCCATCAGCAGAACGTCCGGGTCGGCCGCAAGGGCGCGGGCAAGACCCACGCGCTGCTGCATGCCGCCGGAAAGCTCGTGCGCGAATTTGTTGCCCCAGGCGGAAAGCTCGACAATCTCCAGGATCTTCGAGGCCTGGGCCATGCGGTCATTCTTCGAGACCTGCCGGATCTCCAGCGGCATAGCGACATTGTCCAGCACCGACCGGTGCGGCATCAGCGCGAAGTTCTGGAAGACCATGCCGATCTTCTTGTTGCGAAAGGCCATCAGCTCTTTCGGGGGCAGGGCCATCACGTCCGTGCCCTCGATCATGATCTTGCCTGCCGTCGGCTCCAGCAGCCGGTTGAAATGGCGCACCAGCGTCGACTTGCCCGATCCGCTGAGGCCCATGACGCAGAAGATCTCGCCCCGGTTCACATCCAGACTGACATCCGCGACGCCGACCACAGCGTTATAGCGGGACAGCACTTCTGCTTTTGACAGACCCTCGGCGTGGATCGCGGCCATCGCCTCGTCAGCGCGGTCACCAAAGATCTTCCAGACACCGGAAATCTCGATGACTGTTTCGTCCGGTTCCGTTCTCGCGATGTCAGACACCGGTGCCCCCCGCTCTGGTCGGTCAGGGCGGCCCCGAAGATACGGGGCCGCCGGTCTTCAAAGCCGGATCAGAGGCCCAGCCAGCCGTCCACGCGATCAGAGTTCGCGGCGACCCATTCCTTGGCGACGTCCGCGGGATCGCGGCCATTGCCGGAAATCTCGAAGGCAAAGCTGCTTACATCATCGGCTTCCAGGTTGAAGTTCGCGAAGAACTCGGCGATGGCAGGCGAACGCTCACCCAGAGACTTGGACCAGGCGATCTGAACGTTTTTCAGCGCGTCTTTCGAGGCGACGAAAGACTCGTCTTTCCAGTTCGGCGAGTCGGAGGGCTGGACCATCTTGTACTTCGCCGGGTCATGCGTCGGCTCCGACAGCATCACGACGTCGAACATGAACCAGACGGCGTGCGGCTTGTAGCAATAGAACGCATAGCCTTCGTCCTTGGCGATCGAGTCCTTCACGCGCGCGGTTTTCACACTTTCCTCGGCGCGGATCGGCTCGATGAAGTCCATCAATCCATAGTCGCGGACCTTGACCTCGTTGACATTGGCCGACGCCCAACCCGGCGCGCCAATCCACATCTCGCCCTTGCCGTTGCCGTCACTGTCCATCAGCTCGGCCACATCCGGACGGCCAAGATCGGCTATGTCGGTGATGTTGTTGGCCTCGCCAAAGTTCTTGGAAACGCAGTAGCCCTGGTTGCCTTCGTAGGGCTTGGACGACAGCACGACGGTGCCCGCTTCATCCACGTACTTCTTGGTGAAGCTTTCCTGGTTCGGCAGCCAGACATCGGGGTGGACGTCGATATCGCCCTTGCCCTGGTCCATTGCCTGGAAGATCGTGGCGTTGTTCCCCGGTACCAAAGTCGCCTCGCCGCCGATGCGGGATTCTACGACCTCTTTCAGCAGGTGGGCGATGGCCTGTGCCCCCGTCCACGACGGCACGCCAATGGCGACCTTCTCTGCAGCGATGGCCGGGGTTGCAAGCGCCAGTGCGCTGACCATCCCCAGGGATGCGAGTGTTTTCTTCATGGATACCTCCGTTGGTGAAGAGCCCTGTCCTTGTGTTTCATTTTTGCAGCCATAGCCCCGCCCCCGCGGGACCGGATCCCCTTCTCAGATCAATTAACGCGATCAGGGCATGCAATCAGGGCAGTCAGTCAAAGCAGTCGCCCGGCGTCGAGGCTGAAGCACAACCTTTCCCCTTGGCAAGCAGAAACTCGTCACTGATTGAGTTAACATGGGTATTCGGTACGTGCGTTGTGCCTTGTTGGCCTTGGGAACGCCAGGCGGTTGCCTGCACCTGAGGTTGCATGTGTCCGACGGCAATCGCTGAAAAAGACGCTTAACCTTCATTAATGAAGTTGGAATCCGATGCCGCTTCACCTATGAGGCGACTGCAGCCATAGGAGAGCCTGTTATGAAGATGACCTTCATCAACGGCTTCGCCCTGGCACTTGCAGCCACCGTGACAGTATTCACGTCAGCCCCATCTGCGCAGGCCGAAGCCCTGACCCTGACCGACATCGCTGGCCGTCAGGTCACGCTTGATGCACTGCCCGAAAAAATCATCCTTGGCGAAGGCCGGATGATGTACGGGATCGCCCCGCTTGTGGACGGGAATCCATTCGCAAAAGTCGTCGGATGGAAGGACGACCTGATCCAGTATGATCCCGACGCCTTCCGCAAGTTCAGTTCAGCCTTCCCGGACGACGCCGCACGGATGATCAATTTCGGCAACCCCTATGCAGGTGATTTCAGCATCGAGGCGGTTCTGGAATCCGGTGCCGATCTGGTGCTGTTGGACGTGGGCAACCTGTTCAAGGCCGAGGAAACCGGACTGATCGACAAGTTGGGCAAGGCGAACGTGCCGGTCGTCTTCATCGATTTCCGACGCAACACGACCGAAAACACTGTGCCGTCGCTTCTGATCCTGGGGCGTATTCTGGGTGAAGAGAAGAACGCTGCCGAGTTCATCGATTTCTACATCGCCGAGATGCGGAAGGTCACGAACATCGTCGACACCATCCCGTCGGAGGAGCGGCCACTGGTCGTGATCGAGAATGCGGCCGGATGGCAGCCTGACTTCTGCTGCTGGTCCTTCGGCCCTTACAATTACGGTCGGTTCGTCGAACTCGCCGGCGGCAAGAACTACGCCTCGACGCTGGAGAATGCCTATTCCGTGACCCTTTCGATGGAGGGGGTGATCAATGCCGACCCCGACCACATCATCGGAACGGGCGCGAACTGGGCGGAAGCCAAGCCCGAGGTGACCTCGACCCTTCTGGGCTACGAGGGCGATCCGGCAGTGAATGCCCAGAAGATCAAGGCGCTGGCCGACCGGCCCGGTTTTGCAGATCTTAGGGCGGTCAAGGATGGGAACTTCCACTCCATCTATCACCAGTTCTACAACTCGCCCTATCACTTCGTCGCGGTACAGCAGATCGCGAAGTGGCTGTATCCGGATGACTTCGAGGATCTCGACCCCCAAGAGACCTTCGACCGGCTGCACAAGGAGTTTATGCCTTACGCGGCCTCTGGTCAGTTCTGGCTCAGCCTGAACTAAGCGAACGTGCCCGCGGCTTTGTCGCCGCGGGCCACACCCATGGCCGAGATCGACAGTTCTCCTTCCGTCGAGACAATCGTCGGAACCTATCGCCGCCGCGCGCTGATCCGCATTGCGTTGGTCTTGGGTGCCGCGCTGGCCCTCTGCACGACGGTGGTCATCGACGTTATCACGGGTCCTGCCGATCTCAGCTTCTGGCGTGTTGCCCATGTGATCTTCCAGCCCTCGGTCGCAACGGTGAACGAAGAGATCATCATCTGGGACTTGCGCCTGCCGATCGCGATGATGGCCGTTGTGGTCGGGGCGATGCTCGGCGTGGCCGGGGCGGAGATGCAGACCATCCTGAACAATCCACTCGCCGACCCATTCACGTTGGGCCTGTCTTCGGCTGCCAGTTTTGGCGCAGCGGTGGCGATCGTGCTCGGCTGGTCCGTCATCCCGGACGTGGGCGCGCTGTTTGTGACCGTGAATGCTTTCGCCTTCGCGATGGCGGCTTCGATGGGGCTGTTCCTGTTCACGCGCCTTCGGGGCGTGACGCCCGAGGCGATGATCCTGGTCGGCATCGCGATGCTGTTCACCTTCAACGCCCTGCTCGCCTTCCTGCAGTACGGCGCGTCCGAGTTGCAGCTGGCGCAACTGATATTCTGGCAGCTCGGCTCTCTCTCGCGTGCCACCTGGTACAAGGTCGGCATCTGCGTCGCCGTCTTGATCGTCGTTCTGCCCTACTTCATCAGCCGAACATGGGCGCTGACGGCCCTTCGCATGGGCGAGGAAAAGGCTGCTGCGCTGGGCGTGAACGTCAACGCCCTGCGCCTGATGGTTCTGGCCGGTGTATCGCTGCTGTCAGCGGTGGCCGTCGCTTTTGTCGGTGCCATCGCTTTTGTCGGTCTGGTCGGCCCGCACATTGCCCGGATGATCGTGGGCGAGGATCAACGCGGTTTCCTGCCCCTCAGCGCACTTGCCGGTGCGCTCATCCTGTCCGGCACATCGATCGTGTCCAAGGCGATCACGCCCGGCATCGTCTACCCGATTGGCATGATCACCTCGCTGATCGGCATTCCGTTTTTCATCAGCCTGATCCTCGGGCAGCGCAAAAGGCACTGGCAATGACCCTGCAGGCGACTGGGCTGAACTTTGCCTATGGCCGGTCACGGGTCCTGCGCGGCGTCGGCTTCGCGCCGCTTCAGCCCGGGCAACTGACAGCGCTGATCGGGCCGAATGCCTCGGGAAAATCGACGCTTTTCCGGGCAATTGCCGGCTTGGTAAAAGCCTCGGCCGGAGAGGTCATCCTGAATGGGACGGATCTCTCGACCCTTTCGCCCAAAGCCCGGCTGGCGAGGGTCTGCTTCATGCCGCAGTTCTTTGCAGCGAACGCGGCGCTCACCGTCTTCGACGTTGTGATGATGGCCCGCAAGAATCTCAGCGGCTGGCACGTAAGCGATGATGACATGAACGCGGTCGGGCAGGCGCTGCACGACGCTCAGATAGGCCATCTGGCACCCGCCTATATCAGCGAGTTATCGGGTGGTCAGTCGCAGATGGTGTCAGTTGCACAGGCGCTGATCCGAAGGTCCGAGGTCTATCTTTTCGACGAGCCGACCTCGGCGCTTGATCTGCGCCATCAGCTTCGGGTTCTTGCTCAGATCCGCGACGCGATCCGGGCCCGCGGCGCAATCGGGATCGTCGCCCTGCATGATCTGAACCTTGCAGCACGGTTTGCCGATCATCTTAT
>JBCCMP010000286.1:0-6835 GCA_039026295.1 Pseudomonadota bacterium | reverse complement strand
CGCTCTCGCCGCCAGACGCCTGTCACGGCAAAACGCCAGATTTTCCAGATGATGATCGCAAGAGTAATGACCGAAAGGGCAGAGATCGCCCAGATGGCCGGTCCTCCCTGCTCCAGATAGATCAGGAAACTCTCGATGCTTGCCATCGACTGATCCACAAAGCCGTCGCCTGGCGGCTGGTTCGCGGCATCGCCAGTGGGCTGCCCCGTTTCTGCAACGGCCGGGGCCGTCGCATTCAACTGCGGATCAGTTGTGACGGCTTCGGTCGAAAGCGGCGCGGATGGATCAGTGGGACGATCGGTGGAAAGGACAGGTACGGCCGGATCGGATGCGGCGGGCGCCTGGCCTGTGACGGCGGAGTCAGATTCGGCGATGTCAGACCCGACAGTGTCAGATCCGGCGGTCGGCGGAGTAACCGGCTGATTGCCGCTCGTATCGCCAGTGGGTTGCGGTGGTGCCGTGGTCTCGACCTGGCCTGTTTGTTGCGCCGGTTCGGTTGATGGACTTGCCTGTGCAAGAAGGATGCTGCCATCGGCCAGAGTAGTGTCGGACATGCCGCCCCCCGAAACACACATTGCCGGAAGAAATTGACGCAGCTTTAATTAAGCGCGCAAATCCGTCCGGCAGCTAAATTTTGACAAAAATACTCGGGAACTGTTTTCCTGAGAGATATTGTCGTGTATCGATAGATGAATCGCAGCCGCGGGGTCAAGATGTTGCTCCGCAGCAAAGTCGGAAATGGAACCCATGGAAGACGAGATGCCGCAGGATCAGTCCCCAAAATCGATCATGCAACCGGTCGAGACGATGGAACACCATCCCGCCCCTTTTGTTGCTGCTCCCGCGGGATTGGACGGTGATTTTGGCGACGATGCCGGGCAGGTGCTGGAACTCGCACTCCATGAACGGAGGTTGACATGAAACCAGATACCGACGTCGCGACCGACCGGACCGTCGACGACCGCAAGCCGACCATACCGCGTCTGTCCAGCAGCGATATCCTGCAGGGTGTCAAACGTATAATCATCGATCACGAAGGTGTCGAATATACGTTGCACCTGACCCGCCAGAACAAGCTTTTGCTTACCAAATGAGGCGCGGGAAAGTGCCATCGACCGGCAGGTCGGAAGCTCAAAGGGCGATGGCAAGAGGTGCCGAGCCCGTCGGGTCGGTAAGTAATCTGCCGGAGCCCGAAAAACGCCTGCTTCGCTGTCTGCGCCTTTGGATGGCTGAACACGACTATCAAGAGCAGATCTGGACCATCCTGACGAACGCGCTTGGACCGTTGCAGGCGCGGATCGAGTTGCGGGTTTTCGATGCCTACATGTCAAACGTCGCGGTCTCGATTGATCGCCAGATTGCCCGTCACGGCGTTTACTGCGATTGCCTGGGTCGTGATGAAGCAACGTTACTCGCAATCGTGCGCATGGCTGCGGCTGGTGATCGGTCCGCGGCCATTGACAATGCAACCAACCTCGTCAGGGAAGATCGGCGTGAACCGGTCGTCGACGCGGCAGAGTGGCTTGGCCAGACCATGGACCCGGCCGACATAAGAACTACAACCATGCAGGGATATGCCTCCATGCATGCAACCCTCCACTAACAGGCTTCGACAAGGGATAGTGAAATGAGATCCACTCATGTCATCGGTGCAGCGGTTCTGATAGCGAGCACCTCTGGATTTGCCTTTGCGGCAGACAAGGCTGCGGTCGTAGAAACATACGCGGATATCGCGCAGGCGGGATATGAAGACAGCCTCATTACCGCCAAGCGGCTGAAGACCGCGGTCGATGCGTTGGTTACTACGCCGTCGGCAGAGGCGCTCTCAGCCGCGAAGGCCGCGTGGTTCGCGGCGCGCGTTCCCTATCAGCAGACCGAGGTTTACCGCTTCGGCAACGCGATTGTCGATGACTGGGAAGGCAAGGTGAATGCCTGGCCTCTGGACGAAGGCCTCATCGATTACGTGGACGCATCCTATGGTGGGCCAACCGATGAGAACGCGTTTGCAGCATTGAATGTCGTCGCCAATGCCAGCTTTACGTTGTCCGGGAACACCGTTGACGCCGCCAAAATCACACCGGCGCTGCTGCAAGACACGCTGCACGAGGCTGACGGGATCGAGGCAAACGTTGCCACGGGTTACCACGCGATCGAATTTCTGCTGTGGGGACAGGATCTCAATGGCCATGAACCGGGGGCAGGCAAACGGCCTTGGACGGACTATGCCAAGGGCTCCGCTTGCACCAACGGGAACTGTGATCGTCGGGCAGAGTATCTAGTGGCGGCAACCGATCTGCTGATCAGCGATCTGGAATGGATCACAGCGGCCTGGGGTGCCAATGGTGAAGGCCGCAAAGCGGTCACGGCAAATCCGGACGCAGGGATTGTCGCCATTCTCACTGGTATGGGCTCGCTGTCCTACGGCGAACAGGCCGGTGAGCGCATGCGCCTGGGCCTCATGCTGAATGATCCGGAAGAAGAGCATTCCTGCTTTGCCGACAACACCCACAACGATCACTTCTATGATGGCATGGGCATCCAGAATGTTTACCTGGGCAGCTATACGCGCATCGATGGCCGTGTGGTCAGTGGGCCATCAGTTTCCGACCTGGTTGCAGAGGCAGACACTGCTCTGGACGTCGAAATGCGCGGAAAGCTTAGCGACACGATGGCAGCACTGGGCCGGATCAAGACGGCCGCTGAGGCCGGGTTTACCTATGACCAAATGCTCGAGCGCGGCAACGCAGACGGCGAAGCACTGGTGATGGGCGGCGTCAATGCGCTGGTCGATCAGACGCGGTCGATCGAGCGTGCTGTTTCGGCTCTCGGCCTCGATGCCATTGCTTTCGAGGGTTCGGACAGCCTAGACAACCCCTCTGCTGTTTTCGAATAAGCTGAAACAGCGGACCTAACCCATCTTTGGACTAGCATCGGCAGCGTTACGTTATAACGTAACGCTGCACGGAATCATTCCGACAGGAGAGCAAGAAAATGCGGTTGAAGATCATCACGGCAATGGCAGGCACGTTGCTTGTAACGCCTGCACTGGCGCAAGAGAGTTATCCGAGTTTCTCAGCAGACTTTGTGTTTGAAGTACAAAGCGATCAGACTTTCAGTTCGACTGATCCGGCAGCAGAAATCAATAACACCTTTGCGACCTTCGAGGCTGCTCTTCAGCTGTCAATTGCATCGGGTGCAAGCATCAACGCGTCGCTGGTGTTCGAGCCGGTTATCGACCCGGTTGACGACAGTTTCTTCGAGGACCACGGTCTCTACGTGGAGGAACTCTATTTCGCCTACGAGGTAGAGGGCGTCACACTGACACTGGGTAAGTTCAACCCTGCGTTCGGCGAAGCATGGGATACTGCGCCAGGCCTTTATGGTGTCGACTTCGCCGAAGATTACGAGCTCACCGAACGATTGGGCGCAGGCATCGCAATTCCGTTCGATGCCTTTGATGGAGAGCACGAACTTTCCCTGGCGATTTTTGCCGCCGACACGACTGCACTCAGCGACTCGGTCATCCAGAACAGGGGACTGACACGCAGCAACAGCGGAGGTGTTTCGAACACGCAAAGCCCCGAGTCAGCCGCCTTGTCGATTGCTGGTGGCATCGGGGACACAGGCTACAATGTTGGTCTGCAGTACCAGTCCAAGGGCGACGGCGATACCGACGATCAATTCGGTTTTGTGGTTGGCGTGAACCAGGCGATCCCGTTCAGCGAAGACAGCGGCGCGGAAGTTCTGGCTGAAATCGCCTACTTCCCGAATTCAGATGGCGGGCCCGACTCGGCATTGTTCGGCACACTCGGTGCAGCCGTTCCGGTCGGGCCGGTTACGCTGTCAGGCGTATATTCGGTCCGCGATGTCGATAACGTGCCAACCGATCACTTGGGGACAGTATCCGCAGAGATGGAACTGGTTGATGGTTTGACTGCCGGACTCGGTTATCGCTTCGGCCGTGAGGGCGGCGAGACATCCCACACCGTCGGCGCCTTGTTGGTCTACGAGATCGGCTTCTCGACCGAATAATCCGAATGACCCTCCGTCGCCGGTGTTCGTGGCCTGCCACAACCGGCGACAGAGAACTTTATCTTCGCCGTAACTCGCTGTATCGACAGACGCGCAGCGGTTCGACACCATCCGAACCAAACGATAAGCCAAGGGTAGGCGTTTTGCTTTGCCCGATAGCCGCGGATGCGCCATGAGCAAGCTTCCCAGCCCGTGCATCGATGTCTGCAAGTTCAAACGTAAAGGTCATTGCATCGGCTGTTCGATGACAAAGGACCAGAAAAAGACCTTCAAAAAACTTGGCAAAGAGAAGCACCGCGAAGCGTTCATCGCGGAACTTCAGTTACAGCAGTCCCGTCTGGGCAAATACAAAGGGTGGGCGATTGCTTACACCCGGAAGTGCTTGAAGAAAGGCTTTGACCCCCGACGTGTCGGCTTAGGCTAGGTGCGCACGCAGGAACCACGCGAATTTCTCGTGGGTCTGGGCACGCGAGATGCACAGATCCTCGGTCAATGTGTCGCCGTGACCTGAAGCGACTGCGCCGGCCCCGGCCAGGGTCGCCGCCAGAGTTTCCTGCGCCTGCAGCATGACCGCGATCATTTCCTCAGCGTTGGCATGCCCGTCATGTTCGTCGATCTTCGACCGGCCCAGCATTCCTGCCAGTGTGCCTTCAGCATGTGCACCAAGCGCTTTCACACGCTCTGCAATGTCGTCCTGCGCCTCGAAATGATCCTCGTAGATCTTCTGGAACAGGTCATGCAGCGGGCCAAAAGCCATGCCGGTGACATTCCAATGGAAATTTTGCGCCATCATGGTCGTGACGGCCGTCTCGGCGACACACTGGTTCAGGGCATCTGCAATCTGCGCGGTTACGTCAGGCGACAGGTTCTTGGCTGTCTGATTCATGGCTCGTCCCTCTCGTGAAACTCATTGCCGGGAAGACCCCGGCGACGAAGGGAACATAACCTAGTTTAGAATGATTACAAGTAAGAACTAGAATAATTCTAAATCGGTGTCAGCACGCCACCCCACGCGCCAGAAAAAGCACCGACTGGCGCATATGGCCCGGAACCCGCGATCTCAAAAGAAACTCTGCGCTGGCATCGTCACCATCGCGCAGGCTGACAATCAGTCGCAACAACCATGCCTCTTCTGAACTCGTCTCCGTCACACCCGGACTGAAAAATCGCACTGCGCGTCCAAAGACCTGCGGCAGGCACCGGACAAGCGCTTCTGAAAACGCGCTCGCCGACACAACAGGGTCCTCTGAAAGAGCGCGGCATGCTTCGCTCAACTCTGCCCGGCGTGCGCACCGGCAGTTCAGAGCGGCGATCCGCAGGTGATTGAGAATTCCGAGATTTTCCGTCGTGAACGCTTTCACACCAGCCCGTCCCGCGAATTGCGGGAAAGGTATTGTGCCTTCGGACAGGAGGCTGGCGTGCGACATAGGTGTTTTTCCAACAGGATATTGTTGACCAAATCTATAAGATATCTGTTGGATTGCAATCTGGAATCAAGATCTAAGTTACGTGTATCATAGCGCTTCAGACGACGTTGAATGCCGGTTCGTGCACAAATCTTTGTGGTGAACATCGTCGACAAGCGCAGTAGAAACCTCCGCTGACGGAGAATTATGGACAATGCGCGACCTGCGGGTTCTGGCTTTTAAGAGCATGATCTTTGCGACCGTGCTTGGCGCATGCGGCGCAACGGTGCTCGCGTCCAGTGACTTCGCCTTGGACGATCGCCATTTGTCAGTTGTACCCAGGACACCGGCAGAGCAGGCGCGGATCGACGCGGTAACGAAAGCGACTTCTGATTTTTCGCAGCCAGAACGGTTCGAGCCGCTGCCCGCGGGCGCGGCAACAGTACGTGTGCGCCGTTCGCGAGACGCCTTTTCGGATCCGTCGGGGAACATCTCGTTTGAGGGTGAACTGGACTTCAAGGTCGGAAACGGACTGTTCCGAAAGCTCTGGGTTGCAGCACCTGCATCGACCCGCGCCTCAGATGGACTGGGGCCAGTCTACAACGCCCGCTCCTGCCAACGGTGTCATCTTAAGGACGGCCGCGGCCATCCCCCCGAAACGGCTCAGGACAACGCAATCTCGATGTTCCTGCGCATCTCGATCCCGGGCGGTGATGCCGGGGTCATCGATGGCACTCATCCGACACTGCCGGACCCGAACTACGGCAGGCAGATGCAGGACTTTGCCGTACCGGGCGTTGCATCCGAATACCGGCTTGGCGTCACCTGGGAAGAAATAGAAATTCCTCTCAGCGATGGAGAGGTCGCGCAACTGCGCAGACCCGCATGGCGCGCAACCGATCTGGGCTACGGTCCACTCCACGCAGAGGCAATGCTATCCCCCCGGATTGCGCCACAGATGATCGGCCTTGGTTTGTTAGAGGCGATCCCTGCCGCCGACATCCTGGCGAATGCAGATCCGGACGATGCCGACGGAGACGGTATCTCCGGTCGTCCGAACATCGTCATGTCGCGCGAACACGGCGTGCCTATGCTGGGCCGGTTCGGCCTGAAGGCCGGCTCACCGACGCTGCGCGAACAGTCCGCAAGCGCCTTTGCCGGGGACATCGGTATTTCGAACCCGTTGTTTCCGGATAATGCTGGCGAGTGCATGGCTGCGCAATCTCGGTGCCAGGACGCCCCTGACGGTGCCCACGCAGATGAAGATGGCTTCGAAGTCGGCAATGTTGGTCTGGATCTGGTGACCTTCTACAGCCGAAACCTCGGAGTACCCGCACGGCGGGCGGTCGATGATCCGGCAGTGCTGCGCGGGAAAGAGATGTTCTACCAGTCCGGAT
>JBCCMP010000285.1:0-6840 GCA_039026295.1 Pseudomonadota bacterium | reverse complement strand
CGTTCGACGCAGACGCACCCAGATCGGCATGTGGTCAGAGACATCGTGCTGGAACCGGTCGATGAACTTCGACCATTCCTTGCGTTCAGCCTTAGAGAGTTTCTTCAGGTCCGGTATCGGCTTTTTCCTGATCACCTCGGCGAAGAGGTTGGTGAAATCGAAGACCTGATAGTCATAGTCGTCCTTGCGCCGATTCCCCGACACGATCGGATTATCCTCCCAGCTTGGCAGTCTGTCGTCGTGGGCGAATATCCCGATCTGGTCGAAGGTCTGGTTCATCCGGGCATTTGTGCGGATCGTCTCCATCTCGCCGGTGCGCGGACTCTTGCGATCGTCGAGGAAGGGGAAATTGACGACGGTTGCCGCCTTCTTCTTTTTCAGCTTTGCGTTCATTTCTTTCAGGCCGTCGACGATGCTGCCGCGATCCGTTGAAGGGTCATCGAAGTCGAGATTCAGATCGCCCATCAGGATGAAGTCCTGATTGTAGCTCTTGCGCTTTGCCGCCCTGATCAGCAGCCAGTCGCAAAGGGCATCGAACTCTCGACGACGTTCCTCGGCTTGCTTGCTGGCATCGCCGAAAAGAAGATGCGCGTTGACTGCAGAAAAACGGTACGGCTCTTTCGTGCGGCCCGTTGGGATCTCAAACGACGCGATGTGCGGCGTGCGAATGAAATCGACGAAATGGGGGGAGACGAAGACCGGTTTTCGTTTCCCGTCCGCCTCGGCTTTTGTGCGGGCCTTCTCATAGGACTTGAACGTCCCCAGCAGTTCCTTCCTGTTGTCCCACAGGGTCTTGTAGATGTAGCTGCGATCGAACGAGATGTCCGAGGCGATGCCGGTCGGCACCACCCGCCCTTCACGGTAGAGGAAGGCAAGGCGTTCCACTGTCGATCCGGTCGCACCGTCGCGCCCGCCGGTTATGTCCGAAACCAGGATGCGGAATTCGGCACCTGCTTTTGCGGAAGTTTCACCGCGCAAACGCTCCAACGCAGACATGTCCTCCAGCACCTCCTGAACCGCAATCAGGTCGCATTGGGCGCAGAACCGTGCCAGGAAATCGAAGGCTCCGTTGGTCTTCTTTTCGGGGTTCCCGAGCTTGCGGATGTTGAAAGAGGCAAGGACGACCGAGCGGGAGCGCCGCTCTGGCAGGCCATAGCGTTCGGGGTCCGCATCAAGCGCTGCGTTGATCCTCTTCCATTCGGCCTTGGTGAATTCTTCCGACATGCTCCCCCCAACCGCGTTCTCGCGGAAAATTTCGTGGTCCCTCTTGCCTGACCATACCATGGGTTGTGCCGAAAGACGAAATTACGACAGTGCACCCGTTGCTCCGGCTGCGACCGCAGTTTATAAAGTAACCCCAGCAAAAAAGACCCCGGACCGGGGCGGAGCGATCCCTTGAGCGACGACGATCAGACGGACATTTCCGAAGGCGGAGACGGTGGCGACGGTGATGGGGGCGGTAGCCCGGACATGCCGGAACGCCAGCCCCATGACGGGCCTTCGATAACCGTCGAAGAGGAGATGCGGCGCAGCTATCTGGATTACGCGATGAGCGTGATCGTCAGCCGCGCCATCCCCGATCTGCGCGACGGTCTGAAGCCGGTCCACCGGCGCATCCTTTTCGGGATGCACGAGGGTGGATACGACTTTAACAAGCCCTACAAGAAATCCGCCCGTCTGGTCGGTGATGTCATGGGTAAATACCACCCCCATGGCGACAGCGCGATCTATGATGCGCTGGTTCGGATGGCGCAGGATTTCAGTATGCGCCTGCCGCTGGCGGACGGGCAGGGCAATTTCGGGTCGATGGACGGCGATGCCCCGGCCGCGATGCGGTACACAGAAGTGCGCATGGCCAAGGTCGCGACCATGCTGCTGGAGGATATCGAGCGGGACACCGTCGATTTCCACCCGAACTATTCCAACGAATTCCAGGAACCGGTGGTCTTGCCCGCACGGTTCCCGAACCTGTTGGTCAACGGGTCCCAGGGCATCGCAGTGGGCATGGCCACCAACATCCCGCCCCACAATCTGGGCGAGGTGATTGATGCGTGCCTCGCACTGATCGAGGACCCCGAACTGACAGTCGCCGATCTGATGGAGCATGTGCCCGCCCCGGACTTCCCGACCGGTGGGACCATTCTTGGCCGGTCCGGCGCGCACAAGGCCTACCATACGGGGCGTGGCAGCGTGATCATCCGCGCCAAGACCCACACCGAGGAAATCCGCAAGGACCGCTGGGCGATCATCGTAGACGAGATTCCGTATCAGGTGAACAAGTCGACCTTGGTCGAACGCATCGCCGAGGTGACGCGGGAGAAAAAGGTCGAAGGCATCGCCCATGTGCAGGACGAGTCCGATCGCCATGGCGTCCGGGTCGTGATTGAGCTGAAGCGTGAGGCAACGCCTGACGTGGTGCTGAACCAGCTTTACCGCTTCACGTCGCTGCAAACTTCGTTCGGTTGCAACATCCTCGCCCTGAACGGCGGGCGGCCGGAGCAGCTGGATCTGAGAACGTTCCTGCAGGCGTTCATCGCCTTCCGCGAGGAGGTCGTTGCCCGGCGCACCGCATTCCTGCTGAACAAGGCGCGCGAACGGGCCCACAACTTGTGCGGTTTGGCCGTCGCTGTCGCAAACGTTGACGAAGTGGTCCAGACGATCCGGTCCTCCGCGGATCCTGCCGAAGCGCGGGATCGGTTGAAGGATCGGCGCTGGCCCGCTGAAGCCATCGCCGATTATATCCGCCTGATTGATGACCCGGGTCACACGATCAACGAGGACGGGACCTACAACCTGTCAGACGTGCAGGCCCGCGCCATTCTGGATCTGCGTCTGCAGCGCCTGACCGCGATGGGCGTGCAGGAGATCGGCGAGGAATTGAAGACCCTGGCCGACGAGATCCGCGACTATCTTGATATCCTGCGGTCGCGGGAGCGGATCATGAAGATCATCTCGGACGAGATGATTGCCGTGAAAGAGGAATTCTCGACCCCGCGCCGGACCGAGATTGTCGAATACGATGGCGATCTGGAAGACGAGGACCTTATCGAACAGGAGGACATGGTCGTCACCGTCACTCATGGCGGTTACATCAAACGCACCCCGTTGACCGAATTCCGCAGCCAGGCTCGCGGCGGAAAGGGGCTGGCGGGCATGGCGACCAAGGACGAGGATTTCGTCACGCGCCTGTTCGTGGCCAATACTCACACGCCGATCCTGTTTTTCACGACCGACGGCATCGTCTTCAAGCTGAAGACCTGGCGCCTGCCGCTGGGTGGCAGGAATGCCCGGGGCAAGGCAATCGTCAACGTGCTGCCCGTCGCCCAGGGGGTTTCTATCGCGGCCATGATGCCGGTCGATGTGCCGGAAGATGACTGGGACAATCTGCAGATTGTCTTTGCAACCTCAGAAGGAGATGTCCGGCGTAACCGTCTGTCAGACTTCACCAATGTCATGCGCAATGGCAAGATCGCGATGAAGTTCGAGGAAGGATCTGACACCCGGTTGATCGGTGCGCGGATCTGCGATGAGCACGACGATTTCATGCTGGTCACCGCGGGCGGCAAGGCGATCCGGTTCCAGACGACCGATGTGCGTGTCTTTGCCGGACGAGGATCAACCGGCGTCAGAGGGATCAGGCTGGCGAGCGGCGACGAGGTCGTCTCGATGTCAGTGATCCGCCATTTCGAAGCCTCGCCAGAGGAGCGTGCTGCCTACCTGAAGATGCGCCGCGCCGTCGCCGGCGGGGCCGAGGATGACGCGGCGGACGAAGATGAAGAGGCCGTGGCGGATATAGGCCTGCCGCAGGAGCGCTACACACAGATGTCAGCGGCCGAAGATCTGATCCTGACGATTACCGAACAGGGGCAGGGCAAGTTGTCGTCATCGCATGATTATCCCGTGCGCGGGCGCGGCGGACAGGGTGTGCAGGCCATCGACAAGGCGCTGCGCGGCGGCAGGGTTATCGCCAGTTTCCCGGTCGAGATTGACGATCAGATCATGCTGGTCACGGATGGCGGTCAGTCGATCCGTTGCCCGGTGGGGGGCATCTCTTTCCGGTCACGCTCTGCCGGCGGCGTCAGGGTGTTCAACACAGCCGAAGGCGAAAAGGTCGTCTCTGTCGCATGGATCGCGGATCAGGGCGACGATGGAGATGACCCGGATGGAGATGGCACCGACCGAGATGATACCGGCGGAGATGCTGCTGGCGAAGAAGCGTAAGCATCTCTCGCATTGGCGACCGGTAGCGGTTATCTAAGCGCCGGGGGCGACATCGCACGGGTGCGAGATGACAGATCGCGCAGAGCGCCGGTACTTCAGACCAGTCCCGACACCGCAATCCATGGGCGGGCATTCGCTGGCTGGCGGCGCCCTGCGGTTCCGGGAGGTTGAAGTTCTGTGCCGCAACAGACCGGCGGAGGTCGTGCCGTTCGACGCCGTCGCCGCACTGTGGCCAGAGGCGCAGCCCGCGCTGGAACGCATCGCCTGTCCACGTGCTGACCTGACCGGTATCAAACTCTCTACGCCTCGTGTGATGGGCGTAGTCAATGTCACGCCCGACAGTTTTTCGGATGGCGGACAGCTGGCTGGCCCCGAAGCAGCCATCGCGCACGCCATGACCATGGTGGCAGATGGTGCCGATATCCTTGATATCGGCGGGGAGTCCACGCGGCCTGGCGCGACGCCCGTCGGCGAGGACGAAGAAACCGAACGCGTCATCCCGGTGATCGAGGGGCTGATCTCGCGTGGTTGTGCCGTTCCCATCTCGATCGACACGCGCAACGCCGCCGTTGCCAAGGCGGCGATCGACGCGGGTGCTCGTATTATCAATGATGTATCCGCGCTGACGCATGACCCGGATAGCCTAAATTCGGCATTGGCAGCAGACGGTGTTTGTCTGATGCACGCGCTGGGCGATCCCAGGACGATGCAGAACAATCCAACCTATGAAAACGTCCTGCTCGATATCTACGACTACCTAGCCGATCGGCTGGCCGCGGCAACGACCCACGGCATTGACCCGGCCGAGGTTCTGGTTGATCCCGGCATTGGTTTCGGCAAGACCATCGCCCATAATCTGGATCTTGTACGGAACCTCTCGCTGTTTCACGGCCTCGGGTGCGGCATGCTGCTTGGGGTCTCACGCAAAGGCTTCATTGGTAAACTGGGTGTAGAGCCGCAGGCGGATTTGAGGCTGGGGGGATCGCTCGCGGTGGGGCTGGCGGGCCTGGACCAGGGCGCGCAGATCCTGCGGGTCCACGATGTAAAACAGACTGCGCAGGCTGTCCGTCTTTGGCGGGCACTGAACAGAGGATAAGAGATGAGCCGCAAACTTTTTGGGACGGACGGCGTTCGCGGGCGGGCAAACACCCACCCGATGACAACCGGTGTTGCGATGCGGCTGGGTCTTGCTGCAGGTCGGCATTTTACCAAAGGCCGGCACCGCCACCGCGTGGTGATTGGCAAGGACACGCGGCGGTCGGGCTACATGCTGGAAAACGCGATGGCGGCCGGGTTCCTGTCGGTCGGGATGGATGTGCATTTTCTGGGTCCGGTACCGACCCCGGCGGTTGGCATGTTGACCCGCTCGCTTCGCGCAGACATGGGCGTGATGATTTCCGCCTCGCATAACCCGTTCGAGGACAACGGGATCAAGCTGTTCGGCCCGGATGGCTTCAAACTCTCAGACGAGGTGGAAGCTGCGATCGAAGCCGGGATGGACGAAGACCCCATCCTTGCAGAGCCGTCTGCCATCGGGAGCGCATCACGCATGGATGACGGGCGCGGCCGGTACATCGAATTTGCAAAGGCCAGCTTCCCCCGGCGCCGGGGTCTGAGCGGCCTGAACATAGTCATCGACTGCGCCAATGGCGCGGCCTATCGCACCGCGCCGGAGGTGCTGTGGGAGCTTGGCGCAGAAATCGTGCGTGTCGGGGTCAACCCGGACGGCGAGAACATCAATCTTGGCTGCGGGTCAACCGACCCGGCTCTGGCCCAGAAAACGGTTTTGGATGAGGGCGCAGATCTTGGGATCACCTTGGACGGGGATGCGGACCGCGTTCACATCATCGACGAGACCGGGCGCATCGTGGACGGCGATCAGATCATGGCGCTGATCGCCTCGCGGTGGGCGGCGCGGGATGCGCTGTCGCACCGAACACTGGTGACCACGGTGATGTCCAATCTGGGACTGGAGAAGATGCTGGAAGGCGCAGACATCAAAATGGTCCGCACCAAGGTCGGGGACCGTTATGTGGTCGAGGAGATGCGCGCCAGCGGTTACAATCTGGGTGGCGAGCAGTCAGGCCATATCGTGATGACGGATCATGTGACGACGGGCGATGGCCTGTTGGCGGCGCTGCAGGTGCTGGAGGCGCTGACGGACGCGGACAAACCTGCCTCGGAACTCTGCCAGTTGTTTGATCCTTACCCCCAGCTTCTGAAAAACGTCCGGTTCAATGCCGCCGCGCGCCCGCTGGAAGACAGGGATGTAAAAGCTGTCATTGCGGCCGGGGAAGACCGTTTGAACGGGACTGGCGGATTGGTGATCCGCGCATCGGGAACCGAGCCGGTGATACGCGTGATGGGCGAGGCCGAGGATCCCGCTATGCTGGCGAGCGTTGTCGATGAGATCTGCGCCGCTGTCGATGGCGCGGCGCGCTGAACGTTAGCAGTCGCCAGATCATTCATTTTCTGAGAGATAGATTTTAAGCTGCTGTAAATGAGGTACTATTTTGCCCACTGGTTCTTGGTGACGGTCCGCTGATTTTATGCAGCGCAATCCGCGCCAGGGCCAGCTGACCGGCCACGGAGGCCGGGCTTTCGTTCAGCCGCGCGGCG
>JBCCMP010000284.1:0-6854 GCA_039026295.1 Pseudomonadota bacterium | reverse complement strand
CAAGACGACGATGATTTTTTGATCGAGACGCGCCACAAGCCGCTCGGCGTGGTTGGCGGAATCATCGCCTGGAATTTCCCGTTGCTGCTGTGCGCATGGAAGATCGGACCGGCGTTAATGGCCGGCAACGCACTGATCCTGAAGCCCGCACCCACGACGCCAGTCGCTGCATTGAAGCTTGCCGAGCTTTGCGCTGACATCATACCGGCGGGGCTGGTGAACATCATAACCGACAACAACGATCTGGGCCCCAAGATGACTCAGCACCCCGGCATATCGAAGATCGGGTTCACTGGATCATCCGAGACCGGCAAAAAGATCATGGCGTCGGCGGCGACGGGGATGAAGCGCGTCACGCTTGAGATGGGCGGCAATGATCCATCGATTGTTCTTCCCGATGTGGACGTAAAAGCTGCTGCTGAAAAGGTTTTTGGCGGGGCTTTCTTGAACGCGGGTCAGGTCTGTTTGGCGGTCAAACGTGCCTACGTGCACAGCGATATATACGATGACTTCTGCGACGAACTGCAGGGCATCGCCTCTCAGGCCGTGTTGGGCGATGGTTTGCAGCAGGGCACGACGATCGGGCCGATACAGAACAAGGACCAGTACGAAAAGGTAAAAGGATATCTCGAGGACGCCAGGGCCAACGGCAAGATCATTGCCGGAGGTTCCGCACCGGAAGGCAAGGGATACTTTGTAGAACCGACGATCGTGCGGGACGTCACAGACGGCCAGAAGATCGTCGATGAAGAGCAGTTCGGTCCGATCCTGCCTGTGATCTCGTTCGACGATGTCGAAGACGTCATCGCGCGCGCCAACGCTTCGGACTACGGTTTGGGCGGAGCTGTTCACTCCAAAGACGTGGACAGGGCGACAGAGATCGCGGGCCGCATCGAAAGCGGGACTGTTTGGGTGAACCAGCAAACCAACATCGGACCACACATCCCGATGGCGGGTTTCAAGGGTTCTGGTCTTGGCGTGGAGCAATCCACCGAAGGCCTGGCTGAGTACACGCAGATGCAGGTCATCAACGTGGCCCGCGCCTGACAGGCGCGAGCCCGTTTGCCCCCCGGTGACAACGCCCGCCGGGGGGCGATCCTTTCGATGATGTCAATGCTTCGTCCATTATGCTGGCGTCGATATGTGTTCTTTTTATTTGCCGTCCTGGGCATCCGATCCGAGGCCCACGAGAGTTCGCCGCCATTTGTCGAGAGATAGTCGATACGAGGCGGTGAAAGGCATCGCGGCCTAGATGCATTGCCTTCCGTGAACTTGAAGAGTCGACCATCTAGGGCGCGAGTTTGAACCGTACAGCGTTCAGCTTCGAAGTTCGTACGATCGCTGGAGGTGGCTTAAGACCGCCCGCCGCGCCCACCCGACTATCTGGGACGATTACGAGGTCAACTCTACGCGGACATCGCGAGCTTGTGGCGTTTACAGATGACGGCATGCTCACGCTCTTGCGTATGCAGGCGCTGAGCGTCGATGTCCCGCGCTTAACTTTAAAAGCATCTGGCGAATTCACTTCACAATGATCTCGGAGAAAGTTGTTCATCGAAAAAACGCGATTGCCGTTTGTTGGATGTTCTTCCAAGTGAGCTCCCCGAAATAGTTTCTGCCGGTCCTGTTTGAAGCAGCTACCAAATCAACTTTGTTTGCCAAACTTAGTTTCGGGCCGGCTTGGTTTGCTGTCATTCAGTTGGCGGAGAACAACGGGGTGGATGCCGCAATCGACCAGGCGAGGATCACCCCCGAAGCGATGCCGACGCCCAGAAGCCCTCTTTCACGTGCGGCCCACGCTGCCATCGTGCCGTAAACACTGAAGAACAGGACTAAAACGGGCAGCACCGTAAACAGCAATCCGATACCGTCCGGCCTGACGATCATGGCGTACAACAGCGCGGCGATGAACGGCAAACGCAGCAGCATCCGGATCACCGGGTGACGCCCGTGCACCATGACCCTGTCAGCGAGCGCGAACGCAATCATCGGAAGGATCAACAGAGCCATCAACGGTACTCTCTGCCCGCTTGGAACGAAGGCCGCGGCGTACCGATCCATGGCGAACGCAAAGATGCCAATTCCCCAGATGATCAGCGCAAGCCCCGTCCAGACGTCTGCATTTGAAAACTGGAATTGCGGGCGCAGTACCAACAGCACGACCACGCCCCAAACGCCAAAGCACACGGCCAATCCGCCGAAGCTCGCCAGCCCCAGCGCCGACAATCCGCTGAGCCCTGCCATGAACGCGACTGGTGACGCAATAATGGAGGCCATGACGGCCATGCGCGCCGTCGGCGTCGGAGCGGAAAGAGCCCTCGGAAGCTGCTTGGCCAGGGGCCAGAAAATCCCGACGATCGAAGCAAGCAGAACTGCAATCCAGAGCCCGGTCGTTTTCGGATGGCCGCCATTGCCCAACCAATCAGCGACTTCTGTCAAGGTCGTTGCCGACCAAAGGACGCCGACATGCCCCACCCAGGGCGCGGCAACTGCCCGACGTTCGACCCCGGTCTGTACAACCGTCTCGCCCTCGGCTCGTGGGTCGATCTGAGCGATCGCCTGTAGCGCAACCTCGCGCAGCCGCGTCTCGCGAGCGCCGGAGACGATCAGCAAACGCCTCGGGTGTTCCGCCGTCACGGCGTCAGAGTACATCGATATCGCAACAACGTCCTTGACCTGGGGCAACCTCTCCACCGCTCTTATAACCACGTCAGTCGCCATGGAATGTCCGACCAACGCGATCTTTTCCGCGTCGATCAGTTGACCTGCGTGGTTGATCACCTCCAACGTCTGCTCAACAAGATCTTCGGTCGTGCCAGTCAGCGAGTGAATATCTCGCGATAAGGCTTCATCGTGCCGCCCGTGACCGAGATAGTCGAACGAGACAACGACATGGCCAGCCCGGGCGAGGGTCAGCGAGATCGCCTCCATCATTTGGCGCGATCCGGCGAAGCCATGCGAGACGATGACGAGGGACTTCTCTGCGGATTGCCCTTGATAAATGGTCACCGGCGTCTGCCCAAAATCAAGGTGGTCAATTTCGATCGAGCTGCGCGCTGCTTCCAGCTGGATCACCGCAAGCAGTGCAAGCGCCAGCGCGGAAATCGTCGCCAAGCGTGTGAACTGTGAAAACTTCATTGCGTCAGATATGGCGCGTCCCTGTTCCACGTCGACGCCAAACGCAGGGTGAGCCAGCACCTACTATGACCTAGATTTCGGTGAAACAGAGACGGCAGGCCGTGAAGCATGGCCCCGATTTTATCGCGCGCGGACCAACTCGCTGGAAAAGATTGGCAGGGACACCGTCAGTCTCGCGCCGCCCGTTATAGCATCGCTGATTTTCAGGGTTCCGGAATGCGCCGTCAACAGACTGCGGGCCACGGCGAGGCCGAGCCCTGACCCACCTGTCGTGCGGGCACGAGAGCCCTCGACCCTGGTGAAGGGTTCCATCAACAGCTCGCGTTGTTCAGGCGGAACACCCGGTCCTTCATCATCGACGGTCAAGATCAGGGCGCCTTGCTCTGTCGTCAGCCCGACATGCGCAGCGTTGCCATATTTCAGCGCGTTCTCGACAAGGTTCGCGATTACGCGCCGCAGCGCCAGCCTGTCTCCCAGGACGGTGAGACCGCATGCAGAGGGCTCGATCGAAAGACTGACCGCAGCGGCCTGATCCTGCCGGTCTGTGGTCTCTGCCTTAACGAGTGCGCCGAGGTCGATCAGTTCTTCATCGAGTTCACTTGCGCCAGCACGGCTTGCCAGCAAAGCATCATCGAGTAGGTGGATCATGTCAGAAATATCCGTGATCGCTCGTTCGCGCTCGGCCGGATCCGCGATCTTTTCGACCCGCAACCGCAGCCGCGTCGCAAATGTCCGCACGTCATGCTGGATCCCACCTATCAATGCCATGCGGCCCCGGATCAGGGTTCTCAGGCGATCCTGAAGACCCGCAAATGCATCGATGAGAGAGCGTAATTCCGGAGATCGCGCACGGATCTTTGGCAATTCGGTGGGCTCGCCTGCAGGGTCGACCCTGTCGACCGCCACCGCCAGCACTGAGAGGGGACGAAACTCGCGATGGATGATGATCAGCGTGACAAGGGCGATAAAGATGCCCACGAGCGCGGCCACAAAACCAAGTGGCAGTCCGACTGCCGTGATGACAAAGGGGCTTCTTGTCAAAACGATCAAGGTTTCACCAGTTGTCAAAGCAATCTGGAACTCAATCGCTTTGATTGGCGCGGTCAAGGTCCCGGCAGAAATACGCTGATCAGCAGGTGACGATACGACCACTTTTCGCGGAGCAAGGCGTGCCTGAATGGCGGCCAAAGCGTCAGCGTCAATGACGTCCTCTACACCTGATGCACCATATACTGGTGGGCCATCTGTGATCATGATCGTGAGTTGCCAGGTATCGAATGCGTCCACCAACGCGGCCCGTTCCGGAACGGGCACATGCTCGACAAGGCTGACGAGACCAGCAAGACGATCGGCAGAGGGCCGGGACAGCGCTTCGCCCTGATTCATCAAGATGAAGACGACTGCAAGCAGCACCAGCCAACCGGTAAAAAGGGCGATCACCACGATCAGCCCCACCCGCACCGGCATCGAAAACCGCGGTTTCATTGCAGGGCCTTTACGATCGGTTTGAAAAGATAGCCGCTGTTGCGCACGGTGCTGATCAGTTCGGTGTCCGGACTGGCGTCTGCCAACTTTCGACGCAGCCGTGAGGTCAGCATATCGACTGTCCGGTCAAAAGGGTCTGCCCCCCGGCCACGCAACTGGTCGAGGATCTGGTCGCGTGACAGAACGCGGCGTGGCCGCAAGACGAAACACGCGAGCAGATCGAACTCACCGCTGGTCAGCGTCAAAGGAGTGCCGTCCTGATCTGCAATCTGCCGGGCATCCAGATCGATGACGAACTGGTCAAACGAAAAGCGTCGCGACAGCGCTTCGGCCCGTTGTCCTGACATGCGGCGCAGGACCGCCCGGATCCTTGCGAGCAGTTCACGCGGCCCGAAGGGTTTGACCAGGTAGTCGTCAGCGCCCATCTCCAGCCCGACCACCCGGTCTATCTCATCGCTTTTGGCCGTCAGCATCAGGATTGCCGGACCACCGGCCGCCCGCAGTCGGCGGCAGATCGAAAGGCCGTCTTCTCCGGGAAGCATAAGATCCAACACGATGAGGTCAGGCCGAACACGCGCCAGAACCGCGTCCATGGTTTCGGCGTTCTCTGCCTGCTCCACATCCAGACCCTCGCAGCTTAGAAACTCGGCCACAAGATTTCGGATGTCGGGATCATCATCGACGATCAGGATTGTCTGCCTTTGCTCGATCATGGCCAGAACATCGGACAACTTAGTCGCCTGGGCAAGGCCACCGCCCGAGCGTTTACAATCTGTTACATGCCGTTGACCAATCGAGACAAAACGTTTCAAGCCATCGATACAGCGGTGGCATGGATCACCTAGCTTTGTTCCCAGACGGTGCCGGATGCTTGGCGGCGTTTCGAAAACGAGCAAAGGACGATATCATGACCAGAACGCCGCTATTCGCAGTAATTGCGTCCGTTTCCCTGTCTTTCACTGGGTTCTTGCCCGCATCGGCGGCCAGTTCGCAGCAGGACATGCTCGCGGAAAACGTCCAGAAGGCCGATGCAAACGGTGACGGCGCTTTGACTCTGGATGAATTCACGGCGCTCATCGATCTGAACGCGGCAGATGGCATTGGCCGGGCGGGCGTGATCAAGCGGATGGGCCGGGAATCCACAGCCTTTGGCCGCATCGACGCAAATGCTGACGGTCTGATCAGCATCGAAGAACTCTCTGCGATGGCCGCGCAATTCAAGCAGTAGGCGCAGAGAACGGCGCGGCGCCTTGCTCCCCCCAAACACACGGCGCCGCGCCGGATTGTTTTGACGGTATCGCGCTGAGCTGCACAGACCGCTGGGCGTTTGGAGAAACCAGATGACGCAGATCACCCGCGCAATCAAAAGCTGTTCCAATCGGTTTCTGGTTCTGCTGCCCATTGCACTGGGCGTTGCAATGATCTGGCAGGCAACGAACGTTAACCCGGCGCCGCCTTTGGTCGAGCCGAAGGAGCGCCGCGTTCCGGTGTCATTTGTCCTGGCGACGCCGCGATCCTTCACCCCAGTCGTATCAGGATTTGGCACGGTTTCTCCTTCCCGGGTCTGGACCGCCGTCGCACAGACTTCCGGTTCCATCGGCTATGTGAATCCAAAGTTCGTACGAGGTGGCTCCGTATCGGAGGGAGATGTCCTTGTCCGGATTGATGATGATGACGCTCGGCTTGCACTGTCGAGCGCTGGTGCAGATCTCAAAAGCGCAGAGGCACGGCTGGCCGAGATGCGCGTTTCGATGCAAACCACATCGGAGGCGCTGAAGATCGAGCGGGACTCGCTCAATCTGGCCGAGGCAGACTTGGCCCGGACGCGCCAACTTTTGAATAGAGGCGTCGTGTCTGACTCTGTGGTGCAGGCACAGCAACGCGAGGTCCTCGCACAGCGCGCGAAAGTTCAGTCGCTGGAAAGCTCGCTCGCGCTTCTGCCGGTGCAGATCAGTGCGCAAGAGCAGGCGGTGGTGAAAGCAGATCTGGCGACGCAGTCTGCCACACTGGATCTGCAGCGCACTGTCATCACAGCTCCGTTTAATGCCCGCATCGCCCGCGTCGACGTCGAGATCAGTCAGTATGTCGGTACCGGGACCACTTTGGGTCTGCTGGATGGAGCGGCGGAAGCTGAAGTCGAGGTGCAGATCTCACAACGCCGGTTGATCGCGTTGGCGCGGCTGGAAGCGGCATTGGGCCCGCATTCGGAAGATTCATCAGGCGCCGCGGTT
>JBCCMP010000283.1:0-6857 GCA_039026295.1 Pseudomonadota bacterium | reverse complement strand
CGCTTCGCTGGGCAGACGCGCACCAGAGGGATAGCGCCCGGCTGTTATGTCGTCTGACAACGACGCGCGGATCTGCTGCCAAAGAGCTTCAGCCATCGGCGGGGCGCCATTTTCGAAGTGTCGTCAAAAATTCACGATCCGCATCTTGTTCCGGAAAGTTCATATTTGTATAGTTATCTAGTAATATAGACAAATCTGGAAACTTGTCCACATGCTCGATGCCGCATCCCTGCCAGCGCGAAAGGATTGGATGAGCGTCCTTGCCAAAGCGCCGGCCGAGGCGCTGCAGGCGCGCGTGGCCAACCTCCCGGGCCTGCCAGGTTTCGAATGGCTGCGTCCGCCAGAGTTCGGTGCCGTCATGGTTCGCGGCCGCACGGGCGGCACGGGTGCACCGTTCAATCTGGGCGAAATGACTGTGACGCGGTGCTCGCTCCAGCTGGAAACCGGCGAGGTGGGGCACGCCTATGTTCCCGGCCGCGACCGGACCAAGGCCGAGGTCGCGGCGATCTGCGATGCCCTGATGCAGGGTAGGCGGTCGCAAGAGATAAACAGAGCTGTCATCGCCCCCCTCGCCGCCGCCCATCAAAGCGAAAAGCGCGAGCGTGCCGGCAAGGCGGACGGCACCAGGGTCGACTTCTTCACCCTGGTGCGTGGGGAAAGTTGATGGATGCCGTGTCCATGCAAGGCGGGTTTGCCGCTCCGCCGATCGGGGCGGCACGGTCGTTCCGGGCCGCGTTGCAGGCGCTGTCCCGACCGGGCACGATCCATACCCTCGACGGGGCCGAACCGCCTGCGCCTTTGTCCGTCGCCGCGGGCACGCTGGCGCTTACGCTCTGCGATCACGACACGCCGGTCTGGCTGGGGCCGTCTGTGGATCTGCCCGAGGTCCGCGATTGGTTTGCCTTCCACACAGGCGCACCGATCACGTCGCGCCCCGATGCCCGCTTCGCGCTCGGCGCCTGGGACGAGATGCAGCCCCTGTCTGACTTCGCCGTCGGCACTGCGGAATATCCCGATCGTTCGGCAACGCTGATCGTCGAATTTCCGGCGTTCGGTTCTGCGCATCGCCTGACCGGGCCCGGGATCCGGGATGCAGCATCTCTCACTGTTCCCGACCCGCAGGCCTTTCAGAGGAACGCCGCGCTCTATCCGCTGGGGCTCGATTCCTTCCTGACCTCGGGCGACCGGGTGGCAGGCGTGCCGCGCACGACCCGGGTGGAGGGTTAGCGATGTACGTTGCCGCCAAGGGCGGGGAAGCCGCGATTGAAGCCGCCCACGACTGGCTTGCCGAACAGCGGCGCGGCGACCCAAAGGTGCCTGGCCTGACGCTGGACCAGATCGCGCAGCAGCTCGCCCTTTCTGTCGCGCGCGTCATGGCGGAAGGATCGCTCTACGATCCCGACCTCGCCGCGCTCGCCATCAAGCAGGCCCGCGGCGACCTGATCGAGGCGATCTTCCTGATCCGCGCCTACCGGACGACGCTGCCCCGCTTCGGGGCCTCGCGCCCCATCGAAACCGGGGCCATGGCCTGCATCCGCCGTATCTCTGCCACCTACAAGGATGTCCCGGGCGGGCAGGTGCTTGGCCCGACCTTCGATTACACGCACCGGCTTCTGGACTTCGCCCTCGCCGCAGAAGGCGCGCCGCCGCGCAACCACGCATCTCCATGCGATCCCGTCGCCAAGCCGCATGTCACCGAATTCCTCAACCAGGAAGGCCTGATCCAGCAAGAACCGGCGTCCGAAGAGGCACCGCCCGACCTGACCCGCGAGCCGCTGCAGATCCCCGCATCCCGCGCCCTGCGCCTGCAAGCCCTGACCCGCGGCGACGAAGGCTTTCTGCTTGGCCTCGGCTATTCGACGCAGCGGGGATACGCCCGCAACCATGCGTTCGTCGGCGAGTTGCGCATCGGCATGGTGGGGGTCGAGATCGACATCCCGGAACTTGGCTTTGCGGTCGAGATCGCCGAGATCGAGGTCACCGAGTGCGAGACCGTCAACCAGTTCCGGGGCTCGAAGACCGAGCCACCGCAGTTCACCCGCGGCTACGGGCTGGTCTTTGGCCAGTCGGAACGCAAGGCCATCTCCATGGCCCTGGTTGACCGGGCGCTCAGGTGGGAGGAACTCGGCGAAGATTTCGTCGGCGCGCCCGCACAGGATCAGGAGATTGTTCTGGCGCATGCCGACAATATCCAGGCCACCGGCTTCGTCGAGCACATCAAGCTGCCGCACTATGTCGACTTTCAGTCCGAACTTGAACTTGTGCGCCAGATCCGCCGCGACGCGGCGGCGACCGAGGCAGCCGAATGACCACCATCGTCTTCGATATCGGCAACGTGCTGCTCGACTGGGATCCAAAGGCCATCTACCGCGACCATTTCGCAGATGATGCAGCCGTGGATACTTTCTTCGATGAAATCGGCTTATTTGACTGGAACCTGAAACAGGATCACGGGCGCAGTTGGGCAGAAGGGGTGGAATGCCTCGCCCGGAAATTTCCGCAATACGCCGACCTGATCGCACGGGCAGACACGGATTGGCAGCGCTCTGTCCCGGGCAGCATCGGCGGAACGGTCGAGATCCTTGGAAGGCTGAAACAGGCGGAGGTGCCGCTCTACGCGATCACCAACTTCTCCGCAGAAAAATGGGCAGAATGCACGATCCGCTTCCCTTTCCTTTCTGACAGCTTCCGCGGCGTGGTCGTGTCGGCCCATGAACGGCTGATCAAGCCGGACCCGGCAATCTTCCAGCTGTTTCTGGATCGATATGACAAAGCGGCCGAGGACTGCATCTTCATCGATGACAGTCCGGCAAACATCGCGTCCGCCGCGTTTATCGGGTTTGATGCGATCCAGTTCCGAACCCCCTCTGCCTTGTCGGTCGAACTCATGGAAAGAGGAGTTCTGGTTTGACCGACTACAACTTCGCCTATCTGGACGAGCAGACCAAGCGAATGATCCGCCGCGCCTTGCTGAAGGCCGTCGCTATACCTGGCTATCAGGTGCCGTTTGCGTCACGCGAGATGCCGATGCCCTATGGCTGGGGCACCGGCGGCGTCCAGGTCACGGCGGCTTGCCTGATGCCCGAAGATACGCTGAAGGTCATCGATCAGGGCGCTGATGACACCACCAACGCTGTCTCCATCCGCAAGTTCTTCCAGAAAACCTCCGGGGTGGAAACGACCGAGGAGACCGCGAGCGCCACGATCATCCAGACGCGCCACCGCATCCCCGAGGAGGAACTGACAGAGAACCAGATCCTCGTCTACCAGGTGCCGATCCCCGAGCCACTTCGGTTTCTCGAACCGCGCGAGACAGAGACGCGCAAGATGCATGCGCTGGAAGAGTACGGCCTGATGCACGTGAAACTTTACGAGGATATCTCGCAGCACGGCCATATCGCCACCGCCTATGCCTATCCGGTCCAGGTCGAAGGCCGCTATGTGATGGACCCAAGCCCGATCCCGAAATTCGACAACCCGAAGATGGAGATGGCGGCATTGCAGCTTTTCGGGGCGGGCCGGGAACAGCGGATCTATGCCATCCCGCCGCATACCCAGGTTGCCAGCCTGGATTTCGACGATCATCCGTTCGAGGCGTCCAAGGCGCCGCATCTCTGTGCCCTTTGCGATGCCGATGACAGCTATCTCGACGAGGTCATCATGGATGATGCCGGCGGGCGGATGTTCGTCTGCTCGGACACCGATTACTGCCGCAAGCGCCTCGACGCGGGACATGTCGGCGGCGAAGGTGTTCCGCTCCAAGAGGAATCGGCGTGATGCGTCAACTCTTCGTCTCTTATGCGCATAAGGACCGGTGCTGGTTCGACGAGATCATACCGCGCCTTGATGCCCTTGCGGGGAAGGCCGGCTGGCGTCTCTGGACCGACCTTCTGTTGCCGGATGACCTCGATCCAAAGGATGGCGACGGTGCCCGCGATATCATCGTGCCAGAAGTGATGCAGTCCGACGCGTTCCTGGTCCTGCTCAGCGAGAACATGTCGATGTCCCGTTTTATCCGCGAGATCGAAGCAGATCGCATGGCGGCGATGGACATGCAGTGGGGCAAGGAAATCTACCTGATCAATCTGGACGGTGTGGCGCTTCAGGATCATCTGCTGTCTCGATACGAGATCCAGCGCACTCAGAACTACAGCGCGTTGTCGCCGGAAGGGCGGGCCGACGTTCTTGCTGGGCTGGCCGATCATCTGGCGGAGCTGCCGAAATGAGCGTCCGACAGGACCTGCCGACCAGAGGCCCGACATGACTGTCGGATCAAAGATGCCTGTGATCGATCGCAGCATTCCCGTCGACCGGCCTTTGCTGACGGTTTGCGCGCTCTCAAAGTCCTACGGCCGCCGGGTTGGCTGCGCCGAGGTGTCCTTCGATCTCTGGCCGGGAGAGGTGATGGGCGTCGTCGGCGAATCCGGATCCGGCAAATCAACCCTTCTGAACTGCCTTGCCGGTCATCTGGCCCCGGATCAGGGCAGGGTGCTTTTTGACACCAAGACCCATGGCCCGAAGGACACGGTCACGATGTCCGAACCCGAACGCCGGATGCTTGGACGCACCGACTGGGCCTTCGTTCATCAGAACCCCCGTGATGGTCTGCGGATGGGCGTCTCGGCCGGCGGCAATGTCGGGGAGCGACTGATGGCCGTTGGCGCCCGGCATTACGGGCAGATCCGCGGCGCGGCACTCGACTGGCTGAACAAGGTTGAAATCTTAGCCGACCGCATCGATGACCGGCCCAAAGCGTTCTCCGGCGGGATGCAGCAACGACTGCAGATCGCGCGCAATCTGGTGACCGGCCCGCGGCTTGTCTTCATGGACGAACCCACCGGCGGGCTGGATGTCTCGGTTCAAGCCCGGCTGTTGGACCTGTTGCGCGGCCTCGTCCGGCAACTTGGCCTCAGCGCAATCATTGTGACCCACGATCTGGCTGTTGTGCGCCTGCTCGCCGATCGGCTGATGGTGATGAAAGACGGCCACGTTGTCGAGACCGGCCTGACAGACCAGGTGCTCGACGACCCGCAACACGGCTATACCCAGCTTCTGGTCAGCTCGGTGCTGAGGGTGTGATGATGGTACAGTTACCCCGCCAGGTCGACTTCTGCGTATGTACGGAAGCCATACGCAAGCCATACGCTTGCCATACGGGTTGTCCGGCAGCGCACGCAGCGGAGGGGGCGGCGCGATGATCCATCTTTCGGATGTCTCGAAAACTTTCATGCTCCACAACCAGGGCGGGGTCGAAATACCGGTGCTGGCGCGCGCAACACTGGATGTCGCCCCGGGCGAATGCGTCGCCCTGACCGGGCCATCGGGGTCAGGTAAATCGACGCTGATGCGCATGATCTACGGGAACTATCTCGCCGCATCCGGTAGCATCCGCGTTGGCGGGTTGGACATCGCCAAAGCTGAACCGCGAGACATCTTGGCCATGCGGCGGCAGACGCTGGGCTATGTCTCGCAATTCCTGCGTGTCGTCCCGAGAGTGGCGGCCGTGGACGTCGTGGCAGAGCCGTTGCTGAACGTGGGCGTCCAGCCCAAGGTCGGCCTTTCCCGGGCGCGCGAATTGCTGACCCGTCTGCGCATCCCAGAGGCGCTGTGGGGCCTGTCGCCTTTGACCTTTTCCGGGGGAGAGCAACAGCGTGTGAACATCGCCCGGGGGTTTGCACACCCCTATCCGGCCATGCTGCTGGACGAGCCGACAGCATCATTGGATGCCGAGAACCGGCAGACCGTGCTGGATATGATCCGCGAGGCCAAGGCACGGGGTGCAGCAATCGTCGGCATCTTCCACGACGCGGCGGCACGCACCCAGGTTTGCGATCGCGAGGTCGATGTTTCGGCCTTCACCCCGGCATGAAGGGCATCTTCGTCGCGGTGGTTGGACCGTCGGGGGCCGGGAAGGACTCGGTGATGCGCGAAGTGCAACGCCTCTCGCCAAATGTCACGATCGCCCGGCGTGTGATCACCCGCCAAGTCTCTGATGTAACTGAAGAATCGGAAGGCGTTGATCAGCAGGAATTTCTCCGTCGCGCCAATTCAGGCGCGTTCGCGCTCAGCTGGCAGGCGCACGGGCTAAGCTATGCGATTCCGGCAACCGTCTCCAATGATCTGGCGCGCGGGCGACATGTTCTGGCAAATATTTCACGGCGCATGGTCGGTGATTCCAAGCACTGTTTTAAGCCCTGTCTGGTCGTGATGATCACCGCGCCGATCGATGTGCTGGCCGCACGGATCGCTACACGGGGACGCGAGACTGCCGACGACATCGCCGTCCGGCTGGCTCGTGCCGAAGATCCAGATCCCGGCACGCTTGATCTGGTGATCGACAACACGGGTGCTTTGGAAGAGGCCGCAAAGAAACTCCTCGCAGTCCTTCCTCAACCTTCCAACGCAAACCTCTGAATCACCTTATGAAACCCATTCGACATCTCGCCGGTCAGACAGACCTCAAAGACCTCAAATGGATCAGCGGTGAGCGGCGTGACGAACGGCAAAAGAGCCCCCTCGATCGCCGGTGTGCTTTCGATGGGGACCCCATCTGTCAACGTCAGGTGAAAACGAAACTCGTCCATGACGTATGGATACCCCCAACGAACGAGATTTGCGTCCTGTCGCGCGCTCAGTCCGGCCGATCGCCGTCTCGCCAGCTCTCCGTCATGCGGAGGCGCACGATATGCGTCCAACGTTTCAACAAGCCCGGCTGCGAGACCAGACAGTCCCTCGCTCGCACCGTTCGGCATCAGCGCAAAGAAGCGGCCCATCTGCCGCAACCGCAGAGGCGGAGCCGCGACCGGCGCTGCGGTTCGGCAGTACTGCGACAACGCAGTTGCCAGCGCGTCGGCACT
>JBCCMP010000282.1:0-6895 GCA_039026295.1 Pseudomonadota bacterium | reverse complement strand
GCTGCGCCCGCACTGCTGAGAAAACATCGTGGAACATGGCCTCGGTCAACCGGCCGGTGTTCGTGTTGTAGCGCGAGCAATGGTAGCTGGCGGTGATCGCGATCCCGTTCAGGTCTGATGAAGCTCCGTGGCCGAACGGGTGCTCTCTCAGACGTCCGCCGAGGGCGCGTATCGTCGAGTCATGCGCGATCTTGCCCAGGGTGACGATCGCCTCCAGCCGCGGAAGATCATCGATCCGCTGGATCAGGAATGGCCGGCAGGCGTTTATCTCGGCCCCGACAGGCTTGTTCTCTGGCGGGACACAGCGCACCGCATTGGTGATCATGCAATCGGTCAGCCGGACCCCGTCCGCCGCATGGCCTGCATAGGTGCCAGTTGCAAAACCGAATTTTCCCAGGGTTGCGTAAAGCAGGTCGCCTGCAAAGTCGCCGGTGAACGGCCGCCCGGTCCGGTTGGCGCCGCGCGCACCGGGCGCAAGGCCGACGATCAGCAGGCGGGCATTGGTGTCGCCGAAGCTTTCGACAGGGTTGTTGAACCAGTCGTCATGCTCCGCGCGCAGCGCATGGCGATAGTCTACCAGCCGTGGACAGGCATCGCAGTCACGCGGTGCCTCTGATGGCTGCGGGACGGACACCGAGGTCGATTACGGCTCGACTTCATCCTCCAGCACCGGCGCTTCGCGCAGGGCACCGGGGGCAGGCGCAGGCCGCGGCGGACGCCCGATCACGTCCTTCAGTTCTTCCAGCTCGATGAAGTTGTCGGCCTGTCTGCGCAGATCATCGGCGATCATCGGCGGCTGCGAACGGATTGTCGAGACGACAGACACGCGCACACCCTTACGTTGCAAAGCACCGACAAGGCTGCGGAAGTCGCCGTCGCCCGAGAACAGGACGATATGCTCGACATGGTCGGCCATCTCCATGGCGTCCACCGCAAGTTCGATGTCCATGTTGCCCTTGATCTTGCGACGCCCAGTCGAATCCGTGAACTCTTTCGCGGGCTTCGTGACCAACGTGAAACCGTTATAGTCGAGCCAGTCTACCAGCGGCCGGATCGGGGAATACTCTTCGTTCTCGATCAGAGCTGTATAGTAGAATGCGCGGACCATTTTTCCGCGGCGCATGAATTCGGATCGAAGCAATTTGTAGTCGATGTCAAATCCAAGGGCTTTTGTTGCCGCGTATAAATTTGACCCGTCGATAAAAAGTGCCAAACGTTCGTCTCGGTAAAACATTTTTCGTGCTATCCCTTTTGAGCTTCTTTGCCAGCGATAAAAATTGGCGCTACTGTAAGGCTTCCAACGAACGGTCTTTGCTGTAGCCCTAGTAATGCTAGGCTGCGTCCGTGTCTACGCCCTCTATGGCAAATTTATGACTGATTCCTTGCTTTCTTTTGGGACCAACCAGTCCCTGGCAGAAATTGACCTTAGGTCAACTTTTGATCTGGCGATCTCTAAAGTGACAGAGATGCCGGATACTACCATAACACGTATAAGCCGCACCTATTCTACTCCTGCTGTCCCCGTTGACAGCGGACCGGATTTCCTGAATGCGGTCGCCCTTGTAAAGACAGCATATCAGCCAAAGCAGCTTTTGGCGATGCTTCATGGAATCGAGGACAAATTGGGCCGAATCCGGCCGGTTCGGTGGGGTCCAAGGGTCTGTGACATCGATTTATTGGCTTTTGGGGACCTGATCGCGCCGAATCACGAGATTCTTCAGACCTGGATGGCGCTGGACGACGACACGGCGCGGGCAACCCCGCCGGATCAGCTTCTCCTGCCCCATCCCCGGATGCACCGGCGCGGGTTCGTGCTGTTGCCGCTGCTGGAAGTTGCCCCGGACTGGACGCATCCTGTGCTGGGTCAAACCGTGCGTGAGATGGTGGACGCCCTTCCGCCCGAAGCGACCCGAGGGATCTGCGCTTTGGACGAAGATTAGACGAGGATCAGACGTCGATTACTCCGCCGCGTGACGCTGAAGAAACGGCCAGTGAAAGGCCACGAAGGCCAGTGTCAGCGGCAGGTTGGCGAAGGTTTTAAAGCTGACCCAGAAGTCTGTTGTCTGCGTGCGCCAGATCACCTCGTTCAGGACCGCGAGGAACAGGAAGAACATCACCCAGCGCCCGGTGAAGATCATCCACCCCTTGTCCGTCAGCGGCAGGGCATCGCCCATCAGGTACTTCAGGTAACTGCGGCCCTGCAGCAGCCCGAAGCCCAGGATGAGGGCGAAGATGCAGTTGACGATTGTCGGCTTCATCTTGATGAACGTCTCGTCCTGCAGCCACAGGGTCAGACCGCCGAAGACGATGACGACAATCGCGGTGACGACGGCCATCTTGGGCAGACTTCGCGTCAGCCACCACGAGACTGAGAGCGATACCGCGATGGCCACCATGAAGCAGGCGGTCGCCACGAAGACCGGCCCGGACTGACCCTTCAGCGCTTCGGCACCCGTGGCCATTTCGAACCAGCCGAACATTCGTGGATCAGCGAGAATTTCTTCGCCGTATCGAAATGTCAGGAAGAAAACCGCGAGCGGTCCGATTTCCAGGACCAGCTTCAACAGCGGATTTATCTCGGCCTGCTTGGTGTCGGCCTGCATGTTCTCTGTCATGGGCGCCAGATATCCGTCCCTGCCGCTTGCGTCACCCGCCCCCAGGTTCCCTGCGACAGAATGCGCAAATTCGCCAAGACTGCAACCATGAGATGAATCATGCCGCGAATTCGATCAGAACGGCCCCCGCCGCGATCAGCACCATCAGGCCCGCGCGCAATGGCCCGATCTTTTCCCCCAGAAAGAGCCAACCCAGGAGGGCCGCGAAGATGACCGAGGTTTCGCGAAGCGCGGCAGCCTCGCCGACCTTGTCCAGCCGGGTCGCCAGGAAGACGCAGCCGAATGAGAAATAGGCGGCGAAAGCTCCGAAAATCGCGCGTTTGAAAAGTGGCCTGACGATAGCCCCCGCTGTGCGCCATCGGCGCCAAAGCAAGGGCGGGAAGAGAAACATCTCGAGAAAGAAGAACCATGCGATGAAGGTGAACGGGTCTTCGGCGGTGCGGATCGCATAGGCGTCGTAGACCGTGTAGATCGCGGTGATCAGCCCGGTCAGAACGGCGAGCGCCAGCGCGACCTTCAGTGTCCCCGGGTCGATCTTTTCCTGCGCCAGGCTGATCGCCGCCAGACCGAAGATCCCGGCGACCAGCAGCGCGATACCGCCCCACTGGCCAAGCGTGAAAAACTCGCCGAAGACCACGCCCGCGAAGAGGACCGTCGCCAGGGGGCCGATGCCCCGGACGATGGGATAGACCGCCGTGAAGGCGCCCCGGGAATAGGCCATGGCGATGACCCACTTGAAAAGCAGATGGATCAGCAGGCAGCCGGGCAGCAGGATCATCAATGCCGTGCCGGGCGGCGGCACGACAAAGAGAATGAATGGTACAGCGAGGACACCGACCCAGACATCGATGGCGCCGCGCATCAGCCAGGGGTCGAACCTTGCCTTCTGCATCGCGCCCAGGATGGCATGGGCGACGGCTGCCACCAGGGCGAGGAGGATGGCCATCCGCGCCCCGGTTTCGGTTCCCTCGATGGAGATGATCCACTCGCCCAAGCGGCACCCTTGCGTTGCTGTCGCCGGGTCTTAGCAGGGACGCGCGCCGTCCCGTGCCGGGAATCCGGCGGGCCGGGGACAAATCACGCTGGTGGCGTCAGGTGCCGGTCAGGGCTGCCGCGAATTCTTCGGGGTCGAAGGCATCCAGATCGTCGATCGCCTCGCCCACGCCGATGGCGTGGATCGGCAGGCCGAAGCGGTCGGCCAGGGCGACCAGAACGCCGCCCTTGGCGGTGCCGTCCAGTTTGGTCATCACCAGCCCGCTGACATCGGCGATCTTCTGGAAGATCTCGACCTGAGAGACGGCGTTCTGGCCGGTGGTTGCATCCAGAACCAGCACAGTGTTGTGCGGGGCTTCGGGGTCCTTCTTGCGCAGCACCCGGACGATCTTGGCCAGTTCCTCCATCAGATCGGCGCGGTTCTGAAGACGGCCCGCCGTGTCGATCAGCAGGATATCTGCGCCGTCCTGTTCCGCCCGCGTCATGGCATCGAAGGACAGGCTGGCAGGGTCCGATCCCTGCTCGGCCGTCAGAACCGGCACCCCGGCCCGTTCGCCCCAGACCTGCAACTGCTCGACCGCGGCGGCACGGACCGTGTCCCCGGCGGCGATGACCACCGACTTGCCGGCGGATTTCAACTGGCTCGCCAGCTTGCCAATGGTCGTGGTCTTGCCGGACCCGTTGACGCCGCAGACCAGCACCACCTGGGGCCGCTTGGCATAGAGCGGCAGCGGCCGGGCGACCGGTTCCAGGATCTTCGTCACCTCGGCAGCGAGGGCCTGCTTGATCTCTTCGGCCCCGACCGCACGGCCAAAGCGGCCCTCGGCGAGCGCGGCAGAAACCTTCAGCGAGGTATCGACCCCCATGTCGGCGGTGATCAGCAGCTCTTCCAGTTCCTCCAGCATGTCATCGTCCAGCACCCGCTTGCGCACGGTGCGGGTGCCCGCGATCGCCCCGATGGCCCGGGACAGCATGCCCCGGCGTTCTGGTTCCGGTTGCTGTGGTTCCGGTTGCTGCGGTTCGGAGGCGGAGGCCGGTTGCGCCGATTCCGGTGCGGTGGCCGCTTCCTCGGCTGGTTCTTCGACAAGGTACTCCGCAGGGTTCTGGGTAGTGGTTCCGGCCGGCGGCACCTCGACCACTGGTTCCGGCGTGTCGACGGTTTCGACAGGCTGCTGAGGATCGGATGCAGGCAGGGGCTCCGACGTATAGTCAGCCTTGGGCGCTTCCATGCGCGGCGGCGGAGCCGCTTCCTCGACCTCGTCCCCATCCTCGACCAGAGCATTCAGGCCTTCGTCCAGCTTCGACGACGACTTGAACAGCCGCTCTTTCATTTTCTTGAAGAAGGACATGGACGTCTCCCGCTAAGCGTGATGTCCCTCTATCCCGGCAGACGCGAAAAGAAAATGGGGCGCAGAGCTCGGATGACCGCTGCGTTGATCGTGTATTTTGCGACTGACGAGAGCAACCATGGAACGAACTGTCAGTGGACCTCGATGCATGCTCAATATTGCCGCGCAGCAAATGTCTGCTGCGAGCCCAAGTTGACCGATGCTGCCGGACGTTCAAACGTCTGGGACGCGCCCGGAACGGACTTTGATGTTAGGCGCAGCGAAGGACTTGATCGAGCCCAATCTATATAATGCTGCAGGGCGCACGAAGGTCCGGTAAGCGCCAGAAGGAGACATCTTTAGAATACTAAGGCATCGAGATATCCTGACATTTGCGCTTCAAACCAAGGACAGCGAGTTCACTCTCGTGTTCAGACAAAGCTGCTGTGGTCAGAGATCATTCTCGATTTGCCAAGCCTCGCAGACCGCAGGGAGCCGATCGAGAGTGTCCGTTCAAAATGGCTAAGCGGAGACTGCGCAACAGTCGCAGTTCGGTATGGCGTTGATTAACTTGAAGTATGCGGGACAAAGACTCTGTCAGCCATTGGGCTCCGATTAACTGAACCTCTAAGGTAGAACAGTAGGCCACATAAGCTCTGAAGCTCGCTCCCGTGTTCGGCAGCATCTCAGGAAGATGCTTATCTATACAAGGCATGTGATGCTTAGGCCTCGCGGCAGAAGCAGTGGATTACAAGTCACTGATATTTCTCAACTCATTTTAAATCCAGCATTGTGAAAGGCTGTCCAACATTCGCAGGTTGACAGTAAGCGGAGATTCTTGAATAAAATCGCTAACTGGGGAGGATTAAGTTGAAAAAAGGTATTTCAGCCGCGATAGAGCATTTAAGGGATTCTTTTTTAATCCCACTGGCTTACAAACGCGGCAAATCAATCGTCATAACAGGGTCTACGGGTGTAGGAAAGACCACCTTAATTAGCAAAGCATTTGGTGTCACAGACGTTTTTCCAGTGGGAGAGGATGGTACGTTTGAATCGACGATGCAGCCTATGAGTGTCATGGGCAAGATGAACTCAGATTATCTAGTCCTCATGGACACGCCAGGAGATCCCGGCGCTCGGGATTTGCTGATGGAACAAACTATCACCGGTGTCATCGATGGCAGGCAGCTCCAGGGCATCATCAACGTAGTCGCTTGTGGATATGCGCACCAAGCCGGCACGCCCCCGCCAACCTTTGATAATGATTATCTGACGCAGGGAGTTGAGGAAGACTCTAATTTTTTGGATGAGCTGTTTCAAAATGTTGCGAAAGTACCAGACGATATTTGGTTTCTAACGGTCGCTAATAAGTCCGATAAACACTCTGGGGGACATATTCCCTTGTATGGGAGAGGATCGCCGTATGATGCCAAACTTCGGTCATATCTTAATGCATCCACTATAGAGCTGGTTCAGTCCACCTGCGTTGGCGACGGAGAATTCAGCGAAATAGCAGATGAGCTTGGGCGGCTGACGAATGACTGACAATCCTTCAAAAGGACATTGCGTGTTTAAAGAGTTGTTAAATGAATACTGACCTTGCCAAATTGTATAATGGCCTGCTGATTCGGTTTTATGCTGGCGCTTGGTTTTTTAACCTTACGCTCGTAGTGCTAATTTTAGTTATGGTGGTTTCACTTGCGCCAATCGAAGTGATTTCATATCTTATTGAGCCGGATGGACTGGCTTATAATAATATTTTACAGCTGGGTGGGCTTTCATTCTTCGTAATTATAGTAATCACGGTCCAAGGCTTTATAGGAGACGGTGCCAGCCGCCTTTTTACCAAGTACAAATCCGAATTCGATGAGTCGGATAGCGGCGAATATTGGAAAAAGAAAATAATTGACATCCATGTTGATATCCAAGGGATGTGCGGCCCATTTTGGCTCGGAAGGC
>JBCCMP010000281.1:0-6898 GCA_039026295.1 Pseudomonadota bacterium | reverse complement strand
CCGCGTTGATCGAGCTTTCCTCGCCCACCAGGATGTCGACGCCCAACTGATCCGAGCGCCAGACGACGTCTTCCAGGCGGCTCTGGCCGGAGACCGCGCTTAAAAGGCCGTTGCTTTCGGTGATGTCGAAATATTCCCGAAAGGTCCGGCGGCGGATATCGCCCTCGATCACCAGCACCTTGCGCCGCAGACCAGAGAGGTTCTGGGCCAGCGCCAGGGTCTGGGTGGTCTTGCCCTCGCCCGGCACGGACGAGGTCATCATGATCACCTGAGGCGGCGTATCGATGTTCGACAAAAGGATCGAAGTGCGCAGGTTGCGCACGGCTTCCGCCATGGCCGAGGTCGGCTTCGAGACCACGTAATCCAGCACCTTGCGGCGCCGGGCCTTGGGCGCGCGGGGCACCTGGCCGATAACGGTCAGCCCCGTGGCGTCCTCAAGATCCTGGGCGCTGCGGAAGCCGGTTTGCTGCATCTCGCGCAGCAGCACCAGCACGACGCCCAGCACCAGACCGGCAATCATCGAAAGGCCCATAATGATGCCCTTGCGCGGGCGCGATGGCTCTTCCGGTTCGACCGCATAGGACAGGATCCGGCTGTCGGCCTGTTGGATGCCTTGCTGGACAGAGGTTTCTTTCAGCCGCGACAGGAAATAATCGTAGATCTGACCGCTGGCCACGGCCTCGCGCTGCAATTGCTGCAGTTTGACCAGATCCGCCGACTGGGCCTCGACCCGGCTCTCGATATCCTTGACCGACGCCCTGAGGGCACGGCCCTGCAGGGCCTCGCGGTCGCGCGATACCTGAAGCTGGGTCAGCAGCGCATTGAACCGCACGTCGAAGGCCTCGCGCGCGGCGGGGTTGTTGGATGCCCGGCTGACCGAGGCGATCAGCCCCTCGTCACCGGCGGCGGCGCCCATGGCCAGGATATCGTTTGTGCGCTGGGCCTCCTCCATGGTCTCGACCCGGCGGGCCAAATCGCCCCGGGTCTGTTCGGCCCCGACCAGACGGCCGCGCAGATCCTTGAGCTGGCGGTTCAGCGCCTCCAACGCTTCGGGCCCGATCAGATCGATCGAGCGGTTGTATTCCTTGACCCGGGTCTCGGCCGCTTCGAGTTGCAGCTTCAATTCGTTGACCCGGTCGGTCAGCCAGCCGGTTGCCTGTTCGGTTGCCTCGAACTTGGTAAACAGCTGATCGTTGATGTAGATCTGCGCCAAAGTATCAGCGATCAGCGCCGATTTCTCAGGCGATTCCGTCGAAGCGGCGATCCGGAATACATAGGAATTGCGCGGATTGCTGATCGCGATGATGCGCAGCACCTCGTCGACGACCGAATTGCGCAGGGCCTTGGCAGACGGCTCTGGCCGCGGCGCTTTCAGGCCCAGCTCCTCAAGCATCCCGCCCAGCGACCACATCGTCTTCGGGCGCAGATAGCGGTTGAATTCAGGGTCCTCGGCCAGCTTCAGCTGATCGACCATCTTGCCGATCAGGATGCGCGCGCGCAGCACCTCGACCTCGGTGTTGATGGTGGCCTGATCGGCGCTGAGGCCGGAGACGACGCTTTCGAAATCGACGACCTGGCTGTCCCGGCTTTCGAGGGCCACCGTGGTCGAGGCGGCATAGCGCGGCACGGCCACCGCAAAGGCATAGTAGGCGCCGACCACCAGGGCCAGCAGCATACAAAGCATAATCAGCCATTTGCCACGCCACAGCGTGCCGGCGAACTGCATAAAGTCCAGCTCACCGTCCTTCTGCATCAACTGTAGGCTTTGGATCGCAGCGATAGAGTCTTTGCGCATTCGGCGCCCCGTTCGTCCTGGCCCCCCGCGTTAGGTCAGGTTTCATCGCGTTCTAGAGGATTATGCCGCCGGGCGAAAGCTTCGTTTGCAGGGAAGTGCGAGGGGCCGCCCGCCGCCTCGGGTTGGGTCTGGGCAGAGTTTGGGCCGGATTTGCACCAAAGGCGATACCGGCCAAATCCTCCTAACCGCGCAGAACCCCGCAGGTATCGATGATATCCTTGCCCGCCAGCATGGGGGCGGGCAGGGCGCGGAATGCGCGGTGGGCGGTCAGAAAGACTGCGATATCAGCCCGTTCAACGGCCTCTTCGGGGGCGACCAGATCCGCCCCGGCCAAAGCTGCGGGCAGCTCCGAGATATAGGGCTCTGCCACCAGCACCGTGCCAAGCCGGCGGCGCAGCAGATCCTCGACCACCGCGACCGACGGGCTTTCGCGCAGATCGTCCACATCCGGCTTATAGGCCAGCCCCATGCAGGCAATGACCGGCGCGTCATGGTCGGCAAGTTTTTCAGCCACCCGGTCGGCGACCCAGTTGGGCTTGCCGTCGTTGATCTGGCGGGCGGTCCTGATCAGGGTCGCGGTCTTAGGCGCCGTATCCACAATGAACCAGGGGTCGACGGCGATGCAGTGCCCGCCGACGCCCGGGCCGGGCTTCAGGATGTTCACCCGCGGGTGCTTGTTCGCCATGTCGATCAGCTCCCAGGGGTCGATCTCCAGATCGTGGCAGATCAGGCTAAGCTCGTTGGCGAAGGCGATGTTCAAGTCCCGGAATGCGTTCTCGGACAGTTTGGCAAGTTCTGCCGTTCGGGCATCGGTCAGATGAAATTCGCCTTTGACCGCATGGCGGTAGAAGGCGGCGGCGGCCTGGGCGCAGGCCGGGCTCATGCCGCCGATGATCCGGGAATTGTGCACGACTTCGTGCAGGACGCGGCCCGGCAGAACCCGCTCGGGGCAATGGGCCACGTGGATGTCCGCATCATCGCCCGCCTGGTGCGGAAAGCTCAGGTCCGGGCGCAGCCCGGCCAGCCAGCTGGCCATGCGTTCCGTCGCCCCCACGGGCGAGGTCGATTCCAGAATGATCAGCGCGCCGGGTGCCAGCAGCGGTGCGATCGCCTCGGCTGCCTGGCGCACGAATTTCAAATCGGGTTTCTTGCCGTCCATGAACGGGGTCGGCACAGCGATGACATAAACATCGGCGGCCTCGGGAACCGTTGTCGCGCGCAGCTTGCCCTTGTCGACCACACCGCGCAGCAGAGCATCGAGATGCGGCTCGACGATATGGGGCTTGCCCGCATTGATCGAGCGCACCGCCGCCGCGTCCACATCGACGCCGATGATGGGCAACCCCGCATCGGCGAAGACGGCGGCGGTCGGCAGGCCGACATATCCCAGTCCGATCACGGCGGCCGATTTGATCATCGCAGCTCTCCTGATGGGCGCGCGCGGCCAAGCCAGACCGGCCTAAACCTGTGGCCGGGACTATCGGGCCGGATCGGGGCAGGACTTCGGGGGCTCACGTCGCAGAGATCTTCTTCTCGTCAAGGCCGGCTCTGCGGGTCGTCGAGACCCGGATACCGGTGCCGCCCGAACCGGGCGGTGCATCGGGGCGCACCGGCTGATTCTCAGGCCCTGGCTACCTATCAGCTTCACGGGCCCGCCTTCAACCATCGGCTGCACGCGTCCGGTGAATACGGCTTTTAAAACAAGCCCTATTTCAATGCGGCGATAAAACAATGGACTAAGTCGCAGGGCTGATTTATCGCTCGGGTTGTGGGGACGAATACGTCGTAACTTGATTGGGTGCCTCACGGTGTCCCAATATTCTTTCCCTGGACCAACCAAAAATGCTCCGCAACATTGCCCACATACCCCGCGCCTATAAGCAGGTGCTGACCCTGGTCTTCGACATTACTGCTGTTGCTGTCGGACTGACCATCGCCATCGCATTGCGCATGGGCGAGTCCTGGCCTGCCGAGACGATCGAGCGCTCGCTGCCGCTTTATCCGGTCATGGCTGGGCTCAGCATCGCAATCAGTTTGGTGCTGGGCACCCACTCCCTTCGGCTTTCGGCGCTGGATCTGGGCTCGATCGGGCGGCTTGGCCAGCATGCGCTGATCCTGGCGCTGGCCGGCACCGCGGTGAACTGGGTTGGGCATCTGGGCGCGCCGCGCTCGGTGCCGCTGATCTTCGGACTGATCCTGTTTTGCCTGACGACCTTCGGGCGGCTTGGGCTATTGCACGCGCTGACATGGTTGATCCATCTGGGGCAGGAGCGCACGCCCGTGGCCGTCTATGGTGCGGGGGCGGCGGGGGTACAGCTTTTGTCGGCGCTCGGCAAATCGCCGGAGATGCGCGTCGTCGCGGTGGTCGACGACAATCCCGGGCTGGAGGGCGTGATCATTGGCGGACGGCGGGTCCAGGCCCCCGCGGCACTGACGGCGCTGGCCCAGTCCGGACGGATCAAGCGTATTCTGCTGGCGCTCCCGTCGGCACCGCCGTTTCGGCGCAAGGAGATCGTGGCGGGGCTCGAATCTCTGCCCTGCGATGTGCAGGCGATGCCTGGTCTGGCCGATATGGTGGAGAACGGCGATGTGCTGACGAGCCTGAAGCCGGTCTCCTCGGACGATCTGCTGGGCCGCGGCGCGGTTGATCTGGACGGGCCTGACATTGCCAAAGCCTATGCCGGGCGCGCGGTTCTGATCACCGGGGCGGGCGGGTCGATCGGCTCGGAGCTGTGCCGCCAGATGCTCCATTGCCGGGCACGCCGGATCGTTTTGTTCGATCACTCGGAATTCGCGCTCTACCGGATCGACCGGGAAATCCGGCCCCTGGCGGAACTGACCGGAACCGAAGTCGCGACCATGCTGGGCTCAGTCACGGATCAGCAGCGGGTCGCCCAGGTGCTGGAGGAGCATGGCATCGAGATCGTGCTGCACGCCGCCGCCTATAAGCACGTTCCTCTGGTGGAGGAAAACGAGCTGGAGGGCGCCCGCAACAATGTCTTCGGCACCCAGATCCTGGCCGAAGCTGCCCGGGCTGCGGATGTGGAGCGCTTTATCCTGATCTCCACCGACAAGGCGGTGCGCCCGACCAATGTGATGGGGGCGACCAAGCGCCTGGCCGAGATGGTGATCCAGGATCTCCAGAACCGCTCGGACAGAACGCGCTTTGCCATGGTGCGGTTCGGCAATGTGCTCGACAGCTCTGGCTCGGTCATCCCGCTTTTTCGCGAACAGATCGCCGCGGGCGGCCCCGTTACGCTGACCCACAGGGATGTCACCCGGTTTTTCATGACCGTTCCCGAAGCCGCGCGGCTGGTTTTGCTGGCAGGCTCTTATGCTCGTGGCGGCGATGTCTTCGTTTTGGATATGGGCCAGCCCATGAAGATCATCGATCTGGCCCGGCGGATGATCGAGCTGTCGGGCCGCACGGTCAAAAGCCCGTCCAATCCCGGGGGCGATATCGAGATCGCGGTCACCGGCCTGCGCCCCGGCGAGAAGCTTTACGAAGAGCTTTTGATCGGGGACGACACGTTGCCGACCCCCCATCCGAAGATCCTGCGGGCCGAGGAGGCTTGTCCCTCGCAGATCGAAATGGCCGGACTGATGCGTGAGCTGATCCAGGCTATGGAGCAGCAGGCGCCGGAAAAAGTCCGCCAACTGATCGGACGCTGGGTCGAGGGCTATCACTACGAAGAGACCGGGCAGCGCCTGCAAGTTGCCGATTAGGCCGGGATCCCATCTGACTGCATCAGACCGCCCGCTCTAATCGTCTTGGTTTACGTGCGATCCAATCTGATCCTCGTTTCACTCCGGTCGGAGTGCGCCCTAAAGGGTCTGCCAAGGCCTTTTGGCTCTTTGGCCTTTAAGGCTGTTTTGTCCCCGAATCTTCGGGCTGTGGCTTTTTCTAAGCCTCTTTTTTGTGGGTGTTTCTTTGCCTGCCATGCCCTCGTGTTAAAGTGTGTTAATAGAAAGTGTTATTTAGTGTTACGCCCTGGCGGCTTCTCCCTAACATATTGATATCTTGTGAAAATTAGCCACTTTTACAGGGCCTTTGACTCCAGAACCACGAAGCTCTGACTCCAGAACCACGTTTTGGCGACTCCAGAACCACGGTGATGTGACTCCAAAACCACGATACTTGGCCATGTGAATCTGAAACCACGAAGATTGGTCTTGTGTAAATGAAACCACGAAAGTAGGGTAAGTGTCACTGAAACCACGAAAGATCGCAGACCACCGGGCAGGAGATCGATCATGCGCGAGACCCATGATACCGGCGCCGCAGCCAATCCTGGTGCGATCCGTCCGCCCCTTCTGCCCGACCGGCATCCGACCGCGGACTTCTTCATCTGCGATGTGCTGGATGCGATCCCCAAGGACGACATGGCGTCCATGGAGCATCCGATCTTTTCGCTCAGCACCCGGCCCGATCGGCGCATCTTGAGCTATGAGAACAACGGCACCCAGGTGGAGATCACGCCTTCGGTCAAAGGCCTTGCGACGATCCACGACAAGGATGTGATGATCTACTGCATCAGCCAGTTGATCGCGAAGATGAACGCGGGCGAGGAGCCCTCCGCCACGTTGCACCTGAAGGCTCATGACCTCTTGGTCGCCACCAACCGCGAGACCTCGGGCGATGGCTACCGGCGCCTGCGCGAGGCGTTCGAGCGGCTGTCAGGCACCCGCATTGTCACCAATATCGAAACCGGCGGGGTGGAGACCACCACCGGCTTTGGCCTGATCGACAAGTGGGAGATCCAGCGCAAGACCCGCGATGGCCGGATGGTCAGCGTCTCGGTCACGCTCTCGGACTGGATGTATCGCGCGGTGATGGCGAAATCGGTGCTGACGCTGCACCGCGATTACTTCCGCCTGCGCAAACCCCTGGAGCGGCGCGTCTACGAGATTGCCCGCAAACATTGCGGTGCCCAGGCGGACTGGCGGATCTCGCTGGAGCTTTTGCTGAAAAAATGCGGCTCCAACAGTCCCAAACGGGTCTTCAAGCAGATGATCAAGGTCCTGATCGAGCACGATCACCTGCCCGACTACACGGTCAGCCTGGACGGCGATGTCGTGGTCTTCCAGAACCGCGACCGGCTG
>JBCCMP010000280.1:0-6943 GCA_039026295.1 Pseudomonadota bacterium | reverse complement strand
GATGCTCGCGACCGAAGCGTGGCCGCGTGTGAAAGAAATTGTCCAACAGGTCGTGGCCTCGGGCCTGATCTACCTGCCGTCCTCGGCCCGTGATTTCGGCAACCCGAACGTTGATCGGTACCTGAAACAGTATGTCCGCGGCTCGAACGGGGTCGATTACAAGGACCGCATCAAGATCATGAAGCTGCTCTGGGATGCAGTCGGATCGGAATTTGGCGGCCGTCACGAGCTTTACGAGCGCAACTACGCCGGCTCGAACGAGATGGTGCGCTTCCAGTCGATCTTCCAGGCCATGGGGACAGGCAAACTGGCCGAGATGACCGCCTTCGCCGACAAATGCATGTCCGACTACGACGAGCACGGCTGGCAGGTCGATGGCTACTGGGAGGAAGGCGCGGCGCAGGCGGCCGAGTAACCCAGCCGCCAATGAGTCTCAAAGACATCCACAATCTGGATTACACGGTCCTGCTCTGCGAGCGTTTCGACGAGACGGTTGCCTTCTACCGCGATGTCATGGGCTTTCGGGTAGAGCAGGATCTGCCGAACTGGGTCAGTTTCCGCATCGGCGCGACCCTCCTCACGCTCCGTCCGCGCGGCCCGGCACCGGCCTGGAACGACGGGCCAACAGTGGCAGGCTCAGCCTCTGTACAACTGGCATTTCGTGTGCCGCCCCCGGCGATCGAGGCCTGCCATCAGGAGCTTATCGCGGCGGGCGTCGATATCATCCGTCCGCCGACCGATCTCGAATCGTGGCGTCACCACACGCTGTTCTTCCGCGATCCGGAAAGCAACGTGATCGAGATCTACGCCGAATACTGACGGGCGCTGTCAGTCGACGAAGGCCCGTTCGACCACAAACTCGGCCGGTTTCGAATTCGCGCCCTCGGTCAGGCCCGCCTCCTCAAGAAGCGCTTTGGTGTCTTTAAGGAAATCCATCGAGCCGCAGATCATTGCCCGATCGACCTCGGGATTCAGCGGTCCGGTGCCCAGATCCTCGAACAGCTTGCCCGATTGGATCAGGTCGGTGATCCGGCCTGTATGCGGGCTCTCTTCGCGGGTCGTCGTTGCATAGTGGACCAGTTGTCTGGTCGCCTCTTCGCCGACCAGCGGGTCAGCCTTGGTCCTGGCGACCGTTTCGAACCCGTAGGTCAGTTCGGCGACCTCCCGGCAGGTATGGCAGAGGATGACCTCTTCGAACTTCTCGTAGGTCTCGGGATCGCGCATCACGGATGCAAAGGGTGCAATCCCGGTCCCGGTCGAGAACATCCAAAGCCTCTTGCCGCCGATCAGAGCATCATTCACCAGCGTTCCCACCGGCTTTTTCCGCATCAGAACCGTGTCGCCCTCGACGATCTTCTGAAGATGTTCGGTAAGCGGGCCATCCTCGACCTTGATCGAGTAAAACTCGACCCCCTCGTCCCACGACGGCGAGGCGACGGAATAGGCCCGGAAGACGGGTTTTTCTGCATTTGGCAGGCCGATCATCACGAACTCGCCTGACCGGAACCGCAAGGCTGCCGGGCGCGTGATCCGGAACCGGAACAGCCGATCGGTGTAGTGCTGCACCTCTGTCACGGTCTCTGCATAGACCCCGGCTGGAATGGGGAATTCGGTTGCAGGGGCATCGGTCATGTCGTGATCCTCGCTTGCCGTATCGGGTGCTGGCGCTGACTGAATATCCGGCGAAGGCTTGGGATCACAATGGCTGGCTCACAGCACCGGACCCAATAAAATAGCCGGGCATGCCTGTAAAATAAAAATTCAAACGCGGCTAAAACATTGCGTCGTTTCCACAATGCGGAACCTCATCCCATCGACGCTGGCCGATGTTCCTCACACAATGTTCCACACAAAAAGAACGGAGGAAACGATGCCCGATGGACTGAACATTCTCATCATGGGCGCCACCTATGGATCGTTGCTGGCGTCAAAACTGATCCTTGCCGGTCACTCGTGCACGATGGTGTGCCTGCCGGATGAAGCCGACGTGATCAATTCGGACGGTTTGCGTCTGCGGATCCCGGTGAAGGGTCGCGACGGGTTGCTGGATGTCCATCCCACCTCGGCACCGGGCGCGGGCAGTGTCTCTGCGGTGGGGCCTGATCAGGCGAGCCCATCGGACTACGACCTCGTCGTCCTCGCGATGCAGGAACCGCAGTATCGACTGCCCGGTGTTCGGGACCTGCTGGCACGCAAAGCCGCTTCCGGCACGCCTGCCATGTCGATCATGAACATGCCGCCGCTTCCCTATCTGGCCCGCCTGCCCGGCATCGACGTCAATGCGTTGCGCGACTGTTTTGCGGATCCCGCAGTCTGGGACGAGTTCGATCCCGATCTGATGACATTGGCCAGTCCCGACCCCCAGGCGTTCAAACCGCCGGAAGAACCTCTCAATCTGCTGCAGGTGACGTTGCCGACGAATTTCAAGGTCGCCGCATTTGCCAACCCGGACCACACGGCGATGCTGCGCCGGATCGAAGCGGACATTCTGAACGTGCGCTTCGACACGGGGAACGGGATGGTGGAACTGCCGGTCAAGTTAAAGGTCCACCAGTCGCTCTACGTTCCGTTGGCGAAATGGGCGATGCTTCTGACCGGAAACTACCGGTGCATCACGCCGGACGGTCCGCAGGCCATTCGCGACGCCGTTCACGGGGATCTGGAACAGTCCGCGCAGCTCTACGACTGGGTCAAAGGCGTTTGCGTGGGCCTTGGGGCCGATCCCGGTGATCTTGTCCCGTTCGAGAAGTACGCAAATGCTGCGTCGAATCTCTTGAAACCGTCATCGGCGGCACGGGCGCTTTATGGCGGCGCGCCCTTCATCGAACGGGTTGACCGGCTTGTGCAGACACTGGCCCGGTCCCGGGGCGAAAGCCACGCAATGCTGGATAAGACCGTGTCGCTTGTCGAGGATCAACTGGCCCAGAACCGTGCAGCGCCGGACGCTGCCTGATCTGATCCACGACCTGGCGGCGGGACTGGATCCGGTTCGCTAACCCAGTACGCGGCGGATCTCCGGGATCAGCAATTCGGCTGCAGCCTGATGCATGTGCGGCGACGGGAAGCTGTTGTTGTGATTGATCGGCTCTCCCGACGGCTTGAACAGAACCGCGTTGCCGTCGACTGTCAGATCTTGCGGCAATCCCACCGAGGTGACGCATTCGACATATCCATCGGCGGCACCCTTCACGGCATCGATCATCGCCCGGTCGACACAATGGGGATAATTCGCCGGATCTTCCGGATCATGCTCCGGATCCTCCGGTGCGCGTTGCGAGAACCACAGCAGGACCGTCTTGCATTCCAGCGATGACAGCAGCGTCTGGGTGCGGCCGATCCAGGCATTCTTCATTTCGTTCATGACCAGCTTGAAGCGGTTGTCGTCAATCGCCTCCAGGTGCCGGAGCAGCGCATTCACGAACGAGAACCTGTGGAAGTCGACCTCCGGGTAGATCCCGATCAGCAGGTCGGACACCGCATGGATGCGCCTGTTGCGGCGCGGCCGGACCGAGAACATCCGGTTCGACAACGCGGTCGCGCACATCGCATGCACGACGCAAACCGTCGATGACGAGGCCGTGCGCAACACCTCCGGGTCACTCAGAAAGAAGCCGGGCCCCGCCCCTTCGCTGCCGAGATTGAGCGCGGTGATCGAAAGCTCCTGCCCGATGATCTGCGAATAGGGCACATCGACATACCGGCCAAAGGTGCTGGACCCGCCCAGAAAGCTGACATACTTGCCGCGCAGATCCGGCTGCGGCCCGCGAAACACCTGGCGGCTGCGCCCGAAACGGTACAGCTTGTAGTCGAACATCGGATCGTCGATTAATTGCTCAGCCATCTCTCGCCCTCGGTCCTTTCGCGTTTCATGCAAACTAGGGCAGAGATGTTTTAGTTTGTGCTAACACCGGGGCAGGATCGCTGTTTTTCGCACTGCATCCGGTGCAATCGGCCCGGTGCTGAGAAAGGCGGGCAGGGCTTGCCACCCGCCGGGGACGCCCTGCAAAGCGAGGAGCAAATGGCCCATGACGGATTTCGAGACGATCACGGTCGATCAGCACCGCGCCGTCGCCACCATCACGTTGCGCCGGCCCGAGGCAGGCAATGCCCTGAACTCGCCCATGCGGCGCGAGCTGACGGCGGTCTTCGGCTCCATTGCCGATACGGCGCGCGCGGTGCTTTTGACCGGGGCAGGACCACGCTTTTGTGCCGGGCAGGATCTTGGCGGTGCCGCGAACTTCAAGGCTCTGGATCTTGAAAGCGCGCTGCTGGACGAGACACTGCCGCTGGTGCAGCAGATCGCGAAATGCCCACGCCCGGTAATCTGCGCGGTCAATGGCCTTGCTGCAGGCGCCGGTGCCAATCTGGCGCTTGCATGTGACATCGTGATCGCCGCGCATTCTGCGTCCTTTCTCCAGGCTAATGTCCTGGCAGGCATGATCCCCGACACCGGCGGGACTTACTTCCTGCCCCGCAGGGTCGGCGTCGCCCGGGCCATGGCGCTATCGTTGACCGGTGAGGCGGTTTCCGCGGAGCAGGCTGCGGACTGGGGGCTGATCTGGAAGGCCGTCGCCGATGACGACCTGATGGAAGAGGCCAATGCGCTCGCCGACCGTCTGGCCAAAGGGCCCGCCGATGCGCACGCCTCGATAAAACAGGCCATCGGTGTCAGCCTGCAGAACAGTCTGGAGGATCAGGTCGCGCTGGAGGCACGGCTGCAGGGAGAGCTCAGTAAATCACGCGACTTCGCCGAAGGGGTGTCCGCGATGATGGATGGTCGGCCCGCCGAATTTGACGCTGCCAGCGGGCAATCAGAGACCCCGACCAAAACGTCCGCCAAACGAAAAGACAGCTTCAGTGCGCTGGACTAGCCAATGAACGGCATTGCCGCGCGGCAAACCCGGGTGCCACTCGCCTATGATCCGGGCCGCGGCCGCTCGGTCTTGGATGCTCTGGATCCGTCACTTCGCGGTCCGGACTGGTCGGACCTTCTGGTCGGGGCCGCGGGCTCCAGCCCCTACCTCGCCCGGTTAATCGGACGCCACGGCGATTGGTTGGCAGCACACGCCCCGAAATCGCCCGACGACATCCTTGCCGTTTGCCTCGCCGACGTTGCGGCGAAAGCTGCCGGTTCGGACGCCGCGGCCGCACTGATGCGCGAAATCAGGGTGGCCAAGGGGCGTGCCGCCATGATTACCGCGCTCGCCGATCTGGCAGGCGCGTGGGATCTGAACGCTGTCACCGGCGCCCTGACACGAACAGCCGATACCCTGTGCGAGGCAGCGGCCGCATGGCTTTTGTCGCGCGAAAGCCCGTCCGGGGCGAACGATGCTGGTTACTGTCTTCTGGCCATGGGCAAGATGGGGGCGGGCGAGCTCAACTTCTCCTCCGACATCGATCTGATCGCGCTTTTCGATGACAGTCGCTACCCGCCGTCCGAGGTGCTCGAGGCGCGCACACGGTTCGTCAAACTGACCCGCAGCCTGGTCAAGCTCTTGTCCGAGAACACCGCCGATGGCTACGGTTTCAGGGTCGATCTGCGCCTTCGCCCATCACCCTCGACCACGCCTGTGTGCATGGCGATGGACGCGGCGGAAAGGTACTATGAATCCGTAGGCCGCACCTGGGAACGTGCCGCGCACATCAAGGCGCGGCCCCTGATCGATCCCGCCGCCGGGCAGGCCTATCTCGACCGGCTGACCCCGTTCATCTGGCGGCGGCACCTCGATTTTGCAGCGCTCGAGGATGTGACCGAAATGCTGCGGAAAATCCGCAGCCAGAAGGGGCCGTTCCCCGCTGGCAGTCTGCCGGGACAGGATATCAAGCTTGGCCCCGGCGGCGTTCGCGAGATCGAGTTCTTTGCCCAGACCAGGCAGTTGATCCTTGGCGGGCGCAATCCCTTGCTCCGCGTTCGCCCGACAATGGACGCCCTGAGTGCACTTGCCGATGCCGGAGAGATCTCTGCCGATCACGCGAACGCACTCACAGCGCACCTGACCGCTCTGCGAACGTGGGAGCATCGCTTCCAGATGCTCGAGGACGCACAGACCCACACCGTCCCAAAGTCCGCCGAAGCCCGCTCCCGCGTGGCGGCGCTTTCCGGGTTTGCCTCGGCAGAGGCGTTCCAGGCCGATCTTGCCGCGCACATGGCCGGAACGCACAGCCTGACCGAGGCATTCTTCACCCCGGCCGGATCCGATGATCCGGACGCCAACGCGATGCCGACAGAGACCACTCTGTCCGAGCTTGGCTTCGCCGAGCCCGCGCGCGCCGCGGCGGTGATCCAGCGCTGGCATAACGGTCAGATCCCCGCCACACGCGGCGAACGCTCTCAGCGGCTCTACGCCGGTCTGGAAGAGACGATCATACAGCAACTCGGTAAGGCCGCGTCGCCCGATCAGGCGCTGATCCAGTTCGACCGCTTTCTGTCCGGACTGCCGGCGGGGGTACAGGTCTTCTCGCTTTTCACCGCGAACCTGCAGCTTCTCTCGCTGATCGTCGAGATTTGCGCTGCGGCTCCGCGTCTGGCCGCCTATCTCGGCCGATGCGCGCAGGTGCTGGACGCGCTGCTCGACCGCGACTTTTGGGAACCGTTGGCGGGCGAGGCCGCGCTGCACAGCGATCTGCAAGACCGATTGAAGCAAGGGCAGGATTACGAGGCGCGCCTCGACATCGCCCGCCGCTGGGCGCGGGAGCTTTGGTTCCGCACCGGTGTGCAGGTTCTGCGCGGTATCGCCGATGCCGCCGAAGCCGGGCGAGCTTTCACGGCCATCGCGACGGCGTCTATTCGTGCGCTGCTGCCAGAGGTCACGGCCAATTTCGCGGAACGCCATGGTTCGCCCCCTGGACATGATCTTGCGGTGCTTGCCCTTGGAAAACTCGGCTCCGCCGAGATGACGGCGGGCTCCGATCTCGATCTCATCATCATCTACGACGCCGAGGG
>JBCCMP010000279.1:0-6955 GCA_039026295.1 Pseudomonadota bacterium | reverse complement strand
TTGATAAAGTCAGACGACGAGTTGATCTGCATGCGATGGTCGATCGCGGTCGCGGAACTGGGGATCGCGAAGATGGAAGAAGCGATCCGCCCGGGCGTCAGCGAGTCTCAGCTCTGGGCACTATTGAACTACACCAACCTGGCAAATGACGGTGACTGGCACGACGGGCGAATGCTCGCCACCGGGCCGCGTACAAATCCATGGTATCAGGAAGCAACCAAACGCCGCATCGACGATGGCGACCTGGTTGCGTTCGACACCGATATGGTGGGGCCATTTGGGTACTGTGCCGATATCTCACGCACGATGCATTGTGGCCCCGGCAGGCCGACGCGGCGACAAAAGGAACTGTACCAGCTTGCAGTCGCTGAAGTTGAGTACAACATGGGCCTGATCCGGCCGGGCCTTTCACTGACTGAATTTCAAGAGCGGGCGTTCAGCGTACCCGAAGAATTCCAGGATCAGGCCTATACCTGCGTAATCCATGGCGTCGGGCTGTGCGATGAATACCCTCGCGTGAACCCGCGATTTCGCGGAAAAACGCCATACAATGACGTCCTTTGTCCAGGTATGGTCATTTGCGTCGAAAGCTACATGGGGGCAGTCGGCGAGCGGGACGGCGTAAAGTTAGAACAGCAGGTTCTCGTTACAGAAACCGGATGCGAACAGCTGTCGACATATCCTCTGGATGACCGTCTTCTGAACTGACAGGAGGTGTGATGCGGCAACTGGCCTCGACCTCCGCCGTTGCTCAGTCAAGTCAGAGCGGTTATTCTATAACGGTAGCCAAAGCAGGATTAAGCCATGGGCGATCAAAAGCACGAACACGGCAGTATGGATGTCACCGAGCAACAGCGGGTCTTCGCGGGCTTCATGCGATGGACTGCACGCACGCTGGTCCTGATCATCATTGTGCTCGGCTTTATGGCGATCACACAGACCTGATTTTGCTCTTTCGCGATCTGTCAGAATTGCCTGCACAAAATTTTGGCTGATCTTCCGCGGAATATGTGACGCAGAGCGGAGAATAACTGGCGAAGTGGCCTTCACGGCACGCACGCAGAAGTTATTCTTCGGGCATGCAATGGCTCAAAAGAACGGCGAGTTGGCTGCTTGGAATCGCGGCAGTCGGTTGGACGATTATCTGCGTGGCGATGATCATCTTCCGGCACGACCTGATTTATCAGTTTCGCGATTGGCCCAGCGCTGATCGAGTCGTTGGCCTGCCGGGCGCCGCCGTCGTTCAGATGACGGCCGATGACGGAACCAACATCCTGGCCTGGGTCGCGCGCCCGAACGACACAATGCCGGTCGTTCTCTACTTCATGGGCAACGCGGGGTCGTTGCCATCGAATGCACCCAGATTGGCCGAATTGGTGACCGCCGGATATGGTATCGCCGCACTGAACTATCGCGGCGCGGGCGGAGCAGAGGGTGAGCCCAGCCAATCGGCGCTTGTCTCTGACGGCGTGATGCTGGCGGCGAATCTGACAGAACTCACCGGCAGCACACAGCCTCCTGTCATCTATGGCACCAGCCTTGGCGCAGCCGTTGCTGTTCAAGTGGCAGCGCGGACCAGGTCCGCTGCATTGATCCTGGAAACACCGTTCGCCAGCCTTTGCGAAACTGCACAGTATCACTATCCGCTGATCCCGGCCTGCAGTATCCTGCCGGACGAGCGGTGGGAGTCGATTGATCTCATTGCCGAGATTGAAGCGCCGCTCTTGGTTCTGCATGGCGATGCCGATCGCGTGATTCCAATCGATCATGGCCGCGCGTTGTTTGACGCCGCCGGTTCACCTAAGCAAATGAAAGTCTACCCCGGCGGTCGGCATAACGATCTCAGGCTGTACGGTGCCGGTATCGACATAATTGATTTCTTGAGCAGTCTCGAAAACCAGTAACGTCCCTGATTTTCGACGTGTGCCGTTGATCCGGGCGCGCTATGCATCGGGCGATCACCTGCGGAGAGTCCAATGCCCCTTTTGCCAATGCGAAGCGCTTTCGATTTACCAGCCGGCATCGTTTATCTCGATGGTAATTCACTCGGTCCGCTGCCCCATGTCGCGCGCGAACGGATCGCCCAGACTGTGACTGATGAGTGGGGCCAGATGCTGATCGGCGGTTGGAACGCGGCCGGGTGGATGGACCTTCCGGAAAAGGTCGGCAATCAGATCGGCCGATTGATTGGCGCGCCGCCGGGGACAGTAACCGCTGCCGATTCGACATCCATCAATGTTCACAAGGTGCTGGCGGCTGCCCTTCAGCTGCGTCCTGATCGCCGGATCATCCTTTCGGACACCGGTAACTTTCCGACCGATCTCTACATGGCCAAAGGGCTGATCGATCAGCTTGGGCGACAGCATCAACTGAAACTTGTTGAACCCGAAGACGTATCGTCTGCAATCGACGAGACCGTTGCGGCAGTGATGCTGACCGAAGTCGACTATCGGACCGGACGACTGCATGACATGTCTGGGGTCACTAAGACTGCCCATGACGCAGGAGCAGTTACGATTTGGGATCTCGCACACTCCGCCGGAGCGCTGTCGGTCGATTTACATGCCACACAGGCGGATTTCGCGATCGGTTGCGGGTACAAGTACCTCAACGGAGGACCGGGCGCGCCCGCGTTTCTTTATGTTCATCCAAAGCATCTGGACCATATCGAACCAGTCCTTAGCGGGTGGCTGGGTCACGCTTCACCGTTTGATTTCGACACAGGCTACCGCCCCGCCGATGGTATTGGGCGGATGCGCGTCGGCACTCCGCCGATCCTATCGATGGCGTCGCTGGATGCAGCGCTTGGTCTATGGGACGATATCGACGTGGCAGACGTACGCACCCAATCCATCAAACTCAGTTCAGCCTTCATCGAAGAGGTAGAACGTCGTTGCCCTGCCGAAGAGATAAGCCTGGCCTCTCCGCGCGATGCGGATCAACGCGGCAGCCAGGTCTCGTTCCGTTGCGAGAACGGATACCCGGTCATGCAAGCACTGATCGTAGAGGGCGTGATCGGTGACTTCCGTGCACCCAATCTGATCCGCTTCGGCTTCGCGCCGCTCTACAACACCGAAGAAGAGGTGCGTTCAGCTGCACGTACGCTCGCCGAAATCCTGAGGACGCGGCGTTGGGACAAGCCGCAGTTTCACGCGCGTGCTGCCGTTACCTGAGCTGCGCGTCAGATCAGTGGCCGGACTTCGTCACCATCCAAGATTGACTTTCGGTCGCCGTCCAACACGAGGCAGGTCAAGGATCGCCCAAAGACAGCGCCTGTATCGATGCCAATGCGGTTGGGTAGCACATCTACCTGTCGCACCGGCGTATGCCCATGAACGATAATCTTCGGATGCTCGCGTTCATCGTCCAGAAAGGGGCCACGGATCCAGATCAGAGTCTCGGGATCCTGATCGTCCAGTGACCGGTTCGGATCGATGCCAGCATGCACAAAGAAGTAGTCGCCGAGAGCCGCCGAGGTTGGCAAGCTGCGCAAAAAGTCGATATGCGCTCGCGGGACAGCATCATCGAAGTCGCGGTCGTGGAGCAGGCGTCTTTCGAAATCGTCCCGAGACAGTCCATAGCTTGCAAGTGTCTCCTCGCCGCCATGCATCAACCATGTGTGAAGGCGGTCGCCTGCCCCACTCAGACCGTCCGCAAACATTTTATCATGGTTGCCCAATAGGCAGACGACATGGGGATCGTGTTGGCAAAGTCCCATGAGATATTGGAGCGTCGCCTTGCTGTCAGGGCCGCGGTCAACGTAATCGCCGACGTGGACCACACGCCAGTCTTTCGGTGGCCGCCTGAGAAGATCTTGTTCGATCTGGTTATGTATGGCCTCCAGATCGCTCAGGCACCCATGGATATCGCCTATGGCATAGATCCTAAGGTCATCAGGCGCCCGGGCATCAGCCAGCCAAACCATATCAGCCCCCGGAAAAGCAGCACCCCCACAGCGAGGCTGAGGGGGTGTGTCGCGGTGCAATTGGCCTTGCGGCCAAGATCGGGTTAAAGAAGCCCTTCGCGCTGCGCTTTTTTGCGCGCCAGCTTGCGGGCCCGCCGGATCGCTTCCGCTTTTTCACGAGCGCGTTTTTCAGACGGCTTTTCATAATGCTGCCTGAGCTTCATCTCGCGGAAGATGCCTTCTCGCTGCATCTTCTTTTTTAAAGCGCGGAGCGCTTGATCGACGTTGTTGTCCCGAACCATTACCTGCACGTGCGTCACCACCTTTCGTGATTTCGGTATTTCAGGAAGGGCGCTATATACTGATCGAAGCTGGGGCTGTCCAGAGCAACTGTGTGATCAGGTGATTAACCATGACAGACGAGAATCGGACGGAAGCGGATCACATCCAGGAAGCCCGAGAGGCTTTGTTGATGGCGGCCCTGCCCGAGGTGGGTTTCGATGGCTGGTCACCGCAAACGCTGCAGGCGGCAATAGCGGCAACTGAGACGGATCCAGGCCTCGCGCGACTGGCTTTTCCACGCGGCGCGATCGACATGATCTTGGGTTTCCACCGCATGGCAGATGGCTGGCTGGAGGCGGATGTCGCGGAACGCGGCTTGGACACGATGCGCATTCGCGAGCGGATCACCTTGTGTGTGCGCAGAAGGATCGAACTTGTCGCGCAACATCGCGAAGCGGTCCGGCGCGGCATATCCTACATGGCGCTGCCAACGAACGCTCCGGAAGGTGCCAAGGCACTCTGGCAGACGACTGATCTGATTTGGCGGCTCTCAGGCGATAGATCGACCGACTATAACTGGTACTCCAAGCGTGCAATTCTCAGCGGCGTCTACTCTTCTACAGTGCTCTACTGGCTCGGCGACCACGACCCGCGTGCAGATGCAACGTGGGAATTCCTGGATCGACGGATCGACGGCGTCATGCAGTTTGAGAAGACAAAAGCGACATTGGAAAAGAACCCAATCGCACGTGTAGCGTTGTGGGGCCCGAAGCAATTGCTGGGCATGCTTAGGGCACCCGGGGCTAGGCGGGAAAACTTTTCGCCAGTAAAAGATATTCGGTGACTAAGCCTCCGCGCGGGCGTTGAGACCTACCTCATGCCGCTAGCTGCCAGAAGACAATAGCCCGGCATGCTTGGGTGGTGCGTGATCGGGCCGGATTTCTGAAACAAGCGAATCGTGCTTGAACTCGTAGCCAACAAGACCATCCCGAGCCCAAGTACATATAACAAGGCTGCGGAGCACCCTTTCGCTTGCAAGGTAGATGTCGACGTAGCCGCGGAGCGGAGGGCGTCCATCAGCCTCGATCACGAAGCCGTCGTTTGTCAGTTCGATCACAGGCAGGTCGCGGAAATCGTGGCGCACACGGTACTTTGTTCGCCGACGCGCATTCGAGAGCCTCGCATCCGCCAAGGCCCCCGCGATTTCGCTGGGTAGGATGTCTTCCATCAGTCACGCCCCCGGTTCTTGAGGATGATCTTTGCGGGAAAACAGGCTGGCGCAAACAGATTTTTTCTTGGTGAACGAAATCTTTCCAATTGACGAACAGGAAAGCCCGCCATCGGCAGGTTAGTTCATCGTCCAGACGCTCATCTCTCCCTCCACGCCGCGGATCGTCTGACCGTCGATTCTGACCATGTCGTCGAAGACATGATCTACATTGCCGGTCTGGCCACGCGCACGCTGGATCAGATCGTCGCTTGCAACGATGCGGGTCCCCAAGGTTCGGGTCTTCGCCTCCAGCCGGCTCGCCACGTTAACTGTGTTGCCGATGACGGCAAATTCCAGTCGGTTTGCGCCAATATCGCCAAGGACAACGGGCCCCGCATGAAGGCCAAAGCTGGCCTTTATCTCTTCAAGACCTGCGGCCACACGGTCCTTGTTCCATAGATCGACAGCCTTGGTCATCGCTCTGGAACACCGCAGTGCGTCAAGTGCATCCGTATCGCCAGCAAACGGCGTGCCAAATGTCGCCATCAACCCATCACCCAGGTACTTGTCCAACGTGCCATTCTGGCGAAACACCTCCCTCTCCATTCTTCCATGAAATTCGCGAAGGGTCTGGATAACCTCTCTTGGCGATCGTTCGGATGCAAAGGTTGTGAAGCCGACAATGTCAACAAACAGAACGGCGATCTCCTGTTCGGTGACCTGCTTCAGCGGCTCATCATTCGTCGATAACTGGTCGACAACATTTGGAGAGAAGTAACGCGCCAGATTGGCGCGCGCACGCTCAACGGATGCCTGGGCAAGCAAGAGATTGTTCGATCTACGTACCGAAACGGCGAGGATGATCGCGCACAAGAAAAATGCGACGACATCCTGAATACGGAAGTCCCATTTCATATGCGCGGGATTGGCCGCGTACCAAAGATACTCAGCGTCCCCTGGAAACATGGCACGGACCGCATCGCTGATGGCGGTGTGATCGTCCTTAAAAAACCAGATGACACCTGCAGCCGACAACCAAAGGGCGGTGGTCCATGTGCCCACGGCGATGATCGTGCGCCACGAGTACGCCAATGTGGCCATCGCAAGCAGCAGGAAGAAATACTTGAAGACCTCGCTTTCGTACTGAAACGTCAGCGGCACATCGCTGGCAGACAATGGGTTTGGGAACGCTGCAATGATCGTCATCAGCAATAGATCGCAGAAAAGCAGCGCGAGCTCGGCTTTCGACTTACCGACACGTCCGACTTGCCGTTGTGCAAGGCCGATGATGATAAAAGTTGCGACGAAGACAAGATAGTAGGCAACGTCCGGCCACGGGACCAGGAAGATCAGCATAACGGCGATGAGAAGCATCGCGACGATCCGGGCACGGACCGCCAATTCCAACCCTTCCTGCTTGTGGCGCTCTAGCGCATCGACCGTGAACTTGCTGTTCTCCAGATGAACATCCGGATGATCGGTCCGATCGCGAAATCGCAGAAGGGTTCTAGACCATTGCCTCTGGTCGGTGACAGCCATTGGAACTCCTTGTCGTCCAC
>JBCCMP010000278.1:0-6962 GCA_039026295.1 Pseudomonadota bacterium | reverse complement strand
GGGCACGATCCTGCTGGGCCGCGAGACCATCTTCCGCAATGGCCAGCGCTGCGGCTGGCTGTCCTCCGGCGGCTTTGGGCACACCATCGGGCGCTCGATCGGCATGGGGTTTGTACGCCATCCCGATGGGGTAAGCCGAGACTACGTGCTTGACGGGACGTATGAGTTGGAGGTTGCCACCCGGCGCGTCCCGGCCGAAGTGACGCTTTCGCCGCTCCATGATGCCGATAATGCCGAGATTCGTTGCTAGTTGCGACAGAAATATTCCTTAAAAATTGAGACCAAATATCTTTAAGAATGGCATCGGATTCTATTTGAATTTGATATAAAATAGAGGATGAAAATGCGCGTTTTTACTGGAACGGCAAAATGGAATTTAGTCTCAATACGAGGATGATCAAAGCGCTGAAAAAGTTGCGCGACGAGTGTGATTATCTCGAAATGCATAGTGGCGGTAATACTGAATTTGTACATCGTGGCCAGCTGGGAACCGGTGTGGGTGCTAAAACGCTATCTGAACTGCTCAAACTCGGATTGATTGAGGAAGGTCCATGCGGTTGGCGCGAAACAACGGGATATCGAATAACCGACCGTGGCCGGGAAGCCCTCAACAACCCGAACTCTCAAGCGAAAGCGCCGCGACGGCGGAAACTCCGAACCATTCAGCCTCGTTTAAACGAGATAAAGAGCAAACTCGGCAAATCATGACTGCTCGTCTCTCGAAAGTTCGGCCTCCATTTGCCGCTGCCGTTCAGCAAAGCGCATGCGATCGGCTTCTGAGTACTCTTCGATGCAGGCGTGGCAACTGATGCCCTTCCGATAATCGGGATGCTCGCGGCCTTCCGGCGAGAGGGGCCTTCCGCAGGCGTGGCACATGGAATGGCTGCCTTGCGCCAACCCGTGCCCGACCGCGACGCGGTCGTCGAAGACATAGCACTCCCCCTGCCATGTGCTCTGCGCGGCGGGCACCTCCTCGAGGTATTTCAGGATGCCGCCCTTCAGGTGCAGCACTTCCGGCACGCCCTGGTCCAGCAGCCAGCTCGAGGCTTTTTCGCAGCGAATACCGCCCGTGCAGAACATCGCGACGCGTTTGCCTGCGTACCTGTCCTTGTTCGCGGCCCACCAACCCGGAAAATCGCCAAAGCTCTTGGTCGCGGGGTCCACTGCGCCCTCGAAGGTCCCGATCCCGACCTCGTAGTCATTGCGGGTGTCGATCACGACGGTGTCCGCATCCTGGATCACCGCGTTCCAGTCCGCCGGGTCCACATACGTGCCCACCAGATTGCGCGGGTCGACCGGGTGGCCGAGCGTCACGATCTCGCGCTTCAGCCTGACTTTCAGGCGGCGAAAAGGCTGTTTCTGTGCGTTGGATTCCTTCCATTCCAGATCAGCGCAGCCGGGCAGGGTCTGGATGTGAGATAGCAGCCTCTGGACCGCCTTGGCGGGCCCAGCAACCGTCCCGTTCAGTCCTTCCGGCGCAACCAGAATGGTGCCGCGCACATCGCCCGCTTCGGCCACGGCGCGAAGGTCCGGACGCAGGGCGTCAGGATCGTCGAACGGCGTGAACTGGTAAAAGGCGGCGACCAGAAAAGACATGGGGGCCTGATAACGGCAACCATCACTCTCGTGCAACGGGGCAGGTTGCCGGTCGGGCGCGCTTACTGAAAGTCAAACGAGTCCGTGTCGCCGAAGCCCAGGATCTGGGGCCCGCCCAGCGGCGCATCGCCGACAGGATTCAATCCCGAGACGACCGTCTTCTGCGCCGGTTTCGTGCTGATGTTGATCTCTTGGGGATTGTCTGCCGCAGGCTCGGCCGCCGCATTCGGTTCGCCGGTCTTGCTGACCTTGAAGGACAGCTGCTTTTCCAGCATCGAGCCAAGCTTTGACTTTATGGTGGATTTGGTCGGAACCAGCGTGGTGGCCTGCGTCGCCGGTGCGTCCGATGTGGTCTCATGCGCCTCTTCGACCAGCGGGTCCGGCAGCGCTGCGTCAACCTGCGGTGCGTCGTCCAATGGCGGCAGCTCGACCGGGGTCGGCGGCAGCGCCGATGCCGGCGTGCCTTCGGCGAAGAGGTCCGTCGGGTAGACGAAACCCGCGGCCCTGGCCGCCTCGGCCATTGCGTCGTTCGCCTCGACCACCCGCTGCAGCCGGGCAATCACGGCGTCGATGTCGTCTTTGGGCAGGGACATGGGCACAGCCTTCGAACACGTTCTGCGGATCACGACCAACCGTCATCGCGAAGAAATGGATCGCCGGTCATTGGGGCAGGATCAAGGCGGATTCGCAAAATGCGGCAGATCGGTGGCCGCAGGGTGGCGAATATAGCAGACGGCGATGCCGGTCCTCCGCTCTGGTTGCACGAGCGGCGTGCCAGCCCCAGATTGACAGCGCGGGTCCCAGACTGTAAGTCGCGCGCATCCCGGAAGTGAGTGAGCTTCCGGTCCCGGGCGGGCCCGGGATCGCCACCGGTCAGCGCGTTGCGCCCGCCGGTGTAAAATGCGTTGGGCAATCGCACGTCGTGATCGCCTTGCGTGCGAACTGGAGGAACGAGATGTTCGAAGCGCTCTCTGAACGCCTCTCCGGCGTGCTCAACGGCCTCACCGGCAAGGGGGCGCTGAGCGAGGATGACGTCAAGACCGCTATGCGCGAGGTGCGCGTGGCGCTGCTGGAAGCTGACGTCTCGCTGCCGATCGCGCGGAACTTCATCAAAAAGGTGACAGAACAGGCGGCCGGTCAGTCGGTCCTGAAGTCGGTCACGCCCGGGCAGATGGTCGTCAAGATCGTCCATGACGAGCTTATCAAGGTGCTGGCGGGGGATGATCCGGAGCCGGGCAAGCTGAAGATCGACTCGCCGCCGGCGACCATCCTGATGGTGGGTCTTCAGGGCTCGGGCAAGACGACGACCACCGCCAAGCTTGCAAGCAGACTTAGCGCACGGGATGGCAAGCGCATCCTGATGGCCTCGCTGGACACCCGGCGCCCGGCGGCGATGGAACAGCTGGCCGTGCTGGGCCAGCAGATCGGGGTGGAAACGCTGCCCATTGTCATGGGCCAGGACCCGGTCGCCATCGCCAAGCGGGCGAAGCAGCAGGCGACGCTGGGCGGGTTCGACGTGGTCATGCTGGACACCGCCGGCCGCCTGTCCATCGATGACGAGTTGATGACCGAGGTCGAGGCCGTCCGCGACTTTGCGAAGCCGAACGAGACCCTGCTGGTGGTCGATGGTCTGACCGGTCAGGATGCCGTGAACACGGCGGAAAACTTCGACGGCCGGATCGGCATTTCCGGCGTTGTCCTGACCCGGATGGACGGCGATGGCCGCGGCGGTGCCGCGCTGTCGATGCGTGCGGTGACCGGCAAGCCCATCAAGTTCGTCGGCCTCGGCGAGAAGATGGACGCGATCGAGGAGTTCCACGCCGAGCGCGTCGCGGGCCGCATTCTGGGCATGGGCGACATTGTCAGCCTCGTTGAAAAGGCGCAGGAGACGATCGAGGCCCAGGAAGCCGAGCGGATGATGAAGCGGTTCCAGAAGGGCCGGTTCGACATGAATGACCTGCAGAAGCAGCTGGAACAGATGCAGCAGATGGGCGGCATGGGCGGGATCATGAGCCTGATGCCGGGCATGGGCAAGATGCAGAAGCAGATGGAAGAGGCAGGCTTTGACGACAAGGTCATCAAGCGCCAGATCGCCATCATCCAGTCCATGACCAAGCAGGAACGCCGCCAGCCCGATCTGATGAAAGCGTCGCGGAAAGAGCGCGTCGCCCAGGGCTGCGGGCAGGAAGTGCAGGACGTGAACCGTCTGCTGAAGATGCACCGCCAGATGGCCGACATGATGAAAAAGCTCGGCAAGAAGGGCAAACGCGGGCTGATGGGCATGATGCAGGGCATGATGGGCGGCAAGATGCCGCCGATGCCTGGAGGGATGCCCGGCGGTCTGCCACCGATGCCTGGAGGTGGCGCGGCACCCGGCGGCGGTCTTCCCCCCGGTTTCCCGGGCCTCGGTGGTGGCAGCGGCGGTGTGCAACTGCCCCCGGGCCTCAGTGGACTGGGCAAGAAGAAGTGACCACAGCCCCGACCATAGAGACGGAACGGCTGATCCTGCGGCCACTGGGCCTGCAGGATTTCGAGCCCTTGGCCGCGTTCTATGCGTCGGAGCGGTCAAAGTTTGTCGGCGGGCCCGAGAACCCGGAATGGACCTGGCGGACCTTGGCGCTGGAGATCGGCCACTGGACCCTGCGCGGCTACGGCCGGTTCGGGGTGGAGGAGAAGAGCTCTGGTGCGCTGGCCGGGCTGATCGGCCCCTGGAACCCGCACGGGTGGCCGGAACCTGAGATCGGCTGGGACCTGATGAACGGCTTTGAAGGCAAAGGTTATGCCACCGAAGCCGCGCGCGCGGCGCTGGACTACGCCTTTGAGACCCTTGGGTGGACAACGGCGATCAGTCTGGTCGCGATCGGCAATGACGGGTCGGCGGCCGTGGCCAAAAGGCTGGGCGCAGCGCATGAAGGCGATTTCACCCATGTCCGCTTCGGCGAGATGCAGGTCTGGCGCCACAAAGTGCCGGAGGCCGCATGATGCCGCCTGAATTGGAGACCGAGCGTCTGCGCCTGGTGCCGCCCGAGACCGCGGACCTGCCTCACTATCTGGCTTATTATGCGATCCCGAACGATCAGAAGGGCAGCTACCGCGCACCCCGCCCTGATGCCGAGGTTGCAGCATTACTGGCCCGCGACATTGCGGACTGGCAGCGCAACGGGTTCGGCATGTGGCTGCTGTTCCGCAAGGATACCGGCGCATTCGTCGGCGGGACCGGACTGGCGCATCCCGTCGACTGGCCGCGGCACGAACTTACCTGGTGGCTGATGCCTGCCGCTCAGGGGACGGGGTTCGCGACAGAGGCGAGCCGCGCAGTTCTGACATGGGCCTACGACACTCTGGGCTGGTCCGTGGTCGAGACGCATATGCGGGACGAAAACCTGCCCGCGCGGCGGCTGGCAGAGCGTTTGGGCGGCGAGGTGATCGCGCGGGAGACCTTCCCCGATGGCGTGACGCGGGATGTGTTTGCCCTGCCGCGACAGGAGGCGTCGGCATGATTGCTGCCGCACCATCGTTGGCCCGGTGCACCGTGCCGCCGGTTGGTCCTGCCGCCGAAGCGGCTGCCGCGAACCGTGCCGTCTTGCCGGTGCTTCAGACCGAGCGCCTGATTCTGTGCGCACCAGAGGCCGAGGATTACAAGCTGTGGCTGCGGATCGGGACCGAACCCGGGTGCCAATGGATCGGCGGGCCGGTTACCCCGGAAGATGCCTGGTATGATGTCTGCGGCCATGTCGCCTGCTGGCTGCTGCATGGCCATGGACCATTCGTTCTGATCCGGCGTGCGGACAGCGTGCGGCTGGGCTTTGTCTTTGTCGGCTATGAATGGGAGGACAGCGAGCCCGAGCTTGGATGGTTCCTGGCCGAGGAACACCGCAATCTGGGCTATGGCGCTGAAGCCGCCGCCACGATCCGTGACTGGGCACTGACACTTCTGCCGACCTTCGTGAGCTGCGTGAAACCTGAGAACGAGCCGTCGACCCGGCTGGCGAAGGGATTGGGCGCTGTTCTGGACGAAGCGGCCAGCGTCCGCGAGGGCACAGGCATCTGGCGTCACGGGGAACAGTACGCGGCACAGGACGGGGCATCGGGATGAGCTTCGTGGCAGGAAATCCAATGGCCTGGGCATGGGGCCTGCTTGGCGGTCTTGTGATCGGGCTCGCAGCGTCGATCTATCTGCTGGTGAACGGCCGGATCATGGGGGCCTCCGGAATTCTCGGCGGTCTGGTCGATGGGGCCGGCGATGCTGCCCGCGAACGGCTGGCCTTTGTGGTTGGCCTGATCGGTGCCCCAGCTGTGGCAGCTTACTTCTGGTGGATGCCGAAGACGAACATTACCGGTGATTTCGCCGTGATCGTTATCGGCGGGCTGCTGGTTGGCATCGGAACACGGATGGCCAATGGCTGCACCTCGGGTCACGGGGTCTGCGGGATGTCGCGCTTCTCGCTGCGCGGGATCATCGCCTCGGCGGTCTATGTCGGCTTTGGCATGGCGGCGATGACCGTGTTGCGCCATGGGCTGGGATGGATCTGATGCGGGTGCTTGTTGCTTTTCTGACCGGATCGATCTTTGGCCTCGGGCTGATGCTGTCGGGCATGACCGACACGGGCCGGGTGCAGGGCTTTCTGGATGTTGCCGGGGCATGGGATCCGACACTGATATTCGTTCTTGGCGGCGCAGTCCTGCCCATGGCTCTGACGTGGCGGATTGCTGCGGCGCGATCTGGCGCACTGCTGGGCGGGCCAATCCCGAAACAGGTGGAGGCGCGGGTCGACCGGGACCTGATCGTTGGTTCGGCGCTGTTCGGTGCGGGCTGGGCGCTGGTGGGCCTCTGTCCCGGCCCGGCGATGGCGTCGCTGTTCTATGGCGGGACCGGCGGGCTGGTGTTCCTGATCGCCATGGCGGCCGGGATGATCGGATATCGCCGGGTTACGGTGGGGGTGCCCGCATGACCTTCGCCCAGACCATATCTGCGACTGTTCCGCTGCTGGAGACAGAGCGGCTGCGGTTCCGCGCGCCTTCGGTCGATGATTACAGCGCAGAGGTTGGTTTTGGCGCGTCTGAGCGATCCAAGGGCACCGGCGGCCCGTTCGCGATGGATCAGGTCTGGCGGGCACAACTGTCCCGTATCGGACAATGGGTGGCGCTGGGCTACGGTGTCTGGTCCCTGGATGAGAAGTCTACCGGCAATTATGTCGGTCGGGTCGGGATTTATCACCCCGCCGACTGGCCAGAGGCGGAACTGGCCTGGACCCTGATGTAAATCGGGGTAGTCAACGGCTACGCGTACGAGTCCGCGCTGGCGGCCCTCATCTGGGCCTATAAGAGCATCCGATGGACCACGCTGATCAGCGTCATTCTCCCCG
>JBCCMP010000277.1:0-6980 GCA_039026295.1 Pseudomonadota bacterium | reverse complement strand
GCCGCGAAAGCACGCAAGGCGTTGCCGGATCTGAAGGTGGTGCACTATGTGGCGCCCTCTGTCTGGGCTTGGCGGCCGGGCCGTGCCGCGAAGATGGCGCGGCACGTCAACCATGTGCTCGCCCTGCTGCCGTTTGAGCCGCCTTACATGCACGCGGCAGGGATGACCTGCGATTGTGTCGGTCATCCGGTTGCCGGTCGGGCACAGCCAGACGCAGCGGAGACTTCGGCGTTTCGGGACGAAATTGGGATGGCGCCAGATCAGCCGGCGCTGCTTCTGGCACCCGGGTCGCGGCGGGGGGAGGTGCGGCGGCTTCTACCCGACCTTCTTGAGACGGTGAGTCGCCTGCGGCAGAAACGCGCTGATCTAGCCGTTCTGTGTCCTGTGGCTGAAACCGTAGACGCGCCAGTGCGGGAGGCGCTGGGAAATCTGCCCGGCCCGGCCCACCTCATCAGCGCAGCGGAAGGCGAAGATCGTAAACGTCTGGCCTTTGCCGCCGCTGACTTTGCGCTCTGTACCTCTGGCACCGTCACGCTGGAACTGGCGGCGGCGGGGACGCCGATGGTTGCGGCCTACAGGACGACATGGCTGACAGCCCAGATCGTGCGACGGGTGATCAAGATCAACACGGCGAATCTGATCAATCTGATATCGGGTCGGAACGTGGTGCCCGAGTTCCTGCAGGAGTTTGCGACGCCCGACAGCCTGACCGATGCGCTGATGCCCTTGCTGGTCGATGCCGGGGCGAGAGACGCTCAGGCAGATGTGTTTCACTCGGTGATGCGCCAGATGGGGCGCGGTGGCCCGGCGCCGGAAGAACGCGCAGCGGCGTCTGTGCTGAACTTCCTTGATGGAAACGCCGCAAGTCCGGCTGGGCAAGGCGGCGGCATGTCAGCTTTGCCCGGACCCGATCAACGGCACGAAGGCCGTCGTTAGCGGCGACATTTCTTTATCTGCCGAAAGGTTGGATTTGCGGGGGCAAAGCCCCCGCGGATCCACGGTTTCAGCGGTTCTCGACTTCGACATAATCACGCCGCGCGGCACCGACATAAAGCTGACGGGGGCGGCCAATCTTGCCGTGCTTGTCCTCGATCATTTCCTTCCACTGGCTGATCCAGCCAACGGTACGGCTCAGCGCGAAGATCGGCGTGAACATCGATGTCGGGAAGCCCATCGCCTCCAGAATGATGCCCGAGTAGAAATCGACGTTTGGATAGAGTTTCTTCGAGATGAAGTACTCGTCTTCCAGCGCCCGCTTCTCCAATGCCTGGGCGACCTGAAGGACCGGGTTGTTTGCGACCCCCAGAAGCTCAAGCACTTCCTTGGCGGTTTGCTGCATCACCTTCGCGCGTGGATCATAGTTCTTGTAGACCCGGTGGCCGAAGCCCATCAGACGGAAGCTGTCGTTCTTGTCCTGTGCTTTCGCGACGTACTCGTCGACACGGCTCGCGTCGCCGATCTCTTTCAGCATTTCGAGGCATGCTTGATTGGCCCCGCCATGGGCAGGTCCCCAGAGCGACGCGACACCCGCCGCGATGCAGGCGAACGGGTTGGCCTGCGACGAGCCCGCGAGACGAACGGTCGAGGTCGAGGCGTTCTGCTCGTGATCGGCGTGCAGCGTCATGATCCGGTCCATGGCGCGGGCAAGGATCGGGTCGACCACGTACTCCTCTGCCGGGACGGCAAAGCACATGTGCAGGAAGTTGGACGCGTAATCCAGATCGTTGCGCGGATAGATGAACGGCTGTCCGATCGAATACTTGTAGGCCCAGGCGCAGATCGTCGGCAGCTTGGCAATCATGCGGATCGAGGCGACCTCGCGCTGCCAGGCATCGTTGATATCGGTGGAGTCATGATAGAACGCCGACATCGCGCCGACCACGCCGCAGACGATTGCCATCGGGTGGGCGTCGCGCCGGAAGCCGCGGTAGAAGTTCACCATCTGCTCGTGCAGCATGGTGTGGTTGGTCACCCGGTGCTCGAAGTCTTCCAACTGAGCGGCAGTGGGAAGTTCGCCGTAGAGAAGGACGTAACAGACCTCAAGGAAGTGGGATTTCTCTGCCAGATCGTCGATGGAGTAGCCGCGGTAAAGCAGTTCACCGACATCGCCGTCGATATAGGTGATTTCTGACTGGCAAGACCCGGTCGAGGTGAAGCCGGGATCGTAGGTGAAGACATCCATCTCGGCGTAAAGTTTGCGGATGTCGATCACCGACGGGCCATGGACAGCGTCGTAGACAGGCAATTCCATGGATTTGCCATCAAGGGTCAGCGTTGCAGTGCGCGTTGTTTCGGACATTTCTTGTTCCCTCTCTGGCTGGGCGTGGCCCGGTTCGAAGGCCGCGGGTATGCCCCGCTAACCTGAAGCGCTTAACGTCCGGTGACGTCTTCGAGCCGCGCGATTGTTTCATCCCTGCCGAGCGTTTGCATAACGTCAAACACACCCGGGCTTACGGCACGGCCGGTCAGGCTCGCCCTGAGAGGTTGCGCAACTTTGCCAAGCTTCAGTCCCTCGGCTTCGGCGAATGTACGCACCGTCTCTTCAACGGATCCGGCAGCCCAATCGCTAGCATTCCGCAGCCGCTCAGTCAATCTGAGCAGCATCGGCACTGTGTCAGAATTGATCAGTTTCTCTGCCTTCGCGTCGAAGTTCAGCGGACGATCTGTTCTGATATAGTAAGATAAATCAATGAGTTCATTGAGAGTTTTCGCCCGTTCTTTCAGGCCGGGCATCGCGCCGACAAGCGCGGCTCGCTGTGCATCGCTCAAGGAACTGTCATGCTGCGCCGCAACAAGTCCGTCGACGGCGTCCACAAGCGCAGTGTCATCGGCAGCGCGCATATGCTGGCCGTTCAGGTTTTCGAGCTTTTTGAAGTCGAAGCGGGCGGCAGATTTGCCGATCGCCTCCAGACCGAACCACGCGATCGCCTGTTCGTCCGTGAAGAACTCATCGTCCCCGTGCGACCAGCCCAGGCGCGCCAGATAGTTGCGCATAGCCTGGGGCAGATATCCCATGTCGCGGTACTCCGTGACAGATGTCGCGCCGTGGCGTTTGGACATCTTCGCGCCGTCCGGCCCGTGGATGAGAGGCACATGGGCGAAGACGGGGCGGTCCCAGTCGTTTGCGTCGTAGATCAGGCTTTGGCGCGCGGCATTGGTCAGGTGATCATCGCCGCGGATGACGTGGGTCACGCCCATATCGTGATCGTCCACAACGACGGCCAGCATATAGGTCGGTGTTCCGTCCGAGCGCATCAGGATGAGGTCATCCATAGTCTCGGCCTTCCAGGTGACCTCTCCTTGGACCTTGTCATCTACGCTTATCGTGCCGTTGCGCGGCGCCTTCAGCCGGATGGTATAGTCGTTGCTGTCCGGCCAGTCCTCCGGCCCCTTGTCGCGCCATGGCGACAGAAAGAGCGGCGGGCGTTTTTCTGCCTTGGCCTGCTCGCGAAAGGCGTCGATTTCCACCTTGGTCGCGTAGCAGCGATAGGCCGTTCCGGCATCGAGCATGGCGCGGGCCACCGCGGCGTGACGCTCCACCCGGCTGAACTGGCTGACCACGTCGCCGTCCCAGTCGAGGCCGAGCCAGCGCAGGCCCTCGAATATCGCCTCGGTCGCCTCCGGCGTCGATCGCGCGCGGTCCGTGTCTTCGATCCTCAGCAGGAACCGGCCGCCATTGGCTTTGGCGAAAAGCCAGTTGAACAGCGCCGTCCTGGCCCCGCCTATGTGCAAATACCCGGTAGGCGAGGGCGGAAATCGGGTGACGACGGTCATGGGGGAACCTCGCGCATTAACGGGCGGTTAAGGATACCGGTGTGTCTGGAGCTGGGCCGCCCCGGGCGCGGTCTGTATGGGGCAAAAGCCCCCCTTGGACAAGGTGCTCGAAACAGGTGCTGCGCCGCCTCGCCCCGACTGAGATCTACCGTCTGGAAAGCCGCCGGTTCGTTCTGTGGCTGCCGGTTTTCATGGGCGTCGGGATCGCCTGGTACTTCGCGCTCGATGTCGAGCCGTCGCCATGGTGGGCGGCGTTGGGTGCGGTGCCTTTTGCCATCGCGGCGACAGGCTTGGCCCGGCGCATCGGCTGGGCAGCGGTGGCCGTGAACTGGGCCGCATTCGCAGTGGTGCTGGGCTTCGGGTCGGCGACGTGGTCCGCGCACAGGATCGCGGCCCCTGTCGTTGCGTACCCTATGGGTGAGACGGTGGAAGGACGGGTCATTGGTCTCTCACGTTCGGCGTCCGGATCGCCGCGTATGTTGTTGGATCGGCTTATCATTTACGGTGTGGAACCCGAACGGACCTCGGACCGGGTGCGCCTGACAATTCTTGACCCTGTGCCAGAGGTTCTGCCGATGCCGGGTCAGCGCATCAGGGTCTATGCCACGCTGATACCGAATGGCGAACCGGTTGAACCGGGCGCTTTTGACTTTCAACGCCGGGCCTTTTTCATGGGGCTGGGCGGTGTTGGCCTTACGCGGGGCTATATCACGTTGATCCCGGCGGGGAATGCGGCCGGCCTCTGGGATCGGGGCCGGGTGCTTCTGGCACAGATCAGGGACAGCTTGTCCCGCGGTTTGCGGACGGCTTTGCCCGGCCGTCAGGGCGCGTTTGCTGCGGCCATTATTGTCGGTGACCGGGCGGATATCGAAGAGGTCGATGCAGAGGCGCTGCGGGCATCGAACCTGGCGCATCTGTTGGCGATCTCGGGCCTTCACATGGGGATACTGACCGGGCTGGTCTTCGCGATCGTGCGGCTGCTGCTTGCGGCGATCCCCTATACGGCCGATGCGTTCTCGACGAAGAAGGCGGCAGCCATTGCAGCCTTGGTGGCGGGACTTGCCTATCTGGCGCTGTCGGGCGGAACCGTTGCGACCCAGCGGGCCTTCATCATGGTCGCGGTGGCGTTCACTGCCGTCTTGCTGGACCGGCCGGCGATCACACTCCGGGCGCTTGCGATTGCGGCGACGGTGATCCTGCTGATCCGGCCGATCAGTCTGCTCGACGCCGGGTTCCAGATGAGCTTTGCGGCGACGGTCGCCCTGGTGGCGGGATTCGATGCAACGCGCGGCATGTCGAGAGGTCACCGCAAGCGGCGGCCATGGCACCTCGCGATTCCGAGGACGTTTATGATGTATGTGGGCGGGTTGCTTTTCTCCAGCCTGCTGGCAGGCGTCGCGACCGGGCCGATCGCGGCCTATCACTTCAACCGCACTGCACCCTATGGCCTGCTGTCTAATCTGCTGGCGCTGCCTGTCATGGGCTTCTGGATCGCACCCTCGGCGTGCATCGCGGCGGTTCTTGCCCCGCTTGGACTTGCCGATCCGGTTCTGCGCCTGATGGGACTGGGGATCGAGCAGATCCTGCGGACGGCCCATTGGGTGGCCAGCCTGCCTGGCGCGGTGCAGCCCGTGCAGGCAACCGAGAGCGTGGTGCTGGCACTGATCGCGATCGGCGGTCTGTGGCTGTCGCTCTGGCGTGGGCCTTGGCGCCTCGCCGGACCGTTGATCGTTTTCGCAGGTCTCTGGATCTGGTCCCATCCGCCGCCGCGCCCGGATGTGCTGCTGTCTGCGAATGCGCGGCTGGTCGGTGTGATGAGCCCGGATGGCCGGGTGCTTGACCGCGACAGGGCGCAGAGTTTTGCTGCGAAGACCTGGCTGCGCCGCGACGGAGATGGGGCAGAACAGGCGATGGCCGCCGCGCGCGCCGGTATGGCGCGGGAAAAGGGTCGGCTGGGCGCGGATTTCGGCGACGGCTGGCGGCTGGAAGTGTTCTGGGGCAGGGGCGTCGTCACTGAGGCGCTGAGACCGCTATGCCGCGAAAAGACGCTGCTGATCGTCCGCAGCGCCGATGCGCCGGATGGGCCCTGTCGTGCCCTTGGCAAAAATGAACTCGCGCGGCTGGGGGCGATGGCGATCAGCACCGACGGCGGAAAGCTGATCCTGCGTCAGGCCCGTGACCCGAAGCGCCAGCGGTTGTGGACACAGCGCTAAACAGCCATCTCCCGCGCGACGATGCCCGTCAGGCAACCGACCGCGCCTGCGGCCTTGCGCAATTCGAACATCGGGGTTTCGATGACCTCTATCCCAAGAGACCTGTACCACGCGGCGAACGGCTCGTTTCCACCGGGCATCAGGATCCGCCTTGGCGCCAGAGTCACAAAGTTCAGCGCACGGTTCATCTGGGCTGCTGTCTCGTCGGGCAGAAAGGCAACCTCATATCCCCTGTCGCGGAGCGCCGTGACAGCGGCATGGGGCGTGCGGCGGGGCCATGCGATTGCAAGATCCCGATCGACAATGCGGAGCATGCCCATCAGGTGCATTGTGCCGAACGGCATATCGAACGCCATGGTCGCAACTCCGATTTCAGCCAGTGCGCTCGTGATCTGGTCGATTGCCGTCTGATTGGTCCGCAGGCCCCGCCCGATGATCGCCTGATCGGGCGCGAGCCACATCAGGTCGGCGCCCTCGAAGGTCGCCGTCCCTGTAAGCGTGCGAAGAATAGGGACACGCGCCGCTGCCAGAGCTTCTGCGATGGCCACCTCCTCCCCTGCCCGGACGATGGACGCCGGCCGGGCGAGCAGCGCACCCTCGGGTGTCATCACGAAGAGGTCGGCACAGAACATCCGGTTCGGCGGCGGCGCGGGGACATCGTTGACCATCCGCACATCCACGCCCGCAGTTCGGTAAGCCTTCACCAACTGGTCGTGCTCGATCTGGGCTTTTTCAAGATCGAGCGGAGCGAGTTGCTGTGCTGCATCAAAGTCATCGACGATGATCTCCGGTCCCGGCCTGCAGAGCAGAACCGAACGAAGCTTGCGCCACTCGCTGTCGATGCCGCCGTGCCAGAGCGTGCCCATTTCGCTCCGATGACTGGCGGTGCGTTGCGACCAGCCCGCACCGCCATAGGCGGCAGAGTCAAAGGTTGATCTGTCTGTCATGGCAGTTCCTGCTATCACGGCCTGCAGGTTTTACGGGCGATATCAG
>JBCCMP010000276.1:0-7008 GCA_039026295.1 Pseudomonadota bacterium | reverse complement strand
CCCAATCGCAGGAACCGTGAGCGACGCGATTACAGTGTGCCTTGCGGCATGCCGACAGCCCAGTGCCCAGGAATTGAAGGCAATCCAGGCGAAACCCAGGAAAGGCCCAACCAACATCAATGTAAGCAGGGGCCACAGGGCGGATACAGCTAGATCAGGACGAACGGCTCCCTTTGGTTCGTCCGGAAGAGCATAGCTCATCTGCGGCGTCCGTTTTGCTCCAGGAAAACCAGAATGTCGTCATACCGCCCACCCTGGTTTGAATAGGTGGCGTGATTGCGGGCCGTGGTCAGCCATTCCGCGACAGTGGATCGGGTTTCTTCTACAGCGCGCATAAGCATGGCCTGAGATATTGGTACCTCTTCGCCACGCTCCAGCGTCTGATCAATGGCATCATCCGATGCAATCTCAACGATAGCCCGTAGGTCAGCCCCTGATCGGCCCGTTGTCGCCGCCGCAAGAGCATTTACGTCAATGGGATCCTGTATCAGCCGATCCGCGAGTTCTAGGAGGAAGATTTTAGCACGCGCAGCACGATCTGGTGGCGGGACAAAGAACATCCTGTCGAACCGACCCGGGCGCAGAAAGGCCGCGTCCATCGACCATGGAGCGTTCGTGGCCGCCAGCGTCAGCACACCGTCGTTATTTGCACTAACACCATCCATTTCTGACAGGAAGTGACTTGCGAGTTGAGAAATATGGCTCGACGTAGAGGTGGAGCGCTTTGCGCCCAGCGCTTCGATCTCGTCGAAGAAAAGCACTGATGGCGTCGAGGATCTTGCGTTCTGGAAAATCTGGGTCAGCCGTTGTTCCGACCCGCCAATGTAGGGGTCCAGAACTTCGGACAGGTGCGCGGTTACGAACTTTGCACCACATTCACCCGCGGTGGCACGGGCAAGCAGCGTTTTACCACAACCGGGCGGACCATACATCAGAACACCGCCGCCGGATCGTTTGCGGAACCGCTGAACCAAAGACGGCTGCGAAAAGGGTAGAATTATCCGGCGGTGAACATCCTTTTTAACCTCATCCAGGCCCCCAACGTCAGCAAACGTCATAGTTTCCGGAAGCTCCGGCTCAGGTAAATCATTGATCGGTCCGTCTTCGATGTCGGCACCACCGACAAGGCGTAAGACGCGACCACTTGTTCCGGGTTGATCCGCCAGTATTTCAGCATTGGCCTGCTCTTCGATGGTCCCGGTTGGTTCATCCCTCACCGCAAAAAGTTCGACCTTATCGGTGAGCCCAGCCTGGCCAAAGAGTCCGCTCAAAAGGACACGATCAGCCGGATTAGTGACATCCTCGGACCCGAGATCCAAGGCAGTTGCGAGCGCTTCGGACAAATTGTTATTGTCCATCAACTTCCTAACGACAGCGAGCCTTAGGAGAGCGTTATCGGGCGCGGCAGCCAACGTTTCCTTGAGCGCATCAAGCTGGGCGTCGGTCATCTGTATCCCTTACGGACATCAATGAGCGCAAACGAACATCACGTTTCGACGATAACCTGATGACATTGCAGCACACAGCTTCATCTCCGTGTTCTACGGATGGCAGACCGAAGGTCCTGAACCCTTAGGCCCCCCAACCAAACCACAATACAGCCATAAGCTGTAACCGCAAAAACAACAATCCCAACCAGAGAAATTACGGGGTGAGTGGATACGAAGTTCTGTAGCATTTCGCAAATTCCAAGAACAAGTGCGCCCATTGCGATCGAAGCGATAAAAATCCGTGGTAGTCGGTGCCGAAGTCCTGAATCCAATGTCAAATCGTCGTCCAGTTCGCGCAACCCGCGCATCAGCAAAACCAGATTAACCCATGCGGCCAAGGTCGTTGCAATTGCAGCGGCAATGAATCCGACGAGTGGCGCAAGGCCGATCGCAACCACGAGATTCACAAGCATCGAGACAAGCGCAAAGTTTAAAGGAGTCTTGGTGTCCTCTCGGGCAAAGTAGGCCGGTTGCAGGACTTTTTGCAGGACAAATGCTGGCAGACCGATGGCGTAGATCATCAATGCTTGTGCCGTATTCAAAGTGTCAACTGGAGTGAATGCCCCCCGTTCGAAAAGAACCGAAGTGACAAGAACTGGTACGACCAACAGGCCAACGGTTGCGGGCAGGATCAGCGCAGAAGAGAATTCAGCAGCCCGGTTCATGGAGTCGCGCGTGCCCGGACTATCGCCGGCGCGGTGGCGGCGGGACAGTTCGGGCAGCAAAACGACTCCAATGGCGACCCCGACCAGCCCCAATGGCAACTGATAGATCCGATCAGCGACGGCCAGCCAGACAACGGCTCCTTCGAAGTAACTGGCCACCTGCGTACCGACCAGCAGGTTTATCTGCAAAACGCCGCCGGCCAGAAGCGCCGGGCCGCCAATAATAATCAGCCGCTTGACCTTAGGGGTCAGCCGCGGACGTCCAGGCAGCAGACCCATCCCAAGCTGACGGGCTGCCCACCACACGAGTCCAAACTGAGCCAAACCTGCCAAGGCCGCACCCCACACCAGCGCAAACCCGATTGGGTATTCCAGCAACCAGGCCAGAAGCATCGCTGCAACCAGAATAATGTTCAGCAAAATCGGCGCTGCTGCAGCTGCCGCGAACCGGCCAAACGAATTCAGGATCCCTGAGAGCAAGGCCGCAAGCGATATAAAGAGAATGTAGGGGAACAGTATGCGCGCGAAGGTGATTGTCAGTTCGAAACGCCCCGTGTCTGCGAACCCGGATGCCAGCGCGTAGACAAGCCAAGGCATCACGAGTTGCGCCAGCAGCGTTAACGTGATCAGGACAACAAACAGGCTGCTAAAAGCCTCCTGTCCAAAGCGCCGTGCGGCATCCTCGCCATCGGCCTCTAAGGTTTTCGCAAATAATGGCACGAATGCAGTGTTTAAGGCTCCTTCCGCGAAGAATCGGCGGAACATGTTGGGAAGGCGGAAGGCGACGAAGAACGCTTCGGCAACTGGTCCCGACCCCAGAAAACTTACGATCATCACCTCGCGGACGAACCCAAGAATTCGGCTGGCCAATGTCCAGAAACCAACTGTCAGGAATCCCAGGACGAGGCGGATTGGCCGGGAAGACACGGTTAGCCAGCGCGGCGATGCGCGCGCGTGCCTTCGACAGCCTCAATGAGGCGGCGTTCGATGAGAGCCATCTTTGCCTTAGACCTGATCTTGTGGCCGAAAAGGTCCTTTACATAAAAAACATCGACTGCGTGCTCACCATAGGTGGCGATAATCGCTGAGACTATATTCAGATTCAGGTCAGCCGTCGTTCGGGTCAGTTCATGCAAAAGACCCAGCCTGTCACGGGCATTTACCTCGATGACCGTAAACAAGTCCGAAGCTTCGTTATCAAATACGATCCGGGTCGGAACAGTAAACCGGCTTTCACGTGCTTTGATCTTGGTGCGTTCCTCAATCTCATTTCGTGCAATTACCTCGCCCTTCAGCGTCCGTTCGATTGTCTTCGAAAGCCGTGACAGGCGGCTGGATGCATATGGTTTGCCGTCGCGGTCTTGAAGCCAGAAGACGGAAGTCGCCATGCCGTCGTTCGTGGTGTAGCTGCGTGCGTCCACGACGTTGGCACCTGCAATCGCGAACGCACCTGCCATGCGGGCAAAAATCCCAGGATGATCCGACATGTGCAGACAGGCCTTGGTGGCATCACGCGTTTCATCTGGTAGGAACTTGCTCGCAATGGGGGCGTCGCCGATGCTCCGGCCGAGATCCGCAAGGATCTTGTGAGTGCGGGTGTCGAGGCCGAGCCAGTAATGCGCCGCATGCCTTGCCAGCTCAGCTTCGCGCGCATCTTCAGACCAATCTGTGAGATATTGCGCAAGCTCCTTGCGCGCAGCTTGGACACGGTGGGCGCGGCTGGCCTGTTCGGCGCCGCCCGTGAGGATATCCCTTGTGTCCCAGTAGAGGTTCCGAAGCAGTTGGGCTTTCCAGTTGTTCCAGACATCGGGCCCAACTCCGCGAATGTCGCATACTGTCAGGACCAGAAGCAGGCGCAGGCGCTGAGGGCTGCGCACCTGCGCGGCGAAATCAGAAACTGTGCGCGGATCAGAGATATCGCGCTTTTGCGCGGTATCCGACATCAAAAGATGATGGCGTACAAGCCAAACGACCGTCTCGGTTTCCGCGTCGGTCAGGCCTAGTCTTGGACAAACGGAGGCGGCGATCTCCGCACCGAATTCGGAATGATCGCGCTCGTCACCCTTGCCGATATCGTGAAGCAAGAGGGCAACATAAAGAACCCTGCGATTGACCCCGCCCTTTATGATCTCTGTTGCGACCGGCAGCGCCTCGGTGGCTTCTCCTTGCTCGATCTCGTTCAGTTCGCCAATTGTGCGCAACGTATGCTCATCAACCGTAAAGTGATGGTACATGTTGAACTGCATCATCGCGACAATGCGACCAAATTCCGGGATGAAACGCCCCAGAACTTCAGTCTCATTCATCAGGCGAAGTGTCGATTCAGCGTGATCCGGCTCACAAAGAATATCCAGAAACAGTGCGTTTGCCGCTGGACTAGATCGCAGTTGGTCGTCGATGACATCCAGGTTCTGTGTCACCAAACGCATTGCCGCCGGGTGGATCTTGGCGTCCATGCGCGCCGCTTCGCGGAAAAGCTGTAAGATGTTTATCGGGTCGTCGATAAAGGCCGTGTCAATTCGCACCGTCAGTCGGCCGCCTTCGACGGCAAACGGTTCATTCTCCGACCGCTTGTCTGTTCTGAAACTCAACGCCTGCAGCAGAACCGAGAAACTGGGCAAACTTTTCGAGTTTTGCGCCTCGAGCGCCGCAGAAAAGATCCGTGTCAGATCACCAACCGCCTTGGCATGTCGGAAGTAGGCGTGCATGAAATGCTCAACGGCACGGCGGCCATCGCAACCGCTGTAGCCCATGCGTTCGGCGATCTCGACCTGCCTGTCGAAGGTTAACTGTTCCTGTGCGCGTCCTGTCAGATCATGCAGGTGGCAGCGCACGGCCCATATAAATTTTGACGCGTCAGCGAAACGCTGGACCTCGTCATGTTGAAACACACCCATTTCAACCAGATCCCAGGCTGTGCCGGTGTGATAGATGTATTTCGAAATCCAATGCAGAGTCTGGAGATCACGCAATCCACCCTTGGATTCCTTCAGGTTCGGCTCCAAAAGGTAGCGAGATCCTCCATGGCGCTTATGGCGCGCGTCGCGCTCAGACATCTTTGCTTCAACAAATTCCGCCTGAGTGCGCTCGAAAAGGTCTGACCACAGCCGCTGATCGAGCGTTTCGAACGGCGCCTGATCGCCCCAAAGAAAACGCTGCTCCAGAAGTGCTGTCCGGATCGTAAAGTCACCTTTGGCAAGCCGAATACAGTCGTCAACCGATCGGGTTGATTGGCCGATTTTCAGCTTCAGATCCCACAGACGATAAAGCGTGCTCTCGATAACGCTTTCGGTCCAGGCGGTCTGTTTGTAAGGGGTCAGAAACAGCAGATCGACATCAGAGAATGGAGCCATTTCTCCGCGCCCATAGCCGCCGACAGCTACAATTGAAAGTTGTTCGGCTTTCGTCGGAACCGAAAGGGGATGTAGGTGAGTCGTCACGAAGTGCATCAATGCTGCGACGACACAATCCGTCACATGTGTGTAGCTACGGGCGCACCTTAGCCCCGCGTAAGGTTTTTCCAGGAAGGCGGCGCGAACGGCATCGCGACCATCGACTAATGCCTGCCGCAGCAGCTCCAGGACGAAGCACTGCAGTTCATTTTCATCATCGGAGCGATCAGCGAATTGATCGATCTGTGAAATCAGGTCCTGATGGTCAGCAAATGTGCTTGGTCGGTCGAGAAGATGTGAAAGCCCGGCAAACGTACTGCCGGGCCATGAACTGCGGCTTGCCGGAGCTGCGGCGTGGATCGGCTCTGTGCTCAGGTGCCAGCTCCGAACGATACAGGAACTGGATCGATCACATCGAACGAGCCGCTCCCGACTTCCAATATAACCATTCCACGCTCTCCTTTACCGCTCCCATCGAAGCGAATTGGACCGACAGCCCCACGGAAACCCTGTGGTCTGGTAAGAACCGCAGTGGCAAACGGATCTTTCGACCCATTTGCACGTGCCGTCGCCAGCATTTGCCCGACAATTTGCATCGCATCGTATCCCAAAACCGCCAGGGCTGGTGGGACGGATCCGTATCTTTCGCGATACCGGTTAATAAAGGCCGTCATCGCGTTGGGATCAGGGGCCGGGAACCAACCGCCCTGAAGCTCCTGAATAGTCAGCGTCTGTTTTGAATTCCACTGACCCAGCCCGAGGAAGCGATAACGGTCGTTCGTAATCCCAAGGGGTTGGAGCTGACTTGCAACCAGCGCAAGAGCCTGCCCGCTTTCGGCGAGCAAAAGCCCGCGCGCGCCGGCAGATCGGGCAGCAGCGGCAAAGTTGCGGCTGGTTTGCTCGATCCCTTGTTGCGATCTTGGATAACCCGTGACCGACACAAGACGCGGCCCGGCGGCAGCCTGGGCACCGCGCAGAGCAATTTCACCAATTGGCGTCTGCGGGTAATAAATCCCAAGGGGTTCAAGGCCGCGAGCGGCGGCAAACTGCATAATCCTGGATGCAGCCTTTTCCGGGAGGAAACCACTCAGATAGACAGGGCCGCCTGCAATCGTGCTATCCGTTGAGAAGGATAGAACTTTCAGGTTGTTGGCAGCAGCCGTGCTGGCTATCGCTCTGGTATTCGCACCGAACAGCGGCCCCAGGATGATCTTAGCCCCGCCAGCAATCGCCTCTGCCGCTGCCGTTGTCGCTCTGGCCGGATCACCGGCGGTGTCGTATATATCCAGCTCTACAAGCGGGTCACCCAAATCTGCCAAGCCAATCCGCGCTGCATTCGCCAATGCCTGCCCAAGGGCAGCTGCACCCTGATTCGATGCGCTAGCTGGTGTAAGGAGTGCGATTTTGACCGGACCAGACGGATCAAATCCACCCGGTGGTATCGCCGCTGGCGTTGTTTGG
>JBCCMP010000275.1:0-7052 GCA_039026295.1 Pseudomonadota bacterium | reverse complement strand
CCGAGGATCAGTGGGTATTAGTCGATCATGACATCGTCCCGGTCCTCGAAAAGGTCGCGCCGGATCTGCCTCTGGTCAAAGGTTACATAATCATGACGGATCGGGCCCATATGCCCGAGACGTCGTTGCCCAATGCGCTTTGCTACGAAGAACTGCTCGCGGCGGAAGATGGCAACGCCGACTGGGTCGACGGGCCCGAGGATGATGCCTGCGGGATCTGCTTCACGTCTGGAACGACGGGTCATCCCAAAGGTGTCCTCTATTCCCACCGGTCAAACGTTATCCACTCGATGGTGATGCTTCAAAGCGACATGCTCGGCCTTTCCAGCACGGACACGGTTATGCCGGTCGTACCGCTCTTCCATGCGAACGGCTGGTCCACCGGTTTTGGAATGCCCATGGCAGGATCAGCCGTTGTTATGCCCGGCCGCATGCTTGACCCGGCTTCCTGTTACGAGTTGTTGGACATGGGCGTTACGGTGACGGCGGCCGTTCCTACAATTTGGCTGCCGTTGCTCGGCCATCTGCGCGAGAACGATCTCAAACTTCCGCATCTCGACCGGGTCGTCATTGGCGGTTCGGCGTGCCCGCGTGCCGTCATTGAAGCCTTCCAGAACGAATATGGGGTCAAGGTTCTCCACGCCTGGGGCATGACAGAAACATCGCCCCTTGGCACGATGTGCACGCCGAAACCGGAAATCCTCGCCTTGCCGGAATCCGAGCAACTGGACACGCAGGAAAAGGTTGGCCATTGCCCGTTCACCGTCGATCTCGAGATCCGCGATGATGACGACAATGCACTTCCTTGGGATGGCGAAAGCCAGGGGCGGCTGTTGATCCGTGGCCCTGGCGTCGTAAAGCGGTATTTGAAGGCGGATGAGGATGCAGCAGACGCAGACGACTGGTTCGACACTGGCGATGCGGCGACAATGGATAAGAATGGCTATGTGCGGATCACCGACCGGTTCAAGGACGTTATCAAGTCGGGCGGCGAGTGGATCTCCTCGATCGATATGGAAAACGCCGCCGTTGCGCATCCGGAAGTCTTCGAGGCCGCGGCCATTGGGGTCCCGCACCCGAAATGGGACGAGCGACCAATCCTGATGGTGGTTCCGCAACCGGGCAAGTCACCGGACCCGGACAGCATCATTGATTTGCTGCGCCCGCTATTCGCTAAGTGGCAGCTACCGGATGACGTCCTGTTTGCCCAGGAGATCCCTCATACGGCCACCGGCAAGATCTCCAAGCTTTCCATTCGTCAGAAATTAGACGCTGATGGATACAGACTGCCGGAGTTCCGGTGAAGCCCACCAAGGATCAGGGCGAGGGTCAGGATGCATACGCCCTGATCCTTCAGTCTATCGACAAGGGCGACGTTGCGCCCGGCGAACGTCTGGTCGAGACGGATCTCGCAAACACTCTTGGTGTTTCGCGGACCCCGATACGTGAAGCGCTTCAGCGTCTGGAAGCCCACGGCATTGCCACCCGCGATGGCCGCTCGCTGCGCGTTGCGCAGCTCGATCACGATCAGCTTGGCGAGCTCTATGAGGTGCGGGCGACCACAGAAGGATTGGCCGCCAAGCTTGCGGCGAGGCATGCCGCGCCAGAAGAAATCGATGTCCTTGCCGAAATGGCAGCAGCCGATCGGGCCCTGGTCGGTGACAGCACTGCCCTCGGCCTCGCCAACCGCCGGTTTCATGCGGCGCTCCACCGTGCATCGCACAACCGGTATCTCACCCAGATGCTCCTCAATATCCGCCGGTCCTTGGTCTTGCTGAGTTCGTCGACATTGATTGCGACCAGCCGTGCGGAGACGTCTCTTGATGAACACGACGGCATAGTCGCCGCGATAGCAAACCGGGATGAAGACGCAGCTCAACTGCTGGCAGCGCAACACATCTCCAATGCCTACCGGGCGAGATTGAGCCTGACGTCCGAAAAATAGCTCACGACATCAGCGCAGAAGCGATCATGGTGCGGAAACGGTTTCAGCCCCTTGATCTGAACGATTATCCGCGGGGTCGACCGGCTCTACGGGTTGAGACGCGGTCTCCAGAACGGTGCGGCGCAGCCATCGGCTCCGACCGGAATGTTCCGACCGCCGATGCCAGACAAGATCGAAGATGACCGGTGGCAGATCGATCGGCGGCACCGAGTAGGCCAGCCGAGCAAATACGGAATTTGCAAGACTCGCCTGGAAGGTCGAGATCAGGTCCGTGCCGGGAATCATCGCGGCAAGCAGGCTGACATCTGAAGCGCCAAGAGCAACTTCGCGGGTCAGTCCCTGCTCGGCCATCACGCTTGCCACCGTGCTTAGACCCGAAAGACCGAAATCCAGAACCGCGTGTCTGGCGCTGCAATACTCTTCGATCGATCGCACGGGGCGGCGGACTTGCGGATCGTAGAAGCACACGTTCCGATCCCGTGAATATTCCTGCCAGTTCAACGAGCTTTCGTACTTCGCCGCCCTGATCGTAATGACAAGATCGACATCGCCGGAGTCGAGCAGTTCACTGACGCGGCTGCGTGCGCCCAACTCTAAAAAGCGCAGGCCCACGCCCGGAGCCGCGCGGCTGATCCGGTTGCGGATGCGCAGCATCTCCGGCACCAGTTCAGTGACATTTGCAGCGATCGTGACGGTTCGCATTTCGGCTGACGGATCGAAGTCAGCGCGGTTCGCCAGATCCTCCAAACCGACGACCATGTGGCGGACACGGGGCGCAAGTTCATGAGCAAATTCCGTTGGAACAATTTTCTTGCCCATGCGGATGAACAGTCGATCGTTCAGCGCTGACCGCAGCCGGTCAAGGTGATGGCTGACCGTTGATTGGTTCAGGCCAAAACGATCAGCAGCGGCACTGACCGAACCGCTGTCATAAATCGCCAGGAACAGCTTCAGCTGTCGGCCACTGACTGATAGAGCATCGAAATCTTCCATACCAAAATTCATATCAGTCGATTGATTCGATGCAATCCCGGGTTCATACTTTTTTCGTGGGGATTTTCGATTTCACTGCTTCGAAAGACAAAAAAACGCAGAAATGCGCCGAAAGTCTTGCGAAAGAGCGTCTGGCCGAGCGTTTTGCGCGGCGCGTCTTCTATGTGCCTGACGTCGAGAACGGCGCGCGCCAGGCGTTGACCGACCTGCAAATCGTCCAGAAATGGGACAGTATAGAGTGTCGCAGCGAATGTGAGCTTTTGGCGCAGCTCAACTCTGCCGCTGCCAATGACATCGGCGTATTGGATGTCGGTGCAAAGGCGGTCGATGCAATCAGCACGCTCACGCATCTGTCCGAAATGGGGTGTGCTGCGAATATCATACTAACGACAAAGGCAGAGGCGACCACCGCCCTTGCAGTCAGGTACACTGCGCAGGAACTCGGCCTTCATATCTCTGACATTCTGATGAAGCCCGTCTGCGCAGAACATCTTCGGAAAACACTCAACGCGCTTTAAAACCTGCGACACCCGAAGCCGGTATCGGTGACTTCGGGTATCGCTCGGCCCCGATCAGGCGGAGACAACGGTCTGCCGCTGTGTGCCCAGCCCCTCGATCTCCAGATCCATCACGTCGCCGGCGTTCAGGAAGACCTGCGGATTCATGCCCGCACCCACCCCTGGCGGCGTCCCGGTCGGGATCACGTCGCCCGGCAATAGCGTTATGTACTGCGAAATGTGGCTCACCACGGTTGCCGGGTGGAAGATGAAGGTCTTGGTGTTTCCCTTCTGCATGGTCTTACCGTTGACCTTCAATTCGACGTTCAGGTTGCTCGGATCGGCAACCTCGTCTTTGGTGACCATCCATGGACCAAGTGGGCCGAACGTCTCGTGGCTCTTTCCCTTCAGCCACTGACCGCCCGGCCGTTGGGTCTGGAACTCGCGCTCGGACACATCATTGAAGCAGGCGAAGCCCGCAACATGGTCCATCGCCTCGGCCTCCGAGACGTATTTGGCCCGCTTGCCAATCACGATGGCCAACTCGATCTCCCAGTCCAGCATGGTCGAGCCGCGCGGCCGCTCGACATCATCGTTTGGGCCGCTCAAAGAGGTGACCGCCTTCGAGAACAGCACCGGCTCCGTCGGGATGGGGTTGTTGGTCTCGATGGCGTGGTCGGTATAGTTCAGGCCGACACAGATCACATTGCCCACGTTGCCGACACATTGCCCGATGCGCGTATCAGCCGACACTTCAGGCAGAGACGTGGGATCGATCGCGTCCAGCTTTGCCAGCGCGTCAGCGCCCAGCACTGATCCGTCGATGTCCGAGGCATGGGCGCTTAGATCACGAATGACCCCACCTGCATCCATCATCGCTGGCTTTTCCGCCCCTTTGGGACCAACGCGCATCAGTTTCATGGGTTTCCTCCTGCCGTGGTTTGCCGCGACGATCGCCGGGCTTCGTATCTTTTTTTGTCGAGCGCGCCTCAGGCCGACCAGCCACCATCGATGACGATCTCTTGCGCCGTCACAAATGCAGACTCATCCGATGCCAGGTACACGACCAGCGACGCCATTTCGGCCGCCGTTGCGAGGCGGCCCATCTTCTGGCGCGCAATGAACTCCTTATGAGCCGCCTCATAGTCTCCGGTCGCCCTGAGCCGATCGTGCAGCGACGGGGTGTCGACGGTGCCGGGACAGATCGCGTTGCAGCGGATCCCCTGCTCAACAAAGTCTTTTGCCACGGCCTTGGTCAGCCCGATCACTGCGGCCTTGGAAGCGCCATAAAGCGTGCGGTTCGGTGCGCCCAGAACCGAGCTGGCGGCCGAGGCCATGTTGATAATCGACCCGCCGCCCCGCTCTATCATGCCCGGCACCGCGGCCCGGATCGTCCGGAACATCGCCCGAACGTTCAGATTGAAGGCAAAGTCGAATTCCTCGTCTGCGTAATCCAGAACGGTCCCCGCGTGGACGAACCCGGCACAGTTGAACAGAACATCGGGCTTCGAAGCAGGAACCATATCGGCAATCGCATCGCCATCCAGGGCATCCAGGGCGTGCGTCTCGCAATCCAGCCCGTCCATCAAATCGGCCTTGATGTCCGTGGCGACAACCTCGGCGCCTTCGGCCAGGCAGGCTTCGGCGCTGGCGCGCCCGATCCCCTGTCCCGCCGCTGTGATCAATACACGCTTGCCCTTGAGCCGCATGGTGTCCCCCGTCAATAGTATAGCGAGATCGCTTTTAAGCGGCACCTGACGGAAGGCAAGGGAGGAACGGGATGAAAATCACAGCGGTTGAAACTCTTCGAATTGGAGAGTTCCCGAACCTCCTCTGGGTCATTGTCGAAACGGAAGAAGGCCTGCGCGGCACGGGGGAAAGCTTCTTTTCTGCCCCGGCAACGGATGCCTATATTCACGACACGGCATCTGCCCTGCTGCTGGGGCAGGATGCGCGGGATCGCGAAGTGCTGCAAAAACGCCTCCATCCCTATGTCGGCTACAATGGCGCTGGCGCAGAAGTAAGGGGTAATTCCGCCGTCGATATGGCGCTGTGGGACCTCTGGGGCCGGGCGCTGAACCAGCCCGTCTGGCGTCTTCTCGGCGGACGGGCCCGCGAACGTATCCGGACCTATAACACCTGCGCGGGATACCAATACGTGCGGGGAGGCGTGGGTCAGATGACCGAAAACTGGGGTCTCGATGCGAACGAAGGCCCCTATGAGGATCTGGTCGGGTTCCTGACCGACGCCGGGGCAGTTGCCGAAAGCCTGCTGTCACAGGGCATCACGGGCATGAAGATCTGGCCGTTCGACTATGCTGCCGAAGCCTCCCACGGCGCCGCGATCACTCCGGACGAACTGGCCAAGGCGATAGAGCCCTTTGCCAAGATCCGCGCCGCGGTCGGCTCCGAGATGCAGATCATGGCCGAGATGCATCTCCTCTGGCAGCCCCACGCGATGGCAGAGATCGCGCAGGCACTGGAGCCCTATGATATCTACTGGATCGAAGATCCTATGCCTGCCACAGCCCCGGGTTCGTGGGCCGATCTGCGCCGTCAGGTCCGCCCAAAGATTGCCGGGTCCGAGACAATGGCCACAAAAGCCGCCTTTCGCGCGTTCATGGAAGCCGGCGCTCTGGACGTCGTCATCATGGATCTTGGCTGGTGCGGTGGCCTGACAGAGGCAAAAGCAATCGCCAACCTCGCCGATGCGTTCCATCTGCCCATTGCACCCCATGACTGCACGGGACCGCTGGCCTGGGCGGCCTGTACCAACCTGACCATAAATGCCCCGAATGCGCTGGTGCAGGAAAGTGTCCGCGCCTTCTATTCCGGCTGGTACACCGAGCTCGCGCAGAACCTGCCAGTGGTCGAGGATGGACATATTCACCTGCCCGAAGGCGTCGGCATGATCACCGAACTGAAACCGGAAGTCTTCGACCGGCCCGATGCAACGGTACGCCGGACCGAGGTGTAATCCCCAGATGGTCCCCGGCCACACCGCGTGATAAGGCGCGGCGATGGAAGAAAGAACCTCCGTATCAAAGCAGGGCGGCCCGCCCGTCTTCGGCTATGCGCTACTGATTGGTCTGGCGCTGTTCTGGGGTTTCAACTGGCCCGCGATGAAGATCATCCTCGGCGAGATGACCGTCTGGTGGTTCCGCGCTCTCAGTGTGACGGTGGGCGGTGTTGGCCTGCTGGTGCTCGCGTGGCTCACCAGTGGCACAAAGTGGCCCGACCGATCTGAGTTCAGGCCGCTTGTCATCTGTGCAATATTCTCAATCCTTGGTTGGCATATCTTGACAGGATACGGCGTGTCGCTGATCCCTGCCGGGCGGGCGTCGATCATTGCCTATCTCATGCCGCTTTTCGTGGCGGTGTTCAGTGTCCCTGTTCTGGGCGAGCGGATGACCTGGCACAAGATTGCCGGTCTGCTGTTGGGGATCGCAGGGCTCGCCGTCCTGATTGGCCCGGATCTGATTGTGGTTCAGCAGGCACCGATCGGCGCGCTTTGCATGGTGGCGGCAGCGTTCACCTGGGCCATAGGAACTGTTCTCTTCAAAAAGTTTGCATGGGTGTCGCCGGTGACAGCGATTACGGGTTGGCAGCTCTTGCTG
>JBCCMP010000274.1:0-7074 GCA_039026295.1 Pseudomonadota bacterium | reverse complement strand
GCGAAGAACAGCATGGCGCCGTTCTGGTGCATGTAACGCAGGATCCAGCCGCCTTCGACGTTCCGCATGATGTGCTCCACCGACGCAAAGGCGTGGTCGATATGCGGCGTGTAGTGCATCACGAGCGCAATGCCCGTCGCGATCTGAAGCGCCAGGCAGAAGGTCAGAACGATGCCCCAGATCCACATCCAGTTAAGGTTCTTCGGCGTAGGGATCATCAGTGTGTCGTACATCAGTCCGACAACCGGCAAACGCCGGTGGAGCCACTTCTCGATCCCCGTTTTGGGCTCGTAGCTCTCGTGAGGAATTCCAGCCATCGTGCGCTCCTCAGCCTAGCTTGATGACGTCGTCGCCAACGAAGCTGGCGATCGGGACAGGAAGGTTGGCGGGTGCCGGCCCCTTTCGGATCCGGCCAGAGTAATCATAGTGCGACCCGTGGCAGGGGCAAAACCAGCCGTTGAAGTCACCGGCGTTTTCGATCGGCACACATCCCAGATGCGTGCAGACGCCCAGCATCACCAGCCATTCGCCATCGGAATCGAGGCTGCGATTCTGGTCTTCGGCATCGGCATCAGGCTTGTTGTCGTTGCGCGACAGTTGATCCGGCAGATCGGCAAGCGGCGTCCCGCGCGCCTCTGCAATCTCTTCCTCTGTACGGCGGCGGATGAAAACGGGTTTGCCGCGCCACAGAACCTTCAATTGCGATCCGGGCTCGACCTCGGAGACGTCCACCTCGATCGTGGCCAGTGCCAACACGTCTTTCGAGGGGTTCATCTGGTCGACCATGGTCCAACCAGCCGCACCGGCGACGACAGCTCCCATGCCCGCTGTCGATATATAGAGAAAATCGCGGCGGTTTTCGACTTGACCTGACACGTCACTCTCTCCCTTTTCGTCAGCCTCTTGCGAGGCCGTTAGGTACCCACCACTAGGTTGCCGTCGAGCAGACGGGGCCTTGGTTGGTACGGGAGATATGATAGCAGATGCCTAATGGTCCAGCGGACAACGCGCCGCAGCAGAGGTCAGCATGCCCGAATTAACCACCCGGGTTAAAGCCGGGTTAAGACTTGCGCTCTTTCAACCGGATATTGCCCCAAATGTGGGCGCAATCATCCGCACATGCGCTTGCCTCGGGGTGCCCCTCGACGTCATCGAACCGTGCGGATTCCCGTTTTCGCTCCACATCGTGCGCCGACAGACCATGGATTACGGCGACAAGGCAGACATCACGCGGCACGATTCGTGGGACCTCTTTCAAACCGGACGCAGTGGTCGTCTGATCGCTATGACCACCATGGGATCAGTGCCGCTCTGGTCCTTCGACTTCAGATCAGGCGACACCCTGCTAATGGGGCAGGAAAGCGCAGGGCTTCCCGACTATGTCCACCGGATTGCCGATGCCCGGGTCTGCATCCCGATGGCCGAGGGGACACGGTCACTCAATATCGCCATGGCCGCCGGAATCGCGGTAGCCGAGGCGCTCAGACAACAAAGAGTAACCGCGTTATGATCAAATCGCCGCATGGCGATCAATGCCCCGCATCGCCTCGCCTTCGCCGCAGTTCAATATGATGATGCGCTCTTTCCGATACATTCGAATGATCCTCCCAATGTTCCCGATACAGCACTCCAAAAAGACAACCGCGGCCACGACGTCAAACGGGGGCACAACCAACAGATATGCAGGCATCATCGCGCTTTTGCTCGCCCTGGCATGCCCGGGGCCGTCACAAGCCGATGACGCCCTGACCACGGATGACCTTGAAATCCCGGCAAACACGCTGACCGCAGAAACACTCGAAAACCTTGAGAACGCTGTGATCGCGCGGCGGACCGCGAAGGCGCTGGAAGATCAGAGCCGACAGCGCGCCCTTTATGAATACGCCGCTGGCAGTGCACTCAAACCAGCCTCGGACGGTCTGTTCTCGCCCGATAACCGCAGCAAAGCTGAATCGCTTCGGCAGGCCTGTGCCAGCGGTGATCAGGCCGCCTGCGCGGAACTCGGAACGCTCTACATAGATGGCAAGGGGACGGCACCTGATCTGCCGCTTGGTTTCGCGCTCAATTTCTTCGCCTGCGAGGCGGGCGACGACCAGGGCTGCGCGCAGATCTACCAGAGCCCGTGGGTCGAGCGCGGAGACCACCTCGGCCCGTACCCCGAGATCGCGCATTTCCTGAACCGGTGCGAAGACGACTACGCGCCGGCGTGCCGGAACCTCGGGACCATCTTCACGTATGGATTTCACCCCGACGCTGAAAAGGACGAGCCGCGAGGGCTCGCCTATACCCAGCGAGCCTGCGATCTCGGCGATGAAAGCGCCTGCCGCAGCCGGGCCTATCGCATGCCGAACGCTCCAGAAGACCGGGATGGCTGCGACGCGGATGACGCCGTTGCCTGCTATCGTTTGGCCCAACGCCACGCCCGGGGGCGGGATGTGCCAAAAGATCGGGGCGAGGCCATACGCCTCTATCGCAAGACCTGCGCGCTGGCCTATGGTCCCGGCTGCGCGATCCTTGCCGGCATGCATGACCGGGGCCGCGGCCTGCCGAAAGATCCAGCGCTTGCGCTGAGCTTTTTCGAACGGGCCTGCGACGTGACGCCCGAACGTGCCGCGCCTGCCTGCGTCCAGGCGGGGAAACGCCGCGAAACCGGTCAGGGCGGCGAGATCGATCTGCGCCGTGCGCTTGCCCACTACCGCGCCGCCTGCAGCGCACAAAAAGGCCATTGCCAGCATTTCTGGCGACTTGGCGCGGAAGCTTTCGATGCTTTTGAGGCCAAGGCAGACGAGCTTTTCCACCCGGATGCCAAACCCGGCGCAACCGCCGCGCGGCAGGCATGTGCTGCGAACGATGCCTCCGGATGTACCCGGCTCGCTGATCTTTATCTGGCTGAAAAGGATGGGGAACGGCAGGCAATCGGCCCTCATCTGCTGGCCCGCGCCTGCGCTCTGGGACACGCCACTGCATGCCTGAGGGCTGGCGAACTGAAGCGCGACCACACCTCGGCCGATCTCTATCGGCAAGCCTGCAACGGTGGCCTGGACGCAGGCTGCGTCGCCTTCGGTCAGCAGGCGTCTGCCCCCGCCAAGGACCGCATCGCTGCCCTGACAGACGCCTGCGAAAACGGTGGCGGTCAGTCCTGCCTTTTCCTTGCGGCAGTCTATGCCCGTGCCAATATCCTGCAGCAGCGCAGCAGCGGGTTGGCACAGGACCGGGACATCGCCAAGGCGGTCCGGCTTCTGAAACGCGCCTGCTTCCTGCGGCATGCAGATGCATGCACGCACCTTGCCCGAGAGACGGACGGCAAGTCCGGCAATGACTATTTCGACATTGAGCAACAGGACCCGGACACCGCCAAGGATCTTTTCCACGAAGGGTGCCAGCTTGGCAGCGCCTGGGGATGCTCGCAGGTGGCGTATCTGTTCCAATACGGAATAGTTTTTCCGAAAGACCTGGATCGTGCATTGCTGGCTGCACGGCGCGCGTGCGACATCGCTTCGCATTATTGCGAGGCCATGACCGGCATCGAAGTAACGCTGGCGCGTCGCGACCTGACGCGGGAACACGGCGCACTAGACGCTGCACTGATCGATCGCATGGATGGCGTAAGGGCCACCCACACCGGCCGGGTACGCCGCGCTCGTGATCGCTGCAAGTCCGGAGATCTCTCAGCCTGCGTCAGGCTTGGCCGCGCCTACGGTGTTTCATCGAGTGGAGACGACGGTGCAGTCGAGATCTACGCTACCGAAATGACGTGGTCTCTCGCGCTGTTCCAGCATGCCTGTGACAATGGTCTGGCCGCCGGATGCACGGCGTACGGCGGGGCCTTCCACAATGTCGGCGACGCCAGCGACCACGGCATAGCGTTCAGCTATTTCGGGCGCGCCTGCGAAATGGGTGACGGTCACGCCTGCGCCGAGTTCGGTCCGGACTACGAACACGGCTGGCATTTCGATGAACATCCGGGGAAATCGCGCGCCTATTACCGGCTCGGCTGTACCTATGGCTCAGACTATGCCTGCGGAAAACTGTCTGAAATCGCCGCTTGCCTGTTTCACAGCGCGTATGCCTGTGAAGCGCTTGGCCGAAAGTATGAACATGGGCGCGGCGATTTCCCAACCGACCGGGCGGTTGCACAGGACCTCTACCGGATCGGCTGCGGACACGAAGATGAGGAATCGTGCTCTGCCCTGGCCGATATCACCGACCGTTTGTAAGACTCAGGCCAGAAAGCCCCGCCGCGCCTTCCCGCCAAGAAACGCGGCGCTTGAAACACTGATATCAGTGCAGCGATGGGAACCCCGTGCGGGCCATGCTACCTCCCGCGGCAAGAGGTATCCCGATGAGCCAACCCGCCGCCGATCCGGCGCCACATCCCTATCGCTGGGCCGTGCTGTTCGGCGTCTGGCTGATGTACTTCTCGTTCGGCCTGTCCATCGCGTCGATGGCCCCGATGGTGACCGAAATCGCCGAAGATCTGGGCACGTCGCTCGGGGCTATGGGCGCGGTACTTGGTGCCTGGCAACTCTGCTACATCGCCGCCGCCCTGCCACTCGGGGCGCTTCTCGACAGGATCGGCGTCGCCCGGGGCTTGATGGCCTCGGCCTGTGTTATGGCCTTTTCGCTCGCCTGCCGCGGCCTTGCGGGATCGGAATGGCAACTTTTCGCGGCAGTGGCCGTCTTCGGCCTCGGCGGCCCGCTGATATCGATCGGCGCGCCAAAGCTGATCGCGCTCTGGTTCTCCGGTGCCTCGCGCGGCATGGCCATGGGCATCTACATGACCGGCCCCGCCATGGGCGGCATCGTCGTGCTGTGGGCCGTGCAGCGCGCCTTGCTGCCGTGGACCGACTCCTGGCGCATGGTCCTGTTTATCCTGGCAGGCGCAATCCTGACGGCTGGCGTGATCTGGTGGCTGATCTCCCGCCATGCCGAGGCGCAGGCCCGCGACGGCAAGGTGCAGGGCCTCTCCAAAGGAGACAGCTTCCGCGCTTTTCTGGAAATCGCGCGCCTGCGCACCGTGCAAATCGTCCTCTTGATGAGCATCGGCATCTTCATGCTGAATCACGGATTGAACAACTGGCTGCCAGAGATTCTTCGCGCCAAGGGGATGGATCCGGTGGCAGCCTCCGACTGGGCGTCGATCCCCACGCTGGTCGGCATCCTCGGCGCGCTGACGATCCCCCGGTTTGCGACGCCAGACAGGCGCATCCCGATCATGCTGGGGCTGTTTCTCGCGGTCGGGATCGCGACGCTTTTGCTGCACCTGCTGCCAGGCCTCGGCCTTGCCACCGGATTGGTCCTCCAGGGCATCGCTCGATCTTCGATGATGACTGTTGCGATCCTCCTCCTGATGGAAGCCCCGGGGGTGCCGCCGGAACGCGCGGGCGTCGCGGGCGGCATGTTCTTCACAGTGGCAGAGATCGGCGGCGTCCTCGGCCCGCTGTCCATAGGCGTTGTCTCGGACGCGTCTGGCGGGTTCGGCACATCGCTGTGGATGCTCAGCGGGGTCAGCACGCTTCTGCTCGGCCTGCTCGGCTGGCTGTACCTGTTGCAGACCAGACTGGCCCGCGAGGCCGCGACCGGTTAAACCCCGGGAAAATTCAGCGGGTCCAGCCGGGCCGCGCCCAGGGGGGCCACCATGGAGATCTCGAAGGCCATGAAACGTGACTGGCTTGCCACCGCACGCACGCTGTCCGAAGCCCTGCCCTATCTGCAGCGCTACGATGGCCGCACAATCGTCGTGAAGTTCGGCGGCCACGCCATGGGCGACCAGAAGTCGATGGAGGCTTTCGCCCGCGACATTGTCCTGATGAAGCAGTGCGGCGTGCACCCGGTGGTCGTCCACGGCGGCGGTCCCCAGATCAACCAGACGCTGGACCGGTTGGGCATCGTCTCGGAATTCAGGAACGGCCTGCGGGTCACCACCGCCGAAACCGTCGAGGTGGTCGAGATGGTGCTCGCCGGCGTCATCAACAAGCGCATCGTCGCCGCGATCAACGCCCAGGGCGGGCAGGCGGTGGGCCTCTCGGGCAAGGACGCCAATCTGATCGTTTGCGACAAGGCTCTGAAAACCGCGAAAGACCCGGACACGGGCGAGACGGTGGAACTCGACCTCGGCTTTGTCGGGGACCCGAACGACGTGAACCCCCGCGTCCTGCGCACCTTCATTGATTCAGATTTCATCCCCGTGGTCGCCCCTGTCGGCGCTGGCCGGTCACCGGATGAGACTTTCAACATCAACGGCGACACAGCAGCAGGTGCTATCGCGGGCGCGATGCACGCCGAACGCCTGATGCTGCTGACCGATGTGCAGGGGGTGAAAAACAAGGACGGCGACGTGCTGACCCAGCTTTCCCGCACCGATGTCCAATCCCTGATCGGCGATGGTACCATCTCTGGTGGGATGATCCCGAAGGTCGAAACCGCGCTCTACGCCATGGACAAAGGCTGTGGTGGTGCCGTGATTCTGGACGGAAGAACGCCCCACGGTGTTCTGCTGGAACTTTTCACAGAACACGGTGCTGGCACGTTGATCCTGGGATGACGCAGTAAAAATCATGTTCAGACGCGGCCGAAAACGGCTGCGCAATGTCAAAGCTCGCCCTTTGGGCGATCAATATTGACAGAAATCCCCAATCACGCAAAAGTGTTTCTGTTTGAAACAGGTCAATTGTCTGGGGGAGGCAATGTTATATTATATCAAATTGCGATTTTGCGTTGCAATATTGTCCGCTGTGGCCGCGTGCCTGACGCTTTCCGGCGCGCACGCGCAGTCCAAGAAAATCACCGGTGGCTACGTGCTGACGCACGAGCACCCGACCAACCCCATGGCCTTTGGCGGCAACTATGCCTTCACCGGCAAACCCGGCAACCTGACGCACGGCGTCATGGACGAAGGTTACACCCTGAAAGCCCCCGGCTGCGCCGTGAACCGAAACTGCCAGTATGGCAATCACGGCGGCTGGGTGGTGCCGGAATTCGGCCTTGGCAGCGACATGGGGGTCCACTTCTCGCATTGGGGACCAAAGCAGAGTTCGTTCGCCCACGCCCGCTATTCGACCGAGTGGATCCGCG
>JBCCMP010000273.1:0-7082 GCA_039026295.1 Pseudomonadota bacterium | reverse complement strand
ATCGAGTGAATGCCCGGATAGATCGGGAACTTGGCGACCTTGTACATGCCTGATGCGTTGTTGTTCACGTGGGCAGACGCATCCGCGGCGTCGATCACGCCCTTCTCCAGCGCCGTGTAGACTTCTGAGAACGGCAAGGACACCGGCGCGGCACCGGCGCGCTTGAAGACCTCGGCCGCCAGACCCTCGGGCGAGCGGACCTTCACGCCTTTGAAGTCGGCAACCGTGTTGATCGGTACCGTCGAGACGAAGGCTTCCTTGGCATAGGGGCCGCAGCCGACCACGTGGATCTTGCCGGGCAGATACTGGTCATAGGCCTTTTGCAGGATTTCCTTGCCGCCGCCATGCATGCAGAAGGTGCGGACCTGGTCTACGGTGTCATAGCCCGCGATCAGGTCGCCGATGATCGCAAAGACCGGGTCACGGCCCGAAAAGTAGCTGACCGCGTTCAGGTCACCGTCCAGAATGCCGTTGGCCACGGCGTCTATCGTCTCGCGGTGCGGGACAACGGCTTTGGTCGGCAGCACTTCGATCTCGACGGCGCCGCCGGACATCGCCTTGAGCTTTGGTGCCCAGTTGTTGCCCATGAACTGGTGTGCCCAGTCGCCGGATTTTGACGATGCCTGCACCTTCAGCTTCTTGGCCTCGGCATCGACGGCACCGAGCCCCATCGTGAGGGCAACGGCGACAGCGGCCGTCGTTTTGATTGCGGTATGAATGCCCATGTTTTCCTCCCATGGATGCGTGAATCGCTTGGGTCCGTTGACCTCTTGGAGTTGAGCTTATCGGGGATGGACGGGGATTCAACCCTTGCGCCAAGCCGGGCCAGAGCCATCATAAGGGCGAAGACGGCCCGAAGGCCGCACGGAGGGAGAGAACATGCTGACCGAAGCGCAGATCACCGATTATCATGAGAAGGGCTTCACGGTGCCCGACTACCGGCTGCCGCCGGATCAGCTGGAGGAGATCCGCGACCGGCACGCGGCCCTTTTGAAACGCCATCCAGAGTTTCGGGACAATGCCTCGGTCCTGCTGAGCTACGATATCGGCTTCCTGAATTATGCCCGCGATCCGAACATTCTGGACATGGTCGAACAGGTCATCGGGCCGGATATCTGCCTGTGGAACATGTCGTTCTTTGCCAAGCCTGCGCTGAACGGCAAGGAAACGCCGTGGCACCAGGATGGCCAGTATTGGCCGATCCGGCCGTTGGCGACGTGCACGGTCTGGATCGCGATTGACGATTGCACGCCGGAAAATGGCCCGCTGCGTTACATTCCGGGCTCGCACAAAACGACCCGGTTGATGGGCCACACCCGGGATGACAGTTCGGACTACACGCTGAACCAGAAACTGAACGCTGACGAGTACGACGAGACCGTGGCCGAAGATCTGGTCATCGAAGCCGGGCAGATGGCCTTGCATGATGTCTACATCGCCCACGGGTCCGCGCCGAACAATTCGCCCCACCCCCGGCGCGGCATGACGATGCGAATGATGCCAACGACGTCCGTTTATGATCGGAAAGTCGCCAACGACATGCACGCCGAACGGGGCGGGCTCAACATGGCACACCATTCGATCTTTCTTATGCGCGGCAAGGATGCTTCAGGCGCGAACGATTTTCAGGTGCGGCCGCAGGTATGGAATAATTGAGGGGGCAAGCTGGAGCACAGTAAGCCTTAGATCAAAGCGAAGCGAATGGCAGTTCAGAGCCCAAACCAACCAAATGCTTTATGAACAACTTTGCACGTGCCGAGAGACTGCATCGCCAATTCAGCGATGGGTGTTCAAGGCATGCACTCGGAATTGATAGGCTGGTTCGAATCTCTTTCCCGTGCGCCTATAGTCGATTTCTTCCAAAGACATTTGGATGAATTCGATATGAAATTTTTGACCAAGTTCGAAATGTCGTGCTTCTTGCAAACCCTCGAATTTCAAGCATCGAAATAAGTCTGGTCTACTGTAATTCACACCATAGATTGCCCAGTCTTGAGACCGCGTTATCTCATTGTCGAAAAAGACCAGAAGATGCGGTTGGCCGATCGGAAAGACATCGCCTAACTTGAAGACGAGTCCCAGCGCATGATCGCGATCCGTGTTCATTGATTCACGAACGATCTTTATTTCTTTGGCCATAACAGAGAGCGAAATTGAATTCGCAAAAACGGTAGTTTTTTGTCGCCCTGAAGCGACTTACTTGGTCCAAACCAAGCATCGACGTCTCTAAGTGAGCAGCTTTTAAGGTTTCTGAATTTCAAAGTCCAGCTGCAAGCCTGAACGCCCACTGTGTCCCGCACTGCGACCGTTGGCACGCCGAGCAGCCAATGACCTCTTCCGCCCTGGGCTCACTGGAGGGTCCCATAGCCATAACGGTGACACACCTTCGACTCAGGTGTCTGCTGCGAAGCAAGTCTCCGCCCAGGCGTAGTTGGTCTGATTGGCGAAGCAATCCGAGGCCGCTGGTTCAAGGTGCCCGTGCGTTCGATGGGACAAATGGCGCGATTTAATCCTCCAGTGTCCGCGCCTCGTCGATCAGCATGATCGGGATGCCGGAGCGGATGGGGTAGGCGACGTTTGCGGACTTGGAGATCAGCTCTTGCCGGTCGGGGTCGTAAATCAGGCGGCCGCCGGTCGCAGGGCAGACCAGACCCTCGAGCATTTTGTGGCTGGCAGGCGGTGTTTCGCCGTCGGTCATGGCAGCAAGGTCATAGCAGTAAAGTCATGGCAGCAAGGTCACTGCAGCGGCCCGCCCTCGCCGCCTTCGGCGATGGCGAATTGCAGTAGGGCGGTCAGCGTCTCGGCCCGGTCATTCAGGCGCGGGGCCTCCAGCAGCGCCTGCTTTTCTTCGATGGCAAAGGGGCACATCATCGAGAGAGAGTTGATCAGCATCTCGGTATCGGCATCGCGCATGCTGTCCCAGTCGGAGGAGAGGTTCGCGATCTCGAAATACCGACGCAGAAGGACCAGAAAGTCCTCTTTGTCGAAGTTCGGCAGCTCTTCCTCGTCGCCCAGATCCTTGTTGAAGTCCTGCCAGTTCGGATCGACCCGGCGGTAGGGTGTGAAACCGTCCAGTTCCGCGCGGATCCGAAACCGCGACACGCCTGAAAGGACGATCAGGTATCGGCCATCTTCGGTTTCGGTCAGCGACGTGATCCGGCCCGCACAGCCGATTGTATGCAGGCGCGGCGGGCTTTCTTCGCCTTCATAGGGCTGCACCATGCCGATCAGGCGGTGTTCCGATTTCAGCGAGTCGTCCAGCATCGCCAGATAGCGCGGCTCAAAAATGTTCAGCGGAAGACGGCCACGCGGCAGCAGCAACGCACCGGGCAACGGGAAGACCGGGATGGCCTCGGGCAGATCAGCGGCAGAGAACCGGCGCATCGCGGGGCCTCAGGCGAAGATCATCGAAGACAGCTTGCGGCGCCCGGTCAGGGCGAGGGGATCCTTTGGCCCCAACATTTCGAAGATCTTGAACAACTGGTCCTTGGCGGCCGCGTCATTCCATTCGCGATCGCGGCGGAACAGTTCCAGCAGCTCGGTGATCGCTCCGTCCTGATCGCCACCAGCGCTGAGCGCAACGGCAAGGTCGAAGCGGGCCTGATGATTGGCGGGATCGGCTTCGACCGCGGCACGCAACTCGCCCGTCTCCCCGGCCTCTTCTGCCTGCTCGGCCAACTCGACTGCAGCGCGCGCGGCGGCGATGGCGGGATCATCGGCCTTCTCTGGCGGGACCTGCGCCAACATGCCCTTGGCCTGTTCGACCTGACCGGCGGCCAGCGTGGCGCGCACCAGCCCGCCCATGGCTCGGGTTTCTTCGGGGTCTTCGCCGAGGATCGCCGCGAAGGTCTGCGCAGCTTCGGCGGCGGCACCTTCCTCCAGCATCTGCTCGGCGGTCTCCAGCGCTTCATCGAAGCCGCCACCACCGGCTTCGATCAGCCGTTTGACGAAAGAGTCGATCTCGGACTGCGGCACCGCGCCCATGAAACCGTCCACCGGGCGCCCGCCGACAAAGGCAAAGACGGCCGGTATCGACTTCACCCGCATCTGCTGGGCGATCATCTGGTTCTCGTCGACATTGACCTTGACCATGCGGACCTTGCCACCGGTCTTTGCAACCGCAGTCTCCAGCATCGGGCCAAGCGTCTTGCACGGGCCGCACCAGGGCGCCCAGAAATCGACGATCACGGGTACCTCGTTCGAGGCATCAAGCACATCAGCGGCGAAAGTGGCTTCCGAGACGTCTTTTACGGGTGCGGCTGCGGGCGCTGCGGCGCTGCCAAGATCGATCATTGCATCCCTCTCTGCCGAAGCGGCTTGGTTGGCGTGTCACATAGAGCGATCGTGGTCCGGGTGCAACTCGGGCCGATAGGAAATGATTATCAGCCCGCAATCTTGCTGGCGTGCCCTTCCCAGTACCTGTCGCGGAGCAAACGCTTGTAGAGTTTGCCCGTCGGCAGACGCGGCAGTTCGTCCAGGAAGTCTATGCTCTTGGGACATTTAAGCTTGGCGAGGTTTTGCGTGCAGTAGGCAATCAATTCCTCGGCCATCTCGGGGGACCCGGCTTCTCCGGGCATCAGTTGCACGCAGGCCTTGACCTCCTCGCCCATCTCCTGGTTCGGGACCCCGAAGACGGCCGCATCCATGACCTTCGGATGGCTGATCAGCAGATCCTCGCATTCCTGCGGATATATGTTCACCCCGCCAGAAATGATCATGAAGGTGGCCCGGTCGGTCAGGTACATGAAGCCGTCATCGTCGACATACCCGACATCGCCGACCGTGCTCATGGTGCCATCCGGCGACCTGTCCTTGGCCGTGCGTTCCGGGTCGTTGAAGTACTCGAAATCAGATCCCGATTTGAACCAGAGCGTGCCGGACGTTCCGTTCGGGACCGGGTTCATCTCTTCGTCCATGACGGTCAGTTCACCGAACAGCACCTTGCCGACGGTCCCCTTGTGGGCCAGCCACTCCTCGGAATTGCAGGAGGTAAAGCCCAGCCCTTCTGTCGCGCCGTAGTATTCATGGATGATCGGTCCCCACCAGTCGATCATCTGCTCTTTCACCTGCACCGGGCAGGGGGCGGCGGCGTGGATCGCGATCTGGAGGCTGGATCGATCGTACTTGTTTCGCACCTCTTCGGGCAGCTTCAGCATGCGCGAGAACATGGTAGGCACCAGTTGCGAATGGGTAATCCGGTGCTTTTCGATCAGGCTGAGATACTGCTCCGGATCGAACTTTTCCATGATCACTGCAGTGCCGCCGGTTCGGATGGTTAACGACACCGAGGCCTGCGGGGCCGAGTGGTAGAGCGGTGCGGGAGACAGATAGATCATCCCGTGCCTGTACTGCCAAAGCTGGGTGAGGAACGCGAAAAGGGGCAATTGCTCGTTCGGTCCGATGTCCGGCATCCGGCGCAGGATGCCCTTGGGCTGACCCGTCGTACCCGAGGAATAGAGCATTGCCGTGCCGCGCGACTCGTCCGGGATCGATGTTGCGGGATACGCGCTTACTGCCTCATCCAGGTTGAGCACCGTGTTGCCGTCACCCGGCCCGTCGACCACGATGCAAAGGCGGACGCCGGGTGCCATTGCCATCGCCTCCAAAGCGACGGCCTTGTTGCGTTCCGACGTAAACAAAATCTCGGATTCCGAGTTGGTCAGAATGTATGCGACCTCGGCGGCTTTCAGGAACGAGTTGATGCAGGTGTAGTAGAGACCGGCCCGTTCCCCCGCCGCATTGCATTCAAGGAAGCGGTCATTGTTCTCCATGAACACGGAGTAATGCGCCATCCGCTGCAGTCCCTGATCCCGCAAAAAATGGGCGATCCGGTTGGACCGTTCGTCCAGCTCGCGGTAGGTGACCGTGATCCCGCTGGTGGCCATGATGAAGGCCGGATGGTCCGGCTGCGTCGCCGCATGCGCCCCTGGGTACATCTTGCGTCTCCCTTGTTCTTGCTTGTCCGCTCGGCCAGTCTGGCCGCGGATTTTGGAGAGAACGATGAACGATCTGGATTTCACGGGCAAGACCGCCCTGGTGATCGGCGGCTCCAGCGGTATCGGCAACGGCATCGCCCGGGCCTTTCTGGAGCGGGGCGCAGCCGTGCATGTGACCGGGACGCGCGCCGGGGCGGGCGACTATTCGGTTGAGGAAGGATCGGACCTGAGCGGTATGGACTACGCGCAACTGGACCTGTCGGATGCGGGCGCCATCGAGGCCTACACGCCTTTGTTCGAACGGTTGGACATCCTGGTTCTGTCGCAGGGTACCGTCCAGTACCGCCGTGCAGAATTCCAGATGCCGGGCTTTCGCGAGGTTATGGAGGTCAACCTGATGAGCCTGATGGCCTGCGCCGCCCGGTTCCACGGCATGCTGAAAGACAGTGCTGGCACCCTGATCACGGTTTCCTCGACTGCCGCCTTCCATGCCACCAAGGGGAACCCGTCCTATAACGCGTCCAAGGCGGGGGCTGTCGGCTTGACCCGGACGCTGGCGCAGGCCTGGGCTGAAGATGGCATTCGGGTCAACGGCATTGCGCCGGGGCTGGTGGACACAAAGCTGACCAAGGTAACGACCAAGAACCCGGCGAGGCTGGAGGCAAGTCTTGCCCGCATCCCGGTGCATCGCCTCGGGACGCCGACGGATATGGCGGGGGTCGCGCTTTTTCTTGCGTCCGACCTGTCGGCCTACGTGGTCGGGCAGACCATCGTCGTGGACGGCGGCTTGTTGTTATAGGTGATCAGCAGCGGGGTGGTCGATCCAGTCGCTCTCATCCTATGCTGGCGCTATCTGTCGGCCCGGTCCTTGGCGTTCGTTGCCTCGATCGACTCCCGGGCGGCCTGCCAGTCGGCATCTGACCATTTGCGCAGTTCGTAGAAATTGCCGCCGGTTGCCAGCCCTTGTGCGCCGTCCAGCGCGATCGTCTCGCCATTGATCCAGCGGCATCCATCGGACAGCAGAAATGCCGCGAGGTTCCGGATTTCGTCCATCGTACCCGTCCGGCCCATAGGGTTGCGGGCGATGGTGCGCTCCCCCGGCTTGTCCCCTGGGTTCAGCCGCTTGTTCATTCCCTCGGTCGGGAT
>JBCCMP010000272.1:0-7159 GCA_039026295.1 Pseudomonadota bacterium | reverse complement strand
TCTCCTTTCCTGTTCTCATTCGGCCGGTGTCGCCGAGGCACTGATCCCCTCGGGATAGGCCTTGGCCGGCACCTTTGTCGGGTCCAGACCCGCGATCTCGGCCGCCTCGCCCACGCGCAGCAGGCCAAGCACACGCAGGATCAGCGAGACGATGTATCCCGGCACGAAGCCCAGAAGGAACATCGTTAACCCGCCGACCAACTGACCCACGATCGATATGGTCGGGACGCCCGCGTCTCCCCCCAGGGCCGGATAGCCCACGGCGAAGATACCGCAGGCAATCACGCCCCAAAGGCCGATGGTCCCATGAACGGTGACGGCACCAACTGCATCGTCGATCCCGAGTTTTTCCAGAAAAGCAGCGGCCGGTTTCAGCGCGGCACCGCCGACAAATCCGATGCAGAAGGCTTGCGTCGGCTCGAACAGATCAAGTCCCGAGGCACAGGAAATGATCCCGGCCAGCGCACCCGACATCATCCAGAACGGATCGCGCGTGACCATCCAGGCACCGATGATGCCTCCGGCAAAACCCATCAGGATATTGAAAGCCAGCGCCGACAGGGTTACCGGCGTACCGTAGATCGTCGCCCATTGCGTGCCGTGCCAGGACCAGGCCTCGCCGGGCGGGATGACACAGGCCATCAGGAAGCCCCAGAAGCCGACGATGATCAGCATCAGGCCGATGCAGGTCAGCGGCATGTTGTGCCCCGATACGTCATTGGCCGACCCGTCCGGATTGAACTTGCCGATGCGCGGCCCAAGGTTGATCAGGACGCCCAACGCAAAGAATCCGGCCACCATGTGCACAACGCCTGCGGCACCAAAGTCGTGATAACCCCAGTCTGTCACCAGCCAGCCGCCTGCGGCCCAGCCCCAGGCAGCGCCGATGATCCAGGCCACCGACCCCAGCACGATTGCCAGGATGACGAAGCCGACCACCTGGATCCGCTCGATCACGGCACCAGAGAATATCGACGCCGTGGTGGCGGCGAACAGCGTGAACGCGCCCCAGAAGACACCGGTGATCTGATCTGCCGTGTTTGGCCCCATCACCTCGCCCGCCGGATTGGCAGCGCTCATGGCAAAGGCCCAGGTCCCGTCATCGCCAAAGGTCGGCATCCCGGGGGGGAAGGCGAAATAGAAGAAGAAGCCGAAATAATAGAATGTCGGCACCATGAACGCGAAGGCCAGGATGTTCTTGATGCCCGACGCCAGAACGTTTTTCAGGCGCGAAGCGCCCATCTCGTACGCCAGAAATCCGGCGTGAATAATCACCATCAACGGAATGGTGACGTAGTAATACAGTTCGGCGAAGGCCGTATTGTTTGCGCCCTTGGACGCACTTTCCAATGCGGCAACCTTCGCAGCCAACTCTGCGAGTTGTTCTTCCATCTTAGTCCTCCTGTCACCATTGCCGATGGGCCGGCACGGTGTCCCCTTTTGATTTTATCGCGTTGGCTCACAGGCCGAGAGACCAACGGTGGGGCGACGCTAGCGAACAATAATTCATCCGCCAAGCACAATTGGCCGGCCGCTATTTCAGGGGATTTAGGGGAAGAAGCCGTCCGGGAGGGCGAAACAGAAAAGGGGCCGCCCGATGGGCGACCCCGATGTCAGATAGCGTTCCTTTGGGTCGGCTACTTGCTCTTGTTGTAGGCGTGCTCTTCGTGGATGGCGCCCTGCACAACCAGTGCGATACAAAGCACGACCGAGATGATCAGGATGATCATCGGGCTTGAGCCGCCCGCCCCGGTAAACACGGCCGTTGCGCCGTCCCAGCTGTCAATTGGTGATCCCATAATGGTCTCCTTCACTGTGTTTCGTCAGGTTCGGCCGATCACTCGGCCGGAACCGCACTCGGGCTTTGCATCCCTTCCGGGTAGGCCACCGCAGGCACCTTCACCAGGTCGATGCCTTTGATTTCGACATGCTCCGGTATGCGCAGCAGTCCGACGGCCTTCAGGACGAAGGACACGACGTATCCAGGGATGAAGCCCAGCAGACCCATCGCAACTGCGCCGATCAGCTGCCCCATGAAGTTGGTGTCTGGATAGTCGCCATTCGGGTAACCCGCAGCCACGACACCGAAGATCAGGACGCCGAAGCAACCGCAGACACCGTGCACCGCAACGGCACCGACCGCATCGTCGATCTTGAACGTGCGCTCCAGGAACTTCGCCGAAATCGGGGCGAGCATGCCGCCGGCAACCGCGATCACGAACGTCAGCGGCGGCCAGTAAAGGTCGAGGCCCGACGCCGTCGCGAAGACGCCCGCCAGTGCGCCGGACATCATCCAGAACGGATCGCGCGTCACCGCCCAGCCGCCAATGATACCGCCGCCAAACGCCATGACGGTATTAAAGGCCACTGCCGACAGGGTCACAGGATTGCCGAAGATCGTCGTCCACTGACCGGTGCCGTTATAGATGATGCAACCGCCAAGGAAGCCGAAAAACCCAACGAACAGCACCATCAGGCCAAACGTGGCCAGCGGCACGTTGTGCGGGCGCAGTTCGTTCGCGGTTCCATCCGGATTGAACTTTCCGATCCGAGGGCCAAGGTTCAGCAAAACCCCGAACGCGAAGAAGGCAGCGACCATGTGCACGCAGCCCGCAGCACCGAAGTCATGCCAGCCGTATTCGGTCAGCAACCAGCCGTCGCCGTGCCATGCCCAGCTTCCGCCGATGATCCAGACAACCGATCCAAGCAGGACCGCCAGGATAATGAAGCCCGACACTTTGATGCGCTCGATCACCGCGCCCGAGAAAATCGAGGCGGTGGTCGCGGCGAACAGCGTAAACGCCGCCCAGAAGATGCCGGTCGCATTGTCGCTCAGGTTCGGCCCCATCGCGTCGGACCAGGGTGTGCCGCCGGTCTCCACGGTCAGATCGGGCAGCCCGCCGGGCGATGCCAGATAGAACCACCAGCCAAAGAAGAAGAAAGTCGGGATGACGAAGGCAAAGGCCAGGATGTTCTTGATCCCGGATGCCAGCACGTTCTTGGTGCGCGACGATCCCATCTCATAGCCAAGAAAGCCCGCGTGGATGATGAACATGAAGGCTGTACACCACCAATAGAAGACTTCCATATTGACCTTGGTCGACCACTCGACGGCCATTTTCAGCTCCGCCAGAGCAGCCGCGTGTTCCGCTAATTGCTGTTCCATTAAGTCCCTCCAAGTCCCGCTCGGCCCGAGAGATCGGACCACTGGAGTTGTTCCGGTTGTGATCCAGCACCGCGGCCGGATATCGCGACGCTAGACCAGATCGCACGGGGTTCAATTGATTTTGCACGAAACTTAGATCTTGATTCTTAGTATGCCTATTTTTAGCGCATTTGTTTTGGTTAATGATTAGAGTTTAGCCATATCAGAGTGGCAATATCCAAGGTGATTGGCCGGGCCACGGCTTGCCGCAAAAAACGTCCGCCGATAGCGTCACGGTGCGACTATGAGGCAGGCATGACAGATACAGACTGGTCGGCAGGCGTGTTCACCGCCATGCGTGACAGAGACATAAGCACGGTGGCCACAATTCCCGACGGCGGGCTCACCAGGCTGCTGCAAACCTGCGAGGCAAGCACGGACGTCCGGGTGATCACCCTGACGACGGAGGAAGAAGGCATCGGCATCACGACCGGGCTCTGGCTTGGCGGTCAGCGCGGCATGATCGCGATGCAGTCCTCGGGCGTCGGCAATTGCATCAACGCGCTTGGCTTGCCCGGCATAATGCGTGCGCCATGCCTGATGCTGGTTACGATGCGGGGCCAGTGGGGCGAGTTCAATCCATGGCAGGTCGCGATGGGCCAGGGCACCAAGCCGGTTCTGGAAGCCGTTGGCGTCAAATGCTTCCCGGTCGACAAGGCAGAGGAGGTGGCGGAAACGTTCGGTGCCGCTGCAGATCTTGCCTTCAACGGCGGCCTCTCGACAGCGGTGCTTGTCTCCCAGCGGATCATCGGCGCCAAAGGCTTTGGCAAGTGACGGGGTTTCGCGAATGACGGGGTTTGGCGAATGACGGGGTTTGGCGAATGACGGGGTTTGGCGAATGACGGGGTTGGGAAAATGAGCGACAATTATCTCGACCGGCGCAGCTTCACGGCCGCCTTGCTCGCACAGCGAAGCGGCACGCTGATCGTGCCCGGCCTCGGCTCCCCGACATGGGACTGCTTTGCTGCCGGCGACTCAGACGATTACCTCTATTCGTGGGGCGGCATGGGCCTTGCTGTCCCGACAGCCTTGGGTGTCGCTCTTGCCCGTCCGAAACGACGCGTCTGCTGCCTGACCGGCGACGGCGAGATGATGATGGGCCTCGGATCCCTCGCCGTTGTGGGTGCACAGGCTCCTGCCAATCTTTCCATTCTCGTGCTCGACAACGAGCACTTTGGCGAAACCGGACGCCAGCCTGGGCTGGCAAAGACGACCGACCTTTGTTCAGTGGCCATGGGTGCCGGCATCGCCCGGACGATGACCGTTACCGCGATGGATCAGGTTCCGGATCTTGCCGATTTGCTGTTTCGCACCGCAGGCCCAACCTTCGCGATTGCCAAGATCGCGCTTGGCAACGATCCGCTGCTGCTGCCAGAAAAGGACGGCGCGATCATCGCCCGCAACTTCCAGAACGCCGCCGCAAAATAACCGGGGTGCACCATTGGCGCACCCCTCTCCCCCTCCCAAGGAGGTGTTTGTTCTCGCGAGCGTCAGTGCGTGAACGGCGTCATCCGCTCGACACTCAGTGTCGCAAAGCCCGCCCCTGCCTTGCCGACCCCGGTCGAGATGCTCATGATGACACCGGCCTTCGCGCCCTGAGCAGTGTAGACCGCAGAAAATGTGCCATCCTCGTTGATCTTGAATCGCTCCCGCGCGATCGGAGAATCAGCTTCGGTGAACAACCGCGTCACCAGATCACCCATGACAAGCAGGTCGATATCGGGCGCGATAATGCGGCAGGACGGCGTGTCGGCGAAATTGACAAGAATGAATGCCGCCTTGCGGTCGGTCCAGACCTGCCCCTCGCGGCCACCCAGAACATGCGCCGCCGTGGCGGCACCTGTCGGGACAAGCCCCGCCTCGCTCAGCGGCTCATCAGACGCCACGGCAGGAAGACATCGGTTCAGCATCGCGCGTACTGCGCTGACTGGGGCAGTCTCGATGGCCAGAACCACATCGGTGGCTTCCGGGGCGGTACCTGCCGACACATCGGTGGCGGCGAAGCAGGTCAGAACAACTGACAAAACACGAAGAATTTTCATGAAAATCAACTTATGGATGTTTGTGTCGCCCACAACCCCCGCTCCCGCTTCCGGCCAGCGAGTCCAGCATTAGCGCAGGATTAACCCTGACGCGCCGCTAAACCGTGTTCCAGAATGGAACGCACGACGGTCAGTTCTACGTCGCGCGTCACGAACGCCTCGCCGATTCGACGCGCCATGATGAAGGTCAGTTGCCCCTGACGGACCTTCTTGTCCTGATACATAAGGTCAATCAGCCCCGCCGCGCCCGGCAGATGACCGGGAATATCTGCGAGGTCCTTCTTCATGCCCATGGCGTCCAGATGCGCCCGGACCCGGCTGGGCGTCTCTTGTGAACACAGCCCAAGCTGCGCCGAGGTCTCGAAGGCCAGCGCACAGCCGATGGCCACCCCCTCGCCATGCAGCAGTCGGCCCGAGTAACCGGTCGCCGCCTCCAGCGCATGGCCGAAGGTGTGGCCAAGGTTCAACAGCGCCCTGTCGCCCCGCTCCTTTTCGTCACGGGCCACGATCTCGGCCTTCATCTCGCACGACCTGAGAACCGCCTGTGCGCGGAGGTCGGCATCGCCAGCGGCCAGTGCCGGGCCATTCACCTCCAACCACGAAAAGAAGGCCTCGTCCCCAAGCAAGCCGTATTTGGCCACCTCGCCATAACCCGCCAAAAAATCGCGCGGGCTGAGCGTGTCCAAAACGTCGATATCCGCCAGGACCATCCTCGGTTGGTGGAACGCTCCGATCAGGTTCTTGCCCTGCGGCGCATTCACGCCCGTTTTGCCGCCGACCGAGCTGTCGACCTGAGCCAGCAGGGACGTCGGCACCTGAACGAAATCAATCCCGCGCCGCAGGATAGCGGCCGCAAAGCCTGCCAGGTCACCGATCACCCCGCCGCCAAGGGCAATGATCAGATCGTCCCGCTCGACCTTCAGATCCAGCAGACCCTCTACCACCCGGGTCAGTTCCGCCATCGACTTGGTCGCCTCTCCGGGCGGCACCACGATCACCTCTGCCCTGATCCCCGCATGCGCCAATCCCGATTTCAGCGTCTCCAGATGCAGCCCCGCGACGGTTTCATCGGTGACGATCACCGTGGACGGGCGCGGCAGGATCGGCCGGATCAACTCGCCAGCGCTGGCCAGCAAGCCGGTCCCGATCTCGATCGGATAGCTGCGATCGCCCAGCGCGACCTCAAGACTGGGCACGGCCTGGGCCTTCCTGAAAGGCTGCACCGTGCTCGGCCAGCGCGGCAATGATACGGGCTGCCATCTGTTCGTGCGTCTGTCCCGCCTTGCTGATCACCCCGACATCGGCCAGGCGGTAAATCGGATAACGTTCTGCAATCAGCCCCTCCAAAATCTCGCGTGGATTGCCACTCGCCAGCAATGGCCGGTGCGTCCGCCCTTCCGTGCGCGATACCAGCGTGTCGATGTCTGCGTTCAGCCAAACGCTCACGGCACCGTCCGAGATCGTCCCACGGGTTTCCGCATTCATGAACGCGCCGCCACCGGTCGCGATAACCCTCGGCGTCTCGGTAATCAGCCGGGCAATCACCCGGCGCTCTCCGCTCCGAAAATGCGGCTCTCCGAAGGTGGAGAAGATCTCGGGGATCGTCATGTTTGCAGCACGCTCAATCTCGTCATCGGAGTCGATGAATTCGACGCCAAGTGCACTGGCCAGCCTCAGCCCGACCGAGCTTTTGCCCGCTCCCATCAGCCCGACCAGCACAATGGGCCGGCACAGCGGCCCCGGCGCACCGCTGCCGTTCACAGACCTGCTCCCCTGACGGCCGATTGCCTCTGCCCCCCATGATGCGGTAGGTTGGGCCAAACAACCCTGAGGTGTAGGCCGTATTTCACTGTGCTCGCGGGTTCTTAAACCAGCCAAAGCCCGGTGAAAAGAGAAGCCAAAAGGCAGAATA
>JBCCMP010000271.1:0-7174 GCA_039026295.1 Pseudomonadota bacterium | reverse complement strand
GTTGGAATATAACAGTGCACACAACCTTGCGTTGGCCCTTTTGATTTTTTCATTCGTAATGCTCGCGGCGCTCTATGGTCGCGCGGGCCGCGTTGTGCGGGTGCTCTGCCGCTTCGCCCATGGTCAGGACGGGTGCGACACAGGCATCGGTCCCATCGAACAATGCGGCCCATTCGTCCCGGGTTTTCGTCGCGATGCGGGCGGCGATGGCCTCGGAACACGCCGCCCACTGCGACTTGTCCGCCTGGTTCCACTGGTCGGCATCCATATCCAGCCCCTGCATAAGCTCGGCCCAGAACTGTGGCTCGATCGATCCGACAGCCAGATACCTGCCGTCAGAGCATGTATAGCATCGATAGAACGGCGCGGCCCCGTCCAGCATGTTCGAGCCTTGGTCCAGCCCCCAGCGGCCAAGCGCGACCATGCCGTAGATCATCGTCATCTGGCTGGCGGCCCCGTCGACCATGGCCGAATCCACCACCTGCCCGATCCCCGTGCGCTGGGAATGGACCAGCGCGGCAACGATGCCAAAGGCCGCGTAGAGCCCGCCGCCGCCGTAATCGCCAACCAGGTTCAGGGGCGGTACCGGTGGGCGACCCGGCTCTCCCATCGCCGCCAGCGCACCGGTCAGGGCGATGTAGGACAGGTCATGCCCGGCGGTCTTTGCCCATGGCCCCTCCTGCCCCCAGCCGGTGATCCGGCAGTAGACCAGCCTGGGATTGCGCGGCAGGGCCTCCTCCGGCCCCAGACCAAGGCGTTCCATCACCCCGGGACGCAGCCCCTCGATCGAGGCATCCGCCCTGGACAAAAGATCCAGCGCCGCCGCGCGGTCCCCGGCGTCCTTCAGGTTCAACGTCACCACCGTCCGGCCCCGGTCGATCGGCTCGTCCCCCCGATGCTGGATCAGCGGGCCACGCTCGGCCGAGGGCCGGGCAATGCGCACGACGTCAGCGCCCAGATCTGCCAGCAGCATGCCGCAATAGGGGGCGGGCCCGATCCCCTCGAACTCGACAACGCGAATGCCCTGCAGCGGTCCAGCCATGATCTTCTCCCGGATGGTGTTTTTGACGTCTTTTCTTGGGCCGAGCTTTCCTGCACGGTGCCCGGAAGGCAAGACATCCATGTGATGCACGACACTCACACTATGGCGGACCAGATGATCTCGACCGGCCCCTTGAACAGCATCACCGATGTACCGGGCATCCGTGTCGGACAGGCCCAGGATGAGGATCTGATCACGGGCACCACGGTGGTGATCCCGGACCAGCCGGCCCTCTGCGCCGTCGATCACCGGGGCGGTGCCATCGGCAGCCGGGATACAGTCGCGATGATGCCGGGCTCGGTCGGCAATCAGGCCCACGCAATCTGCCTCTCGGGTGGCTCAGCCTATGGGCTGGATGCGTCCGGCGGGGTGATGCATGCGCTGCGCGCCCAGGGGCGCGGCTTTCAGATTGCCGATGCGGTGGTGCCGATCGTGCCTTCGGCAATCATATTCGATCTGATGATCGGGCGGCGCGACTGGGACCATCCGCCCTATTGGGACCTGGGCCGGAAGGCCGCCGAAGCTGCGGGGTCTGACGTTGCCCTCGGCAATGCCGGGGCCGGGATGGGCGCAACCGCCGGACCGCTTAAGGGCGGCACCGGCACAGCATCGTTCCAGACGGCCGATTACACTGTCGGCGCATTGGCGGTGGCCAATCCTGTGGGCGAGACCGTCATCCCGGGCACATCGACCTTCTGGGCGTGGATGCTGGAACAGAACGGCGAGCTGGGCGGGCAGACCCCGCCGGTGCGGCCGCTGCAGACCGCAGCGCAAACCATCGGACAGCCGGGCGAGAATACCACGCTGGTCGTGATCGCGACCGACGCAAAGCTGGATCATGATCAGGCCCTGCGCGTCGCAATCATGGCTCAGGATGGCCTCGCCTATGCCATCCGGCCCGTCCACTCGCCGCTGGATGGCGACACGGTCTTCGTGCTTTCGACCGGGACAGCCGACGCGCCTGACCCGTGGGGCGGCATCACCCGGCTGGGCCAGTTCGCCGCCGACGCCGCGGCCCGGGCGATTGCACGCGGCGTTTATCGGGCAGACCCGTTGGGCGGGCGGCCATCTTATCGCGAGACGCACGGGACGGGCGCCTGAAACGGCCATCGGCGCGGGCGTCCGACATGATTTTCACCCAGAGTTCTGTAGCGCCCTGTCGATGATCAATGCTAAGCACGAGGTGGGAGATGAGATCGCTGGTGCCTGACGACTTTCGGTAAGATGTGTCGGCAAAAAAGTGACCTCCCGGATGACAACCGGCCCACAGGGTTCGCAGCGGCCGGAAGCAGGAAGAGCGGGGAAGAATGCCAAGCAAAAAACTCATGCGGGTCCTCGGCGGCGAGTCGCTGGATGTGCCGCCAATCTGGTTGATGCGTCAGGCAGGCCGGTACCTGCCGGAATACCGCGCCACGCGGGCCGAGGCGGGAAGCTTTCTTGATCTCTGTTACCGCCCGGATCTGGCGGAAGAGGTCACGCTGCAACCGATCCGCCGCTATTGCTTCGATGCCGCGATCCTGTTTGCCGACATCCTGCTGGTCCCGCAGGCGATCGGGGCAGATGTCTGGTTCGTGGAGGGCGAGGGGCCGCGCCTGTCGCAGATCAAATCGTCCGGAGATGTCGGCAACCTGAAGCCGGTCGATGCGGTCGACGAGACGCTCTCGCCGATCTATGAAACCGTCAGCCGGTTGTCGAAAAGCCTTCCGGACGACGTCACCCTAATCGGGTTCGCGGGCGCACCATGGACCGTTGCGACCTACATGGTGGCGGGCCGCGGCACACCGGATCAGGGCCCGGCGCGCCGGATGATGTATCAGGACCCGGACCTCTTCGGCGCGCTGATCGACCGGATCACCGAGGCGACCAGTCACTACCTCAGCCAGCAGATCCTTGCAGGTGCCGAGGTGGTGAAGATCTTCGACAGCTGGGCCGGTGTCCTCGCGCCGGAAGCCTTTCAGGCCTACGCCGTTGAACCGGTCGCCAGAATAGTCGCCGACCTGAAGGCCAGGCATCCCGATGTTCCGATCATCGGGTTCCCGCGGGGTGCCGGGATCCAATATGCCGATTTCACCGATCGCACCGGCGTCGATGCCATGGCGGTCGATACGATGACCTCGCTCGCCGGGCTGCGTCGCATGGTCGGGGCCGAGCTTCCGCTGCAGGGCAATCTCGATCCGGCCCTCCTGATCGATGGCGGGCAGAAGATGCAAGAGGCAGTGCGCCGACGCATGGAGGAGATGTCGGGGACGCCCTACATCTTCAACCTTGGACACGGCATTACGCCGGACGTGCCGCCAGACAACGTCAAACTGCTGGTCGACACGATCCGGGGAAATGCATAGACGCGCTTGGGCACCGCTAGCGGCACTTGGCGACCCGGATAACGATCATGACGCGTGTCGGGCGCGTCAACCGCGCACACCTACTGCCGTTTCGAGAATTCCGTCTCGCCGCCTTCGGCCAGGATCTTGGCCTGAGCGATCCAGTCATCGCGGGTCACGCGGCCCGAGAAGCCCTCCAGGTTGCTGTCAACCCAGGCGACCTCGTCAGCGGTCCACTTCGCGATCTGATCAAAATGCCAGAAGCCCAGCGAGTTGCACAGCTTCTCCAGTTTCGGGCCGATCCCCTTGATCAGCTTCAGATCGTCCGCTCCGCCGTCGCGCGGGGCATCCAGGCTTTCGGGGCGTGTGCCCTCGTCCTTGCCTTCGACGACCCCGTCGCCGTCGCGATCCGGGCCGGTTGCAGCCGCTGCGGCGGCTTCCGCCTCGGCGGCTGCCTTTTTCGCCGCTTCCTCTGCAGCCCGCGCCGCAGCCTCTGCCGCAGCCTCTGCCTCTGCCTTCGCAGCAGCTGCGGCCTCTTCCCGCTGACGCTGCTCTTCCTCTTCGCGCTGGCGCTGCTCTTCGGCCGCCTTGGCGGCTTCCGCTTCTGCGGCGCGTGCGGCTTCCGCTTCCGCAGCGCGTGCGGCTTCAGCCTCTGCGGCGGCGGCGCGTTCGCGCTCCTCCTCCGCTGCGCGAGCGGCATCGGCTTCCGCAGCGCGTGCGGCATCTGCAGCAGCCGCCTCTGCAGCAGCCGCTTCCGCGCTTGCAGCTTCAGCCGTTGCAGCTTCAGATTTTGCAGCCTCAGCTTTTGCAGCCTCGGCCTGGGCGGCGGCCTCCGCAGCGGCGGCGCGCTCGCGCTCCTGTGCCAAGGCTTCGGCGGCAGCGGCTTCGGCGGCGGCAGCTTCGGCCTCCGCGGCCGCACGTTGCTGCGCTGCCTGCTCCGCCGCTCTTGCAGCGGCAGCCTCTGCTTCTGTCGGCACAGGTTCTGACGCGCCGGCATCAGCGGCCGCACCCGCCGACTGAGGACCGGCGTCGCCCGCGGCACCAGTTGCCGCACCGGCATAGGCGGCGCGGCCGCCTCCGACCTGGCCGACCTTCCGCGAATAGAGGCTGTAGAGAAGCGCAACCAGGACAACCAGCACCAGAAGGGCCAGAAACGCCTTTGCGATCGTTGGAAGATCTGTCTGCGACAACAGATAGGCGACGATCCCAAGCGCGACGAGGCCCAGCACCAGGCACACCATCACGAACCGCCACACGGATTTTTCTTCGATATCCGCTGCCAGATTGTTGGTCACGCCGGACCAGCCGCGAACGTTCTCACCCCGTTGAAGCGACATGTCTTTTCTCCGTCTCTTACAGCCGCACCCCCGGCGCTGCTATGATGTCTTGACCGCTGGCACCAGTCGCAACAGATGCGCGATATTCTTCAGAAAGATCCGTACATGCGCCATGGGACGCGCCGCAACCAGCTTTTTGTTCATGTAGGCTTCGAAGGTCAGGCGCTGAACGTCGATGTCATGGCAGATCGACACGAAGCGCTCCCGCCGGTCGTCAGACTTGTACCAGGTCTTCTGCATCATCCCCAGGACGCGGAAAACCTGCCCATGCTCTTTCAGGAACCGCTTGCGCGCCGTGGCCAGGGCCTTGGCACTGCTGGTGGACAATGCCAGTTCGACCGCTTCCGAGGCAAACTGGCCGCAGATCATGGCATAGTAGATGCCTTCGCCCGATGCCGGGGCGACGACGCCTGCCGCATCACCAGCCAAAACGACATCGCGGCCATTGTCCCAGCGCTTCAGCGGCTGCAGCGGGATCGGTGCGCCCTCGCGCCGGATCGTCTTGCATCCATCAAGGCCTGAATTCTTGCGCAACAGGGCGGTCGCCTCTTTGAGATCGACATCCCGGATGGCAGAGCCCAGACCCACCGACGCGGATTTTCCATGCGGAAAGACCCAACCGTAAAAATCTGGGCTGACCTCGCCGTCATAGATCACGTCGCAGCGTTCGGGATGATAGCTCTCCACATCGTCCGGTGCTTCGATGATCTCGTGATAGGCGATGACATAGGGAATGGTATCGCCGCCATCGACCTCCTGCCGGGCCACGTTCGACCGGGCACCATCTGCTCCGATGACGAAACGGGTCTTCAGGCTGTGAACCTCACCGCCCTTGTCACGGTAGCGCACAACTACCACGCCGTCATCGGTGCGGTCGATCCGCGTGAACGTTCCGGTATGCCTCTCGACCCCGCAGTCGGCGGCGCGGTTGCGCAGGAACTCGTCAAAGTGCTCGCGATCGACCATCCCGACAAAGCCGTTCTCAATCTCGATATCCACCATGTTGGATGTCGGAGAGATCATCCGCGCGGTGCCGATCTTCGCGACCAGTTGGCTTTCGGGGATGTCAAAGTCCCGGATCAGCCGCGGCGGGATCGCGCCGCCACAGGGCTTTATCCGGCCAGCCTTGTCCAGCAGCGCGACGCTGCGACCCTGCAGGGCCAGTTTCTCGGCAGCCGTGGCCCCGCAGGGCCCTCCTCCGACAACGACGACATCAAACATCGATCATTCCCCCGGTATGGCTAGGGCCGAAGGCTGGCGCCCCGGCAGAGAGACAGTTATGGCCCGCCAGGCCAGAACCGCGGCGAGCAGGAAAAGAACGCCCTCGAAGGCGAAGACGGTGGCATAGGACTGGGCAAGCAGTCCGGTCAGGGCGCGCAGGACGTCAAGCGCGAACGCCCCGAAGGCCGCGCCAAGGGCAAAGCCCATCGACTGCGCCGCGCCGAAGATGCCCATGCGGGTCCCCTCCCGGGCGGCACTGCCTTCCGAGGCAAGGCCCATCATCATCGCAATTGCAGATACCGCGAAGACGCCGTTGCAGAAGCCCATGGCCATGACATTCGGCTCCAGCGGCCAGCCGGTGCCCTGCGTGCCGCCGTAACCCAGTGCGATCAGGCACAGACCAGAGCCGATGCAGCCGCCGATCATGAAGACGCGCGTCATCAGAACGGATCGCAGGATCAGGCCGGTCACGAAGACCACGATCATGCCCATCAGAGCACCTGCATGCATCTTGCCGCCCAGCGCCGTGGACTCGCCGGGCGTCATGCCAAAGACATGGCCGCCAAAGGGCTCCAGGATCAGATCCTGCGTGTTGTAGGCCAGCATCGCGACAAAGACGAAAAGGGTAAAAGCCCGCGCCTGACGGTCGTGCCAGACCTCGGCGGCCGCGGCGCGAAAGTTGACCTTCGGGCGGTCCCGGCGCGGCGCGGCAGTCGCTTCGACGCCCCAGAGGGCGAGGATCGTCACGGCCATCGCAATCGCGGCGATGCAGACAGAGACCGTGACCAGCCGGGCACCGGAATAGGGGTCCAGCACCTGACCGATGGTGATGCCCGACGCCGCCAGTCCCGCGATCATCAGGATCCAGACCAGCGAGCCTGCGGCCGCCTTGCGCCCGGCATCGACATGCGCCGCCAGCATCGCCAGCAGGTTGGTCGCCGACGCGCCCAGGCCCAGACCGACCATGGCAAAGGACACGATGCCCAGCGCCAGACCGGGCCAGAACGCCGTTTCCATCCACGCCGTTGCAGTGGCGGCACCTATGGTTCCCGTGGCCAGCACCGCCATGCCCCCGATGATCCACGGGGTGCGGCGCAGGTGATTGTCCGCCCCGTGACCCCACTTCGGGCGCAGCAGCTGGAATGCGTGGTAGATCGCCACCAGAAAGGCCGGGATCATGGCCAGCAGCGCCAGCTCGATGATCATGACCCGGTTGATCGTCGCGGTGCACAGGACCACGATCGCACCCAGCG
>JBCCMP010000270.1:0-7176 GCA_039026295.1 Pseudomonadota bacterium | reverse complement strand
GTCGGGAAGGTTTCTGTCTGTGTCGTGGCCTTCTGGGTCTTTCTGGCCATCTTCGGGACTTGGCTGACGCCCTACACCGAGCGGGACTACATCGAAGAGGACCCGACCGGTGAGTTTTTTGACGACCCGACCTTCATGGTGCCCAGCCTGGAGGTATCGACCTATCTTGGCACCGACTACACGGGCCGGGATGTCTTCAGCCGCATCGTCTGGGGCGCGCGCACGACCATCGGGATCTCGTTTGCCGCGACGCTGCTGGCTTATTTCATAGGGATAACCCTAGGGATCGCTGCAGCCGTGGCCGGCCGATGGACAGATGCGATCATGTCCCGAATAGTCGATGCGATCCTGACATTCCCGAACATCATGTTGGGGCTGATCGTCATTGCTGCCTTCTCCGGGCAGGTCTTCATCAATCCGATAACCGACGCGATCATCCTGCTCGTCGTACTTGCCGGCGTGGTTTATGCAGCTTCGGTCTTCCGAATAGCCCGCGCGCTTGGCCAGGACATCATGGTGCAGGATTACGTCGAGGCCGCCCGTGCGCGGGGTGAGGGCCTGTGGTGGATCATCACCCGAGAAGTCCTGCCGAACGCCGCGATGCCACTGGCGACCGATTTCGGGCTGCGACTGGTCTTCGTCATCCTCTTCATCTCGGCGCTGTCCTTCCTGGGCCTCGGGGTGCCGCCCCCGGTCGCTGACTGGGGGTCCATGGTGCGCGAGAACCTGCCCGGTCTGGGCAACGGCTTCTTCCCGCGCGAGGGCACGATCAATGCGGGCGCACTGGCGTCGGTGGCCCCGGCGCTTGCCATTGCCTCGCTGACCATCGCGATCAACCTGATCGTCGACGACATCTCGGCCCAGGCTGGCGGGTCGCTGGCCAAAAAGATGGTGTAACGGATGAGCGACCAACCCATTTTCGCCTGCCGTGATCTGAAGATCGAAGCCCGCCCGCATGGCAAGGATCCGATCCCGATCGTCAAGGGCGTGACCTTTGATGTCATGCCCGGCCAGGTCGTCGCGCTGATCGGCGAGTCAGGGTCCGGCAAAACCACCATCTCGCTGGCCTCGCTGGGCTACACCAAGCCCGGCCTCTACTTCTCCGGCGGGCAGGGCCTTTTGAAGGGCGAGGACATGGTCGCCCTGGAGCCGGAAGAAAAACGCGAACGGCGGGGCGAGCACGTTGCCTATCTGGCCCAGTCCGCCGCTGCGACCTTCAACCCGGCCCTGAAGATCAACGAACAGGTCACCGAAAGCGCGGTGATCCATGGTCATATGAGCCAGGCAGAAGCGGACAAGCGCGCGCTGGAGCTTTACGAGGCGCTGGAGCTGCCGGAACCGGATCGCATTGGCGGCCGTTATCCCCACCAGGTGTCGGGCGGGCAGTTGCAACGCCTGATGGCCGCAATGGCGATGGTGGAGAAGCCGTCTCTGCTGGTGCTGGACGAACCCACAACCGCGCTGGACGTGACAACCCAGATCGAAGTCCTGAAAGCGTTCAAGAAGGTGATTGAGGAAGAGGGGTCGGCGGCGATCTACGTCACCCATGACCTCGCCGTTGTCGCCCAGATCGCCGATCATATCGTTGTGCTCTACGGCGGCGAGATCATGGAACAGGGCCCGGTTGATCAGATCGTCAACAACCCGTCTCACGCCTATACACAGCGGCTGATGGCGGCGGTCCGCCCACCCCCCGCAGCGGGTCAGGGAGACAGCGAAGACCGCGACGGCAGCGCGGTTATGGCCATCGAGGCGAAAAACGTCGATGCGGGCTATGGTCGGCGCTCCGACGGCTCTCCCATGGTCAAGATCCTGAAGAATGTCAGCCTGCCCGTGAAAAAGGGCCACGTGGTCGGCGTGATCGGCGAGTCCGGTTGTGGAAAGTCAACACTGGCCCGCGTGATGGCCGGGTTGCTTCCGGCGTCCAGCGGTCAGGTCATTCTGGATGGACAGGAACTGAAGCCCGATCTTCGGGACCGCAATCGCGATGAGCTGCGCCGGGTACAGTTCGTCTTCCAGATGGCGGATACCGCGCTGAACCCGCGGCAGACGATCGGCGATATCATCGGGCGGCCTGTTACTTTCTACAAAGGGCTGACGGGCCGCGCCCGGCGTGAGCGGGTGCTGGAAATTCTGGATCTGGTCGAACTGCCGCTGGAGTTCGAAGGCCGCGTGCCCGCCGAACTGTCCGGGGGCCAGAAACAGCGCGTCGGGCTGGCCCGTGCGCTGGCGGCGGACCCGGAGGTGATCATCTGTGACGAGGTCACCTCGGCCTTGGATACCATTGTCGGCTCGAACATCATCAAGCTGTTGCGTCGCCTGCGCGATCAGCTTGGGGTCAGTTACATGTTCATCAGCCATGACCTTTCAACCGTTGCAAGTTTTGCCGACGAAATCGCCGTGCTCTACAACGGAGAGGTCGTCGATTTCGGCCCGGTGGACGAAGTTCTGAGCCCGCCGTTCCATCAGTACACAGAGCTGTTGATCAAGTCGGTGCCGGAAATGCGTGTCGGCTGGCTGGACGAGACAGCCGAATACCAGCAGCAGCTTGCCGCGAACTTCAAGGCAGGTGAGTATAGTTGACGGCGTGACTGAAGGGTCCGATTTTGGATCGGATCTGAAAAAGCGTGAGATCGCCCCTTCTGGCGATCGTTCCAGATGCGTCACAGGGGCCGTGTGTGGCCTGTTCCGAAGCAATCAGGATCGATGGACCACGCTGCCATGTCAGATGACAAACCTGCCGGTCCGTCGCTCGCCGATGCCTATCACCGCGGCCTTCAGCAACATGCCGACGGCGACATCGACGCGGCGGTCTCTTCTTTCAAAGAAGCACTTGCGCTGGACCCTGAGGATCATGGCGGCCTCGCGATGCGACTTGCGGTCATGGGGCATGGGCCGGAACAGACCGGCCTGCCTCCTGCCCATGTGGCTGCGCTGTTCGGGCAGGCCGCGGAGACATTCGACGATCTCTTGGTCGGCAAGCTGGGCTACCATGTCCCCAAGCTGGTGCGGGACAGGATCGAGGCATTGGGCCTCGGCCCGTGGGAGAGGATGCTGGATCTCGGCTGCGGCACCGGCCTGATGGGCGCAACGATACCCGACCTGACAAAGCACATCACGGGCGTCGATCTGGCGCGAGAGATGCTGGAGAAATCGAACGCGCGGCAGGTCTACGATGCGCTCTACCAGGGCGATGCAGTGGGCTTCCTGAAAGAGGGTCCTGAACCCTTTTACGACCTTGTAACGGCGACTGACGTGCTGCCGTATATCGGCGCTTTGGACGGCTTCTTTCAGGGCATCACGCGGTCGCTGTTGCCCGGCGGCGTCCTGATCCTGTCTTCGGAAACGCTGCCGGAAGATGAGCTGAACGGCCGCGCGCTTGTTGCGGGCAAGCGGTTTCGCTTCCACCATGACCCGGACTATCTGACCGATCAGATGAACGGTGCCGGTCTGGATGTGATCGAGATCGAGCCGATCACTGTCCGTCAGGACGAAGGTGTGCCGCTGCCGGGCCACCTGACGATCGGGCGGCGTCGCGGGTAAGGCACAGTCAAGAAACCTGACGTTTCATCACCTTGACACCCTGCACCCCCTCGGGCCATGTGCGCGCCGACGTAAATCCATCAGAACCTTCAGGAGAAAGACGATGTCTGCCCAGATAAAGATCACCCTGCCCGACGGAGCCGTGCGCGACTACGCCGCCGGCACGACAGGCGGTGTGGTTGCCGCAGACATCTCGAAGTCGCTGGGCAAGGCGGCATTGGCCTGCAAGATCGATGGCCGGCTGGCCGATCTGTCGGAGCCGCTGGAGCAGGACGCGGGCCTTGCCATCGTGACCTCCAAGGACACCGATGCGGCGCTGGAACTGATCCGGCATGACTGCGCTCACATCATGGCCCGGTCGGTGCAGGAAATCTGGCCCGACGTGAATGTCACCATAGGCCCGGTCATCGAGAACGGCTGGTATTACGATTTCGACCGGGGAGAGCCGTTCACGGAAGACGACCTTGCCGTCATCGAAAAGAAGATGCGGGAGATAATCGCCCTGCGCGATCCGGTCCGGACCGAGGTTTGGGAGCGTGACCGCGCGATTGCGTACTACCGGGACAACAACGAGCCCTACAAGGTCGAGCTGATCGAGTCGATCCCGGGCAACGAGCCGATCCGCATGTACTGGCACGGTCACTGGCAGGACCTTTGCCGTGGCCCGCATCTGGTCCACACGGGTCAGGTTCCGGCAGATGCCTTCAAGCTGATGTCGGTGGCCGGGGCCTATTGGCGCGGCGACAGCAACAACAAGATGCTCCAGCGCATCTACGGTGTTGCGTTCCGCACCAAGGACGACCTGAAGGCACACCTGCACATGCTGGAGGAGGCCGCCAAACGCGACCACCGGCGCATCGGAAAGGATATGGGCCTGTTCCACTTTGAAGAGGTCGCCCCCGGCTCGGTCTTCTGGCACCCCAATGGCTGGAAGCTGTTCCAGACTCTGATCGGCTATATGCGCAAGCGTCAGGACGCCGTGGGGTATGTCGAGGTCAACTCCCCCGACATCATGGACAAGGCGCTGTGGGAGACCTCGGGCCACTGGCAGAACTATCGCGAGAACATGTTCCTGGCCGAAACCCAGGACGACCGGGAATACGCGCTGAAGCCGATGAACTGTCCGGGCCACATGCTGATTTATGGCCAGGGCGTGAAAAGCTATCGCGACCTGCCGCTGAAGATCGCCGAGTTCGGCAAGGTGCACCGTTACGAGCCTTCGGGCGCGTTGCACGGGATCCTGCGGGTGCGCAGCTTCACCCAGGATGATGCGCATATCTACTGCACGCCCGAGCAGCTGACCGAGGAATGCCTGAAGGTCAACGCACTGGTCCTGTCGATCTACAGCGATTTCGGCTTCGACGACGTGAAGATCAAGCTGTCTACCCGGCCCGAAAACCGGATCGGCGACGACGAAAGCTGGGACAAGTCGGAAGAGGCGCTGAAGACCGCGCTGGACACCGCGGGCCACGATTACACGATCTTCGAAGGTGAAGGCGCGTTCTATGGGCCAAAGCTGGAATATGTCCTGCGCGATGCCATCGGGCGCGACTGGCAGTGCGGCACCCTGCAGGTGGATTTCAACCTGCCGGAACGGTTCGGCACGACCTTCATTACCGCCTCGGGCGAAAAGGCGTACCCGGTGATGCTACACCGCGCGCTGTTCGGGTCGCTGGAGCGGTTCACCGGCATTCTGATCGAGCACTATGCCGGGCGCTTCCCTCTGTGGCTGGCGCCGGAGCAGGCTGTGATCGCGACCATTGTGTCGGATGCCGATGACTTTGCGGCAGAGGTAGCGGCCAAGATGACCGCCGCAGGCCTGCGCGTGAAGACCGACATGCGCAACGAGAAGATCAACTACAAGGTCCGCGAGCATTCGGACGCCCATATCCCGGCGATTTTGGCCATTGGACGGCAGGAGGTTGAGGCCGGGACGGTTTCGGTCCGCCGACTGGGCGAGAAGGGCCAGAAGGTAATGCCAGTCGACGAGGCGATTGCCGCCCTGGTGGCAGAGGCGACGCCGCCTGATCTGCGGTGATGACTCGCGAGGAAGTCTATAGCCTGTGGCCAAACCCGGAAGACGCTGGGCCAAAAGACTCAGGTGTACTCACCAACGTCAGATCGGTCCGTGCAGGTGGCACTTACTCAATCGACAGAGACCAGGCGCTGCGGAAACCGCTCGGTGACTTAAATCGAGATGTAGCGGCAAGACTGACAACGTGGATCTATGATCAAAACCGCGCTGGGATCGAGTTTCCACTTGTAACGTTCGAACAGGTCCAGAACGCCACCGATGCTCGCCCCATGCGGGTTATGCGACGGCTGGAACGGTTGCTTGACGCTTTTCGACGAGGACGCCCACTAGTCGGTCAGCGCGGGAATATGCAGAGCGATAACCTGCTCGCAGCGTCGGAAAGCCGCGACTGGAACGAATTGCGCGCCTTGTGGATGCACGCCCACGGACAAGGCTATGTCGGGTTCACGTTCGAGATGCCCGAGGACGCGAGCAAGGGCCTGCCTGAAGTCTGGATCAAGTTGAAAGGCGCCGACTGGTTGGAAAGACTTGACGACGTAAATCCTGAAAGTCAGCAGGGCTTTGTCGCGATGTGGTTCGATGCTTCCATGAACGACGCCTTCGGCGAAGCCTTCGCACCTGCCATCGAAGACGCTGGCTTCAAACCAATGCGCGTCGATCGGCACGAATACGAGGGCAAGATCGATGACGAGGTGATCGCTCAGATCCGCCGGTCTCGCTTCGTCGTGGTGGACCTGACCTCTGCCATAAAGGACAACGAGGCTATCGTCCGGGGCAGCGTCTACTATGAGGCCGGGTTCGCAGGCGGCCTCGGCCTGCCGGTCATCTGGACAGCGGCCAAGGACATGCCAGAAGCGCATTTCGATGTGCGCCAGTTCAACATTCTTCAATGGGACCGGGACAATCTGCCCGACTTGCGGACCCGGCTGGCGCGGCGCATCTCTGCCGTCGTTGGCGACGGGCCACATGGGTATCGGCCTCCAGAGGAAGACAAAGAAGACTGATGAACGCGTTCGATCTAAGCAGGACATATCAAGTCCCAGTGCAACAGAGGGCCTCGTCCGAACGCGGGCGGGCGAATCGACCTGTGATCTACGGTGCTTTATGGTTGCCATGTCCTGTAACTTTCGAACGAAGCACCAAGACCAACCCATTCGTCCGACCGGGGGGCGGTCGGACGAGGCCCGGCGGGGCTATGCCCCTTGATTCCGGGCCGAGGGCCAAATTCCAAAAGTTTGTCTCTAAGGTTGCTGACGGACCGAGGCTGTGACCGCCTTCCGCGCCCGACTCTCCGACTGGCTGGAAACACCAAAGGTCCGCTATTCGATCCTCACGGTAATCATCCTGAACGCGATCATTCTTGGGATGGAGACATCCGCCACGATCATGGCCGAAGCTGGCGGGCTGCTGAAAACCCTCGACCAGATCTGCCTTACGATCTTCCTGATCGAACTCGCCGTCAAACTGTTTGCCAACGGGTGGCGGTTTTTCACGCGCTTCTGGAATGTCTTTGATTTCTTCATCATCGGGATCGCGCTGCTCCCGGCAACGCAGGGCATGGCCGTTCTGCGCGCCATGCGGATCCTGCGGGTGATCCG
>JBCCMP010000269.1:0-7211 GCA_039026295.1 Pseudomonadota bacterium | reverse complement strand
GCCAGTTCCACGCCCCAGGCGGTGAAGCCGGAGCGGGAGGCAAGGACGGGGATGCCCATCAGGGCGCATTTGATGACCATCTCGGATGTCAGGCGGCCGGTGGTGTAGAGGATATGGCCGTCACCGGTCACGCCCTCGCGGAACATCCAGCCCGCGATCTTGTCGACGGCGTTGTGGCGGCCGACATCCTCCATGAAGACCAGCGGCTGGTCTTCGCGGCAGAGCACCGTGCCGTGGATCGCCCCCGCTTCGAGGTAAAGGCTCGGCTGCGTGTTGATCTGCTTCGCCAGGGCATAAAGCCAGGAGGTGCGGATCTCTGCCGGGCCGAACTGAACCCCTTCCACCTGCTCCATCATGTCGCCGAAGACGGTGCCCACTGCACAGCCCGAGGTGCGGGTCTTCTTCTTCAGCTTTTCCTCGAAATCGGTCTGGCGGTCGGTGCGGACGACCACGAGTTCGAGGTCTTCGTCATAGTCTACGGAAGTCACGTGATCGTCCGGCAGCAGCATGCCCTGATTGAGGAGGTAACCGAGCGCGAGATATTCCGGGTAGTCGCCGATGGTCATGACCGTGACGATTTCCTGCCCGTTCAGATACAGCGTCAGGGCGCGTTCCTCGACCACGCGGATCTCGGCCGCCGCGCCGGTGTGGTCGATGCCGCCGACGGCGCGGGTCAGGCGCGGGGCATCGGGGTCGGGACTGATCAGGAAACCGGTCATGGGGCATGGTCCGGGAAGCGCCCGGTGGTCAGGAATTCGCAGATCAGCCGCGCGACGGTCGGCGATGCGGGCAGCAGGGTGTGGATCACCGGTGCCTCGGCCCGGTGGCCCGCGCCCGCCCAGGCGGACCTTTGGCTGACCGCACCGTCATGGGGCGATTCCAGCCAGTTGCCCGCGATGATGCCGCCGCCGGTTCCGGCGATCGCGGCGATGCGGGGGTCTTCGGGTGGAGCGTCCTCGTGCGGTTCCAGATCGCTGAGCGCCGGGCCGCAGAGCGCGCGGACAGGCCAGACAGGCCCCATCCGTTCCGCCATGGCCGAGCCTAGGTTGGGACTGCCGAGCTGAATGACATGGGGCACAGCGCCGCCCGCCCGAAGAAGACGCGCGCCGATCAGCCCGCCCAGCGAATGGCCGATGATGATGTGCGGCCCGGCCGGCAGGGCGTCGCCGACATGGGCGATCGCCTCGCTCACCGTCTGCTCGGTGCTGGGATAGCCGAGGCGCTGGGTCGTGAAGCCCTCACGCGACAGATACCAGTCCAGCGGCAGCATCGAGGCCGGGCTGCGGCCAAGCCCGTGCAGCAGCACGACCGGATGGGTTATGTCGGGCGGGGTCACCATCCCGCCCAACAAAGTACGGTAAGGGGCTCTGTGCAACCCCGGTCGGTCAAAGAAGCGCTACTTCTTGATCTCGACCGAATGGGGATAGGGGATCGAAATGCCGCCCGCATCGAAGGCTTCCTTCACCGCTTTGGTCATGTGAAACTTCACATCCCAGTAGTCCGCGGCATCGCACCAGATCCGCGTGGTGATGTCGACCGAGCTGTCACCCAGATTGGTGACGCGCGCCCAGGGTTCGGGGTCCGCGTGTACCCGGTCGTCGGCCCTGGCGACGCCCAGAATGATCTCCATCGCGGTGTCGGCGCTGTCCTCGTAATCGATGCCGAAGACCAGATCGACGCGGCGGGTGTCATGGGCCGAGAAGTTGGTGATGATCGCGCCCCAGGCCTGCCCGTTCGGCATGATGATCTGCACGTTGTCGGGGGTGACCAGTTCGGTGACGAAGAGGTTGAGGTCCTTCACCGTCCCGGCCGTGCCGCCGATATCGACGTACTGGCCCAGTTTGTAGGGCCGGAATATCACCAGCATCACGCCCGCGGCGAGGTCCGACAGCGTGCCCTGCAGGGCGAGGCCGATGGCCAGCGATGCGGCGCCCAGAACCGCGACAAGACTGGTCGCTTCGATCCCGAAGATGCCGAGGACGGCGATCAGGACGATCAGCAGGATCACCCAGCGCACGATGGATGCCGCAAAGTTGCCGAGCGTGTTGTCAATGGCCGGGCTGGCATTGACGCGGCGGCGGACCATCCCGCTGACTGCGCCCGCAACGATCCAGCCGATGATCAGGACGATCAGGGCCTTGGCGGCATTCAGAATGAGGGGGCCGAACGCCCCGAGCTGTTCCATCATTTCGGTCATGTATCCGGTCTCCGGCCGTGTTTGGCGGTTTCAGGTGTCTGGATGCTTCGGCTCGGGGACGGCTGCAGACGGCGCTTTAGGGCAGTCTGGCTTGCTTCATCCCCGCGCCGGAGTGGTGGTCGCATCTGGCTGTCGGGCCTGCATCTCGGACCGATCGCGGCGACAGAACCGGGGGCACCTTTTCATCGGTGCCCTGGGTTGGGGGAGATTGGGGGAATGGTCTGGCGGTGTCGTCTTACGTTCTGTCGGCTGGTCCCAAAGCGCCCCTGCGCGGTCAGGCCTGCTTTGCGAGCAGATCCCGGATTTCGGTCAGCAGCTTTTCCTCGGCTGTCGGTTCGGGATCGGCCTCGGGTTCGGCCGGGGCTTCTTCCTCTTCCTTCTTCATCTTGTTCACGGACCGGATCACCATGAAGAGGATCCAGGCGACGATCAGAAAGGCGATGATCGCATTGATGAAGTTGCCGTAGGAAATGACGGCGAGGCCCTTTTCCTGCGCCTCGGCGACGCTGGCGACCTCTTGCCCCGACATGTTGACGAAGAGGTTCGAGAAGTCGATCCCGCCGGTGAAGATGCCGATGATCGGGTTGACGATGTCACTGACAAAGCTTTTGACGATGGTGGTGAAGGCCGCACCGATGACGATGCCGACGCCCATGTCAACGACATTGCCCTTTACGGCAAAGTCCTTGAATTCCTGCATGATGGCCAAGGGGTTCCCCTCCGTTCTTGGATTTCTCACAGGCGCAAACTGCCTGTGCGATTTGCGAATAGGAAGGGAAAACAGCGTGAAAACGGCCGGAGATGGCCGTTTTCACGCGAGATCGGGGCGATTGAGGCAGGGTTAGCCGCGCAGTTCGGCCCCGGTCGCCTTGGCGACGTTCGCGATGATCTTCTGGCCGACGGCCTCGATATCCGCATCGGTCAGCGTCTGATCGGTCGGCTGAAGCCGGACAGAGATGGCGACGGACTTGCGGCCATCGCCCAGTTGTTCTGTCGCCTTCTTGCCGGCGAAGACGTCGAACACTTCGACCCCGGTGATCAGCTTTTTGTCCGCCCCCTGCGCCGCGCGGGTGATGGCCTGCGCTTCGACGTCGGCACTGACGACAAAGGCGAAGTCCCGCTCGACCGCCTGAAGGTTGCTGATCTCCAGCGCCGGGCGCGTCGTACCCTTGGCCTTTGCCGGGGGCAGGTTCTCGAGGTAGATCTCCACCGCGACGGCCGCGCCCTTCAGGTCCATCGCCTTGATGACCTTGGGGTGCAGCTCGCCGAAGACCGCCAGCGGGTTCTTGGGGCCGAGCTTCAGCGCCGCTGACCGGCCCGGGTGGAACCAGTCGGGCGCGTCGCGCATGACCATCAGTTTGCCGGTCGGCGCGCCGAGGGCGGCCAGCACCGCTTCGGCATCGGCCTTGGCGTCCATCAGATCGACCGGGCGGCGCTGCGCGGCCCAGTGGCGGGACGAGCCGCCGATGCGGACCGCTGCGGCAGTGGTGCCCTGCTCTCCCGGCTCGCCGCCCTGATAGCCCGCGCCGATCTCGAACAGGCCGACATCCTGGGTGCCCTGCGCCTGATTGCGCGCTGCTGCCGCAAGCAGGCCCGGCAGGGCGGAGGGGCGCATGTGGCTCATCTCTGACGAGATGGGATTGTCGAGACGCACCGCATCGGTGCCACCGCCGAACAGGGCGGCTTCGGTTTCCGAGATGAACGAATAGGTGACGCATTCGTTCAGGCCCAAGGCTGCCAGCGTCCGGCGCGCGTCCCGTTCGCGGGTCTGCATCGGGGTCAGGGTCTTCCGCCCCACGCCGGCCATGCGCGGCAGGGGTTGGGAGACGAGCTTGGTCAGCGACGTCACCCGGGCGATTTCCTCGACCAGATCCGCCTCGCCCTGGACATCGGGACGCCAGCTTGGGACGGCGGCTTCGATCCGCCCGCCGTCATCGGTCACGCCGAAGCCGAGGTCCGTCAGGATGCGCGTCTGTTCGTCCCGCGCGATTTCCATGCCAACCAGCGAGACGACCCGTTCGGGGCGAAGCTGATAGCTGCGGGAGGTATCGGGGACAGCGCCTGCGGTGACCATTTCCGACGGCTCGCCGCCGCAGAGGTCGAGGATCATCCGGGTCGCCATCTCGACGCCGTCCGGGCAGGAGGCGGGGTCGATGCCCCGTTCGAACCGGTATCGGGCGTCGGAGTGGATCTTCAGCCGCCGCCCGGTCGAGGCGGTCATGACCGGATCCCAATAGGCCGACTCGATGAAGACGTTGACCGTGTCCTCCTGACAGCCGGTCGGCGCGCCGCCCATGACCCCGGCAATGGCCTCGGGGCCGTGTTCGTCCGAGATCATGATCATGTCGGGCTCGAAGCTGTATTCCTTGTCATCCAGCGCGACGAGTCTGGAGCCTGCTTCGGCGAAATGCACCCGCAGGCCGGACCCCTTGACCTTGTCGGCATCGAAGACGTGCAGGGGGCGGTTGCGGTCATAGGTGAAGAAGTTGGTCACATCGACCAGTGCCGAGATCGGACGCAGGCCGATGGCGCGCAGGCGTTGCTGCAGCCACTGCGGCGATGGGCCGTTTTTGACGCCCCGGATCAGGCGGCCGCAAAAGACCGGGCAGCCTTTGCTTTGCACATCGTCCTCGATGGTGACGGTGAACGGGCTGGGGAATGTCCCTGCCACCGGCTCAATCGGCCTGGTGATCACCTTGCCGATGCCGCGCGCGGCCAGATCCCGCGCCACCCCGGCGACGCCCAGTGCATCGGGCCGGTTCGGGGTGATCGCGATGTCGATCACCGGGTCGTTCGCGCCCGCATAGTCGATATAGCGCGCGCCCATGGGCGCGTCCTCGGGCAGGTCGATGATGCCGTCGTGGTCGTCGGACAGCATCAGTTCGCGCTCCGAACAGAGCATGCCGTTCGATTCCACGCCCCTGATCACGCCCGGTTTCAGGTCGACACCGGTGCCCGGAACGTGGGTGCCGGGGGGGGCGAAGACACCGACCAGTCCTGTGCGCGCGTTGGGGGCGCCGCAGACCACCTGCACCTCTTCCGACGGGGCGTCCGGGCCGTTCACCCACGCCTCCACCCGGCAGAGGCGCAGGCGGTCGGCGTTGGGGTGCTGCACCGCCTCGATCACGCGGCAGATGGTAAAGGCGCCCAGCTGCTCGGCGGGGTCCTCGACCCCTTCCAGTTCCAGGCCAAGATCGGTCAGCGCATCGGTGATCTGGGTCAGGGTGGCATCGGTTTCCAGATGCTCTTTCAGCCAGGACAGCGTGAATTTCATGGAAGGCCCCCGAAAGGTCTGGCGATGGTCGTGTTGGTTGCGGGGCGCGTCTTAGCGCAGTTGGATCGGATTGGGTAGATCAATGGTGTAGGCTCGGCTGCCGCCCGGCAGGCGCGCGAAAGCCGAGCTGAAGCCCGGCCTGCGGAACATCAGACTGCGGGAATTCAAACACCGACCGCGTGGACCAGCCAGTTGCGCAGTTCCACGCCGTGGCGGTCAAAGTCCAGAATGTCCGGGCCGACCCGGTGTTTCGCCCGAAGGTCCGCCGTGCCTGCCGGGTCCTCGGCGATGGCGCAATAATCGGCGACCATCCGCTTGCCCCCATCCGAGGCAGTGTGATCCGCCGACAGCCAGAACGCGACTTCGTCCAGCGTCACTTCCGGGTGGTACTGGATGCCCCAGAACTTTGTATCGCCCTGCTCGTAGACCATGCCCTGCACGGCCGTATGGGCATTGGTGGCGGTGACAATCGCGCCGTCCGGGACACGGGTGACATCGTCGCGGTGCATGCAGAGGACGTCGAAGGTGTCCGCGCGGCCCCGGTGCAACGGATGCGCCGCTCCTTCCGCGGTCAGCGAGACGTTGCGGGCAAAGCTGACCTCCCGCCCGTTCGGCCCCGCTGCGGTCTCGCCCCCAAGCGTGACGGCCGCGGTCTGCAGGCCCCAGCAACTGCCCAGCGCCGGGATGCCGCGCGAAAAAGCGCCCTCGTAGACCTGCCAGAACGGCCGGGACTTTTCGTCACCGCCCGTCCATTCAGCGGCGGAGCCTGTGACGACCAGGCCATCGACGCCGTCGAAATCCACCCGGTCGATGGTCCAACCCGGCGCATAGGGCTGGGTCATGCGGATCTCCAGCCCTGGTGAGAAATGTATGAGCGCCGCGCCGTATCCTTCGGCCGAGGTCGGCCGCCCCGCCGCGCGGGTGGCGTCGGTGATTTCGGGCGTGTTGCCCTCGACGATCAGGACGGTGGTCATGGCGGCCTCGCAGGATCCGGGAGAGGGATAGCGAATGTTCGGCCATGTGGGGAGGATAGTTTTCCGTCATGCCCGCGCAGGCTGGCACCTGGCTGGGTCAAAGCGCTATGCGTCGGCCTGAGTTCGACGCCTGCGCAGGGATGACGAGGCGGTGCGCCTCAGAGCACTTCGACCACCCGGAAGTTTTCGCAGACCAGTTCCATGTCCGGGGACCAGCCGCCATTGCGTTCGAAATAGGCCCGGTGGTCGGCGCGCCAGCCGTCGAGGCTGTCGTTCTCGCCTTCCGACAGGGCGAAGGCCTCGCCGACTTGGTCATAACGGGTGATTTCGACCCTAGTGTATTCGACGACGCAGCGGGGGATGTCGTTCCAACCGGTATAGACCGCGCGTTCGCCAACTGAGACCATGGGTTCGGTGTCGGCATCACGCAGCGGCCAGCAGGTGCCTGTTTTCTTGCCCTGAAGGACAAGGCTCAGGAGGACATCGCCGAGTTCCGGGCCATCCGCGAACCGGAAGCGATGGAGGTTGGCGTATTTGGCTCTGAGGTCGGGCATGGGTGTCAATGCAGGATCTATCTCTATTGCTCGATATTCTTGAAGTTAGGTCAACCAGCACCCGACTCCGATCAAATACAGGTGCTTATTATTCTACAAAATAATAATTCAAACTTGTAAATCCAGAAAAATAGACTACTTTTCATCAAAAAATGTAAAATTATCCTTTTGGGAGCATAATATGAGCGAAGCAACGATCTTATTGGCAGCGG
>JBCCMP010000268.1:0-7220 GCA_039026295.1 Pseudomonadota bacterium | reverse complement strand
CGAAGCAGGCATCCTGAGTATTTTGCGAAACACCGAGGGTGGCCGCGGCGGCGATAGTGGAGGTGGTGGTCGTGCATCAGATGGCGGTCGCACGTCAGATGGTGGTGGCCGAGAATGGTGATCTCGCGAACTGGATGATCCCCGGCAAGCTGGTGAAAGGCATGGGCGGCGCGATGGATCTGGTCGCAGGCGTCGGCCGCGTCATCGTGATCATGGACCACACCAACAAGAAGGGCGAGACCAAGCTCTTGAAGGAATGCACCCTGCCTCTGACCGGCAAGGGCGTGGTCGATCTGGTGATCTCGAATCTCGGCGTGTTCGACGTGGTCGACGGCGGCCTGAAGATCGTGGAGGTCGCGCCCGACGTGACCGAGGCGGAAATCCGCGAGAAGACGGAAGCGACGATACTCGCCTGACGCACCTGTGCCGGCGGGCCAGGTCGGACCTTAGACGTTCCATTCAATCGGCGGGCCCGGACAGCCGGGCCCTTCCTATTTGGTGACCCCGCCGCTGAATGATCGCCTCTTTTCGTCGCAAGACGCAAATATTGACCGGCAATCGCGCCTAAACCGTTCCGAAACGCATCGTAACGTAAGGTCCCAAACGTCTGAAATGGTTCAAAAGTTGCAACCGCACCCAATCAGACTATTTCAGGGATGCCGGGGGGCACACATTGCTGGGAAAACGCTCCGATGGTGCTCCTTTGAACACATCGGCCACGGGGATTGGGCAGGTCCACAGGACCGCCACGGAACAGCTATGCCAAACCTTCGACAAAGTCGCTGATCTCTGCCCGGCAGAGTTCACAGACCGCGTCGCCAGCGAACAGGCAGAGGCCGCCGATTGGCGCGCGCGCATCTCAACCGTCGGGCAGGTCAAGGCCAACCGCGTCATCGTCGCTGGTAGCGTCGGACCCAGCGGGTCGGCGATACCGAACCTTTTGCTGCACGGAGAAATCCGCGTCGTCAGTATCGTCTCTCGCCCGCGCCCGTCCGTTCATAGGCGCAGAGCGGTTGGCGGGCTGACCCTTGGGCCTGACGACGGATAGCCGCTGCAGCACAGCAACGTGGAGTGGTCTTTCTATGTTGATTCCGGCCTGCCTGCAGGGCTTCGCCCGACTAAGGTTCGGGCCGACCGGCCGGAAGACATTCCCGGTGCGCTTGTGGCGCATCTGTAACGGGCGCAGCAGCTTGCCTGGTGCACGATTGCGTCGAAGTCCTCGCTGCAGACTGAGCGGCTGCCTATCGATGTCATCCGAACACTTCTTATGGGTCAAAATCACCTTGTGGTGACGCAGGGTGACTTACTCATGTTGCACCCCGATAGCCTGAAGATGCGCCAACCGCTGGGACGGGATAGCAGTCAAATCATGCGCAAGCTGGGTCGCAATGAACCCGATCTCAACCGCCCTGCGATGATTGCGATGGTGCTTTCCGTTGCCCATGAAAACGGTCGATTTCAGAGTGCGACAATCACACGCCGAAACAGATTTACGAAGATCACGGCGCTTTAGGGATCAGGGATGCGGACGGTGTCAACGTATTTTGGTGCTAAGGTCGTTCTCGATTCGGCCACAGCAGCCAGATGAGAGAGGCGATCGCCGGGCCTCCGGAACCAGGCTCCCTACCCACCCATAAACCTGTCGCAAATCCAGGCGAGTTAAGGGTTTGTTCGCTCAACCGCAAACATTCTGGCCAACAAACTCGAGGGAACCTGCAATGAACTTAAACATCGATGAACTGCAAGAGATCGCCGGCTTCATCGGCGCCTGTCTCGTCGACAGCGACACCGGCCTGATGCTGGGGGCCGTCGGCGGTGGCGGCTTCGATCTGGAAGCCGCAGGCGCTGCCAATACCGGTGTTGTCAAAGCCAAGCTTGCCGCGATCAAGACGCTTCAGCTGGACGACACGATCGAAGACATTCTGATCACCCTGGGGAAGCAGTATCACCTGATCCGCCCGCTCGCCAGCAACCCGGCAGTCTTCCTTTATTTGGCCATCGACAAAAGTAATTCAAATCTCGGCATGGCCCGGATCCAACTGAAAAAGGTCGAGGGCGACGTTGAACTTTAGGCGATCTGCCGTCTCGAAACGAACTTCGGGGCAGGCACTGGCCCGCCGCGAAGATCAATAGGACAGCGCAGCGTCCAGAATAGCCTGCGCCAACCTGTCTTTGTTTTTATCGGCGGTGTTGGCATCATTTGGGTTCGATCCGAAGAACGGCTCGAACAAAGTGGCCGGTGCGCGACCAGCTGAAAGAGACCCTTGACCGCGCTTCTCCTTACCGGACGCTTCGAAAGGCGTCAGAACCCCGTCCGACCCGCGCGGCCAGTTTTTCAACCCAAGAACCGCCGAGATCTCTTTTTGAAGGAGAGTTGCGAACCGGCGGCCATTTGTCGACCTGGGATAGTAAAGCACGGCGCTACCAGTCGCGCGATGATTATCCGAGCCGTTGAAGTGCAACTCGACTGTTATATCAGCACCGAATGCATCAGTCGCTTGATAGGCGCCCTTGATCCCAACCCCATCCCGAAAAAATGTCTGGACTGTCAGATCGGTCATTCCTGCCGCGAAGCCTTCGATCCGCGCGGCCAAATCCTTATTCCACGCATATTCAGCCACGCCCAATGTCTTCGAGAATGCGCCCTGGTTCTTTTTCGTGTGGCCGACAACCACGCCAAGCTTTCTCACAATCACCTCCATCGCAGAACTTCAGGTCGCGATTATTCACGGAGGAATTGAGCGGACATCCCTCGGATGGGTTATTATTGGACGGTGTTCGTGAAAAAGATCAGTTTACAGATACGGTCTCTCTACTCCGCGGGCGTCTTCGCAGGGTCCACGCGCCGCGCTTTTGGCACCCAGCCCGGCGGTCCGAACAGGCTCAGCCAGACCTCTTTCAGGGAACGCGACGCGGCCAGATCCCGGAACACGCCCGGCCATTCCGAGAACCAGACCACAAACGGGTTCTGGCTGTTGAAATCGCGCTTCAGACCGTAGACCGGCGTCTCTTCCTCGACCTGAAACGTGCCGAACATGCGGTCCCAGATGATCAGGACGCCAGCATAGTTCCTATCCAGATACTTGTCGTCACAACCGTGGTGCACCCGGTGGTGCGAGGGCGTGTTCAGTACGCATTCCAGCGGGCCCAGCTTGCCGATCAGTTCGGTGTGCAGCCAGGTCTGGTACGCCAGAACGACGATGATCGACGCAAACACCATCTCTGGCGAGAAGCCCAGGAAGACCAGCGGCAGGTGCACGACCGCGCTCCAGACGCCTTCAAGCGGGCCGAACCGGACCGCAGTCGCAAGGTTGTAGTCGCGTGACGAATGGTGCACCGCGTGCTGGGTCCAGAGGATGCGAACCTCGTGCGCGATGCGGTGCTCCCAATAGTAGATGAAGTCACCCAGGATCAGGACCAGCGCGATGCTCCACCACGTCACCGGGATCTCCCACGGGACCCAGTACCAGTCGATCAGGTAGAACAGGGCGTAGCCGCTGGTCAGGATCAGGGTCTCGACGATCACGTATGGGACTTGGGTCGAAATGCTGACCGCAGCCTCGCCGATCTTTCGGCCTTTGAGATCGCCTTTGAAGTACATCTCGGCGAATTCGATCAGAAGCAACGCAGCGCCGATCAGCAGGAAGACAGTGTTGATGTCCTCGGCGAGGACATAGAGCCCTTCAGCGGTCATTTGGCATCTCCGTTCAGTCCGTGGGTCAGGGTGCGCCAGGCAAGCTCTGCCGCCTGTTTCGGGGTCGCTTCGCCGGACGAGATCATGGTCCACCCGGCATAGAGCACGCCCTCATAGGCCTCGGCGATCCAGAAGGTGGGCACGTCCTTGGCAAAGACGCCCTCGATCTTGGCCAGCTCGATCTCGCCGGTCAGCCATGAACGGTCCTTGGCGTTCGCCTCGGCCATTGCTTCGTCAACGTCCGGGCCGGACAGGAAAGCATGGCGGTTTGCCAGCGGCATCATGGCGGCAAGCGACAGGCGCAGACGCTCCCCGGCAGTCCGAATATGCCCGATCGCCGCAATCGTCGCCGCTTCCAACTCGCTGTTGGCAGCCTCGGCGAGGGCGCGCATCAGATCGGCGCGCCCGGCAAAATGCCGGTGCAGGGTCGCACGGCCGACCCCGGCACGGTCAGCAATGTCGCCCAGCGAAGCGCCGGGCGTTTCAGACAGCAACTGGAAGGCAGCTTCCAGAATGGCTTCGCGGCTGGTCGGTCGAACAATCGTCATGAGACATATATGTCTCAAGTGAGACACTACTTCAAGACCCTCTATGTCCCTTCTTGCGAATTAGGATGCATTGACGAAGCGATCAGCCTTGGCGACCGTTGGCCGGACATGAAAAGGAGTCGAGCGATGCCCAAACGCGAGTTGCTCGAAGGCCGGGCCGTGCTGATCGTCATCGATATTCAGAAGGGCACTTTCCTCGCGCCTGACGATGCCGAAAACCGTGCGATCCCGCACATGCCGGATTACGCCGCGCGCATGTTGACGGCACGGACCCTCATAGATGCCGCGCGTGCCCGCGGCATTCCGGTCGTATTCATTCAGGAAGCTCACCGCCCTGATCTTGTGGATTTCGGGCGGGAACTGGACGGGGCCGAGGACATCTACTGCGTTGAAGGTCAGCCGGGCACCCCGCTGGCCGTGGAAGAGATGGGCATCCGCCCCGAAGACTACACGATCAGGAAACGGCGCTACTCCGCGTTCTTCGGCACAGATCTCGAGATCCTGCTAAAGGGCTTAAAGGCTGACACGCTGATCCTTTGCGACGGGCTCACGGATGTCTGCGTGCACTACACGTTCGCCGACGCGCACCAGCACGACTACTTCACTCGCGTCGTCGAAGACTGCGTGGCCGGGTCCTCCGAAACCGCGCACGAAGCCTCGTTATGCGCAATGGAATACCTGCAAACCGGGGCACGGCGGGGACTGGACGAGGTATTGGCCGCTATGAACGATCAGGCTGCCGACGCGGCGTAGAAATTGGTTCACGGACTGGTTCGCGGGCATGGTCTTGATCGGGCGCGCCATCAGTGAGGCCATACCAAGCGTCCGTCAACAACGTGAGCCAGTCCCTGAACTCAAGAGCAGCATCAGCGGCCACTCGCCTGACCGACCCGGCAGAGCTGGATCAGAAGGGTGAGCGCAACCGCTGCCACCAGAACATCGGCAAGCAGCGAACCCCATCCAATGCCGGCACCAAGCCAGGTCGCGACACACGCGGCCCCGGCAAGGCTGACGACGGTGTAACAGGTGCCGACCGGGTGCCAGATGCCCCGCGCCGCAAAGGCATAGGCCAGCCACAGCGTTATGGCACCCAGCAGGCCGATCCAGTCGGTCACGCTCAGCCCGTCAGCCATGGCAGCTATGCCCGCGCCGCCAATGCAGCGACCACGGCATACCCCATCTCCGCGGTCGAGACCGGCGTTGCCCCTTCGGTCTGGGCCAGATCCGCTGTGCGCACGCCCTGGTCCAGCACGTCGTTGACGGCGGCCTCCAGCATGTCGGCCTCGGCCCCGAGATCGAAGGAATAGCGCAGCGCCATGGCAAAGCTGAGAATGCAGGCGCAGGGGTTGGCCTTGCCCTGCCCCGCAATGTCGGGTGCCGACCCGTGCACCGGTTCATACAGCGCCTTGGGCCGGCCATTGTCCATCGGCGCGCCGAGCGAGGCCGAGGGCAGCATGCCCAGCGAGCCTGTCAGCATCGCGGCGCAGTCGGACAGGATGTCGCCGAACAGGTTGTCCGTGACGATAACGTCGAACTGCTTTGGCGCGCGGACCAACTGCATGGCACCGTTGTCGGCATACATGTGGCTCAGCTCCACCTCGGGATAGTCCTTCGCCACCACCTCGACTTCCTCGCGCCACAGGATGCCGGCCTCCATGACGTTGGCCTTTTCCATCGAACACAGCCGTTTGCCGCGTTTCATGGCCAGCTCGAACGCTGATTTGGACACGCGGCGGATCTCTGACGTCGTATACCTGTGCGTGTTGATCCCGACCCGCTCGTTACCTTCCGTGTGGATCCCGCGCGGCTCGCCAAAATACATGCCCGAGGTCAGCTCGCGGACGATCATGATGTCAAGGCCGGCCACCACGTCCTTTTTCAGTGACGAATAATCAGCCAGCGCGTCAAAGCACTGCGCGGGGCGCAGGTTGGCAAAAAGATCCATCTCCTTGCGCAGCCGCAAAAGCCCGCGCTCCGGCTTCACGCTGAAATCCAGCGTGTCGTATTTCGGCCCGCCGACAGCCCCCAGCAGCACGGCGTCGACCGCCTGCGCCTTTGCCATGGTCTGGTCGGACAGGGGCACGCCATGCACATCATAGGCCGCGCCGCCCACCAGATCTTCCTCGACCTCGAACGCCAGACCGCGATGGCTGATCATCCAGTCAATGACCTTGCGAACCTCGGTCATCACCTCCGGCCCGATCCCGTCGCCGGGCAGAATCAACAGCTTCATCGCGCTCATTTCGGGGTTCTCCTCGTCAGCAACGGCCTTCGTTCGGGCCGTATCGCGCGTGTTCTGCGCGAAGGCGGATGACAGATCAAGAAAGAGATAGGGCGCTCACAGCCTATGGAGTTGACGTACCACAACTTTAACGAGAATATTCTAAGGTCCGATCACAGGACTTCTGGTGGGTGATGCAATTTGCTAAAGTGAGGCCCGACGGTTGGGGGACCTGTCGCAATCAGCGCAGAGGTGTTGCGTGAGCAGACCTGAGATCATTCGCCCGTTCGATGCAGACTCCGGTGTCTCCGATGTTGGACTGGCCGAGTTTCTCGGCACGCTGCACGATGGCATCTCGGTGTTCGGGCGCGACATGCGCCTCAAGTATGTGAACACTCGCCTGATCGACATGCTGGATATGGGGCAGATCACGGACTGGCCCCCGGGAACGCCCTTCGAGGATTTACTGGTCTATCTTGCGCCGCGCGAGATGCTGGGTCAGCGCAATGGCCGCACTGACGAGCAGATGATCGCCGAGCGGTTGGAGGCATGGGGGACCGAGACCGACCGCGTCGAACGCCGCCACCTGGCCGACGGCCGTGTTCTGGATATCTACCGCACGCCGACCGACAACGAAGATATCATCTCGCTCCACGTCGATGTGACCCAAGAGGTTCGCAATGCCGAGCGGATCGAACAGCAGCATCGCTACATGGTCAGCCTGCTGGAGAACACGACCGACGGGATTGCCCTGCTG
>JBCCMP010000267.1:0-7224 GCA_039026295.1 Pseudomonadota bacterium | reverse complement strand
GGCAACACTTTGCGCCCTGAACATGCTGGCACAGCTGAAGGCCTGCATCGGCGATCTGGACAACGTGGTGCGGGTCGTGAAGCTGACCGGCTTCGTCAATGCCGACGGCACGTTCGAGCAGCACCCGCAGGTCATCAACGGCGCCTCTTCACTGATGCTGGGGCTGTTCGGCGATGCCGGACAGCATTCCCGTGCAGCCGTCGGCTGCTCCAGCCTGCCGGGCGGCGTGATCTGCGAAGTCGAGGGCGTGTTCGAGGTGATGTGAGTGGTGGGCGGATGGTGGGGTGTTTCCCCACCTTACGCCCTGCGCCCTACCGAGCGATACTAAGCGGCCGTTGGCTCAATCGCGTCAAATGTCAGCTGTGCGGGACATTTCCGACTTTCGCTGTGGCTGCGCGAACGATGGCTTGTATACGACGTAAGAGAATTCATACAGTCGTTGTGATGGCTAATGCCGCGCTCTTTTTGAAGGGGAATGCCATGAAATTCGTTTTGTCGACGACCGTTGTTCTGTTTGCGATGCCTCTGTCGGCGTTTGCACAGGATCACGGGCACAAGCATGGAGGTAAACCGTACGCCGGTTTCGAGAAACGTGAGGTCAAAAGTCTATCCGATCAAGATATAGCTGAGCTTCGCCGCGGCGGCGGTTGGGGACTGGCTCTTCCTGCGGAGTTGAACGGCCTCCCTGGCCCCGCCCATCTGCTGGAACTTCAAGAAGAGCTTGCGCTTTCTACCGATCAAGTTGCTGAAATTACTGGGTTGTTTGAAGAAATGCTAACCGAAGCCATCGCGGCAGGAGAAGAGTTTATCACAGCTGAATCTGCGGTGAGCGCAGCTTTTGAAGACACCGAACTTTCAGAAGATGAACTCGCAATAGTCTTAGCTAAAGCTGCTGAAGCCCGAGCCGCTTTGCGTATGGTTCATTTGTCGAGACACCTCGCAACACCCGCTCTTCTGAGCGATGAGCAGGTCCGAAGATACAGCGTACTGCGCGGCTACTCAGATGATCCATGCACCAATGTCCCGGAAGGGCATGACCCAACCATGTGGCGACGCCACAACGGTTGCGAAGGGTAAGCCGACCTTCGTTCGTCTTGCAGCATTAGATACTTTGGGCTCAAAGCCGTCATTCACTGCACTGCGCACTAAAGTCCGCTCTGGTATCAGTAGTGTTTCACCCGCAGTCTTTAACGAAGCAGTATCGCATTGACGTTGGAGATCAGGTGCCGTCCGATGGCTCTCAAAGGGGAAAGAAAAACCTTCGGACAGCCGCAAACAGCCAATCAATCTCCGACAGAAACGCCCCGCTACCCCTTGTACCCACCCATCTTGCAGAGCAGTTTCCATTCGGGCGCAGACACTGGCACGACCGACAGGCGGGACTGTTTGACCAGGGCCAGGTCGGCCAGCTTGGGCTCTTCCTTGATCTCGGCGAGGGTGACCGGGTTGGGCACCGCGGCCACGGCCTTGATGTCGACGCAGTCCCAGCGCTCGTCCTCGGTTGTGCTGTCCTGGTGGCTTTCGGCGCAGACCTCGACGATGCCTACGATGCGCTTTTCGTTGACCGAGTGGTAGAAGAAGCCCAGATCGCCCAGCTTCATCAGTCGCATGTTGTTGCGGGCCTGGTAGTTGCGCACGCCGTCCCATTCCTCGCCTGCTTCGCCTTTGGCGACCTGGTCTTCCCAGCTCCAGGTGTTGGGTTCGGATTTGAAAAGCCAATAGGCCATGGCAGGTCCCCCGTTTGGTCTTGTCGCGCTATTCGCGCCGCAGTGGGCGGGCATATAGCGCGCTGACTGCTTCTTGCACGCTGATTTGACCGGCGACAAGCGCGGCCGTCGCCTCGATGATCGGGGCGTCGACATTCAGCGACTGCGCCAGTGACAATGCCGCAGCGGCGGTATGCGCCCCCTCGTAGGTGCCAGTCTTCGGTGCCTGGCCAGCTTCGCCCAGCGCCAGCCCGTAGCGGTAGTTCCGGGATTGCTGCGAGGTACAGGTCAGAGTCAGGTCCCCCAGTCCGGCAAGACCGCCGAGCGTGGCCCGGTCCGCCCCGGCGGCGACGGCGATGCGCACCATCTCGGCGAAACCCCGGGTCATCAAGGCGGCCCGGGCGCTTTCGCCGAGGCCCGCGCCCAAGGCGGTTCCGCAGGCGATGGCGATGACGTTCTTCAGGGCACCGCCAAGTTCGGTCCCGATCCGGTCGGTGGACAGGTAGGGGCGCAGGCCCGGGGTGGCGATACGGGCCTGCAGGCCTTCGGGATCAGTCATGTCCCTGGGTACGGCAAGCGTCACTGCGGTCGGCAAACCCATGGTCAGATCAGCGGCAAAGCCGGGGCCGGACAGAACGGCAGCAGGATGGGCGGGCGCGGCCTCTGCCGCAATCTGGGACTGGCGGAGATGCGTTTCCCTCTCAAGCCCCTTGGCCGTGAGCGCCAGAACGGCACCCGGTTTCAAAGCCGCGGCGACCCGGTCGAGCACAGACCGCGTTGCCTGCGCGGTCACCGCCGCCAGCACAAGATCCGCGTCGCCCAGCACCGCATCATCGGCCCGCCGATCCCACGGAATAACCTCTGCCCCGGCACCGGTCAGCGTCGTGGCCAGGGCGGTCCCCCAGGCACCGCGCCCGAGGATCGCGATCCTGTCGCTCACGCCTTGGCACCCTTCTTGCCGGACCCGAGGATCGGGGAAGCAGACTGATCGAGCGGCCATCGCGGACGCGGCGAGACGGGGCCGGTTTCTAGGCCCGCAGCTGCGCGCTCCAACCCGGCCCAGGCGATCATCGCCCCGTTGTCGGTGCACAGTTTCAGAGGCGGCGCGATCAGGCGGAAGCCCTGCATGGCGGCTTCCGCGTCCAGACCTGCGCGGAGGTGCTGGTTGGCAGCGACCCCGCCGGCCACCGCCAGAACGGCCGCTTGTGGATGGTCGGCGCGAAATGCCGCCATCGCCCGAGCCGCCTTGGCGGACAGCACGTCGCTGACGGCGGTCTGAAACCCGGCGCAGAGATCGGCGCGGTCCTGCGAGTGCAGCCCGCCCTGTGCCTCGGTCAAGTCATCGCAGGCGCGTGCCACCGCCGTCTTGAGGCCGGAGAAGGACAGATCGCAGCCCGGCCGGTCGAGCAGTGGGCGCGGGAACTTGAACCGCCGAGGATCGCCCGCGGCGGCTTCCTTTTCGACGGCTGGACCGCCGGGGAAGCCCAGCCCCAATAGACGCGCGGTCTTGTCGAACGCTTCCCCGGGCGCATCGTCGATGGTCCCGCCAAGCCGCTTGTAGGCACCCAGCCCCTCGATCGACAGGAACTGGCAGTGCCCGCCGGACACCAGAAGCAGCAGAAACGGCCATTCGACAGCGTCGGTCAGCCGGGGGGTCAGGGCATGCCCTTCCAGATGGTTCACACCCCAGAGCGGCAATCCGGTGCCCGCTGCCAGCCCCTTTGCCGTCATCACACCGGCCATGACGCCGCCGATCAGGCCGGGCCCCGCGGTCACCGCGATGCCGTCCAGATCGGAAAATCCCAGACCAGCCGCTGCCATGCCCTGTTCGACGGCATAGTCCGACCGTTCGGCATGGGCGCGGGCGGCAATCTCCGGCACGACGCCGCCAAAGCCCGCGTGCAGATCCTCTTGCCCGAAAACAGTGTTCGACAGCACCTCGCCGCGCCCGTCATCGTGGCGGCGGACCACAGCGGCAGCGGTCTCGTCACAGCTCGACTCGAGGCCCAGAAAGGTCAGCGGCATCTCTACATCCGTCTCCGAGGCCCGACATTGCGCGGCCTGCACCGGCTCCTTACTATGGGTGCAACTTGAAAGACGAAAGAGCCTAGATGACCCTTCCCACCCCGGACCAGCCGCTGCGCATCGGCACGCGCGGATCGCCCCTTGCCGTTGCCCAGGCCGAGGAAGTGCGCAGCCGCCTGATGGCCGCCCATGATCTGACTGAGGATGCCTTTGAGATCCAGATCATCCACACGACCGGGGACAATGTGCAGGACCGTGCCCTGTCCGAGATCGGCGGCAAGGGCCTCTTCACCAAGGAGATCGAGGAGGCACTTTACGCCAGAACCATCGACATTGCCGTTCATTCGATGAAGGACATGCCGACGGTGTTGCCGGATGGGCTGGTCATCCCCTGCCTTCTGCCGCGGGAGGACGTGCGGGACGCCTTTGTCAGCCTGAAGCACGAGAGCATCGCGGCACTGCCGGAGGGAACCGTCGTCGGCTCGTCCTCGCTCCGCCGCCGGGCGCAACTGCTGAACCGGCGGCCGGATCTGAAACTGGTGGAGTTTCGCGGTAACGTGCAGACCCGCCTGCGCAAGCTGAACGAGGGCGTGGCCGAAGCCACGTTCCTGGCCATGGCCGGCCTGAGGCGTCTGGGCCGCGATGACCTGACGAAGGCAGCGATCGCACCGGAGGATATGCTCCCAGCTGTTGCGCAAGGCGCCATCGGGGTCGAGATCCGCGCCGACGATGCGGACACGGCCGATCTGCTGGCTGCCATCCACGATGCGCCGACAGGCCGCCGGCTGGATGCAGAGCGCGCCTTTCTGGCAGGGCTGGACGGGTCCTGCCAGACGCCGATTGCAGGGCTGGCGGAACTGAACGGCGACCAGATCTGGTTCCGGGGCGAGATCGTGCGCCCGGACGGGTCGGAGAACCACACGACCGAACGGCGCGGCCCTGCCGCTGACGCCGCGGCGATGGGTGCAGATGCGGCGGCAGAACTGCGCGGGCGCGCGGGTGAGGGGTTCTTTGCCTGAGCCGGGCAATCAACGCGCAAGGGGCTGATGCGGTGCGTCTGCTGCTGACACGGGCCGACGCGGACAACCAGCGCATCGCCGCGCGGTTCGAAGCGCTGGGTGTAACCTGCATCAGTTGGCCGCTGACCCACGTGGAAATACGGGGCGCAGATCCGGCACCCGCCGGAACCCAGGCGCTGTTCTTTACCTCTGCCAACGGAGTCGCTGCCTGGGCGGCATCGCAACCGATGCGCGATCTGCCCGCCTTCTGTGTCGGGCCCCGAACGGCCCGGACAGCACGATCGGCAGGCTTTCGGGACGTGCGCGAATCGGACAGCGGTGTGCCGGGGCTTTTGAAAGACGCCGCGGCCGAAAATATCCGGGTGGGCCATTATCTGCGCGGGGCGGACATCGCGCACGACCTGATAGGGCACATGGGCGAGGCGGGCATCACAGTGTCAGAGCAGGTGGTCTATGCCTCTGTCCCGACCCGAGGGCCGCCCGATCGGGCGCATGATGCGCTATCACGTTGTGAAATAGACATGATTTCCGTCTGGTCGCCGCGCGGGGCGAAGCTGCTCCGGGATCAGATCGGCGCAATTGAAGGCTTCCGGCCCGGCAGCACCGACCTGCTCGCCATCTCGGAAAACGCCGCCGCACCGCTGGAACCGGCAGGGTTTCGCCGCATTTACGTCTCTAAGACGCCCGATGCAGACGCCATGGTTCTGGAAATTTCTGCTGCGCTGCGGCAAAACGCACGCTGAGGGTGATTGTACTGGTCGCGCCGCGCACCTACGCTGTGGTGAACTGCGGCCGCACGACTCGGGCGAGCAGCGCGCCCACAAAAAGACTGTTCGGAGAGCCCGGATGACCCAGTCCCCGACCGATGACACCAAACGCAGCGACGAGGCTGACAGCGGCGGCGAAGCAGAACGCGCCGCGGATGACGCTGCCGGGAACACAGAAGCCGAGACCGCGGCAGAGATCGTCGAGGGGGCGACCGGCAACGATCAGGTCGACGACGCAGTGGACACAGCGGAAACGGCTGTGGATGCTGAAGCCGAAGCGACGACAACCGAGGCCGAGGTAACGGAACCGCTGGTCGAGGAGGTCGAGCCGGCATCGGAGCCTGAGCCGGTGCGCGAACCGGAAGCATCGTCAACGGATATTTACGGAAGCGATGCCGAGGATTCAGGCAGCGGGAAAAGCTTTGCGGGCATGGCGCTGCAGGCGCTGATCATTTTTCTGGTGGTCTTCGGTCTATCGCTTTGGCTTGTGCCCATGGTGGCGCCGCACCTGCCCGCTAGTATCGCCAAGCACGTCATGCCCGGCCAGCAGTTGCTGGATGACCGCCTCGCCAATCTGGACAAAGAGGTTCGGGCCGACACGACCGCCACGATGGATCTGGTCGCAGAAATGCGCACGGAGATCGCCGCGCTTAGCGAACGGCTTGCCGCAGCCGAAGCGGCCGCAGAGGCCGCGCGCGCAGAGGCAGAGGCTGCACGGACCGCCGCCGAAGGCGCCGCCAGCACCGCCGCAACCGCTTCGGTGTCCGAGGGCGTGGTGACCGCGGCCGAGAAAGCGGCGGCCGATGCCGCAACCGCGGCAGAGACGGCAACGACCGCCGCGACATCTGCCGGGAAGGTGGCGGCCGCGGCGACACGCGACACCGCATCGCTGGCACGGCAGATGACCGATTTCGAGGTCCGGCTGAGCTCGGTCAGCGAGCAAATTGGCGCATTGGGATCGGGGCTTGCCGCAACCCCGTCCGCTGACGGTGCGCCAACGCAGGAGCTGTCTGCCGCCTTTGCCGCGCTGAAGGCGCGCGTCGACGGGCTCAATGCCCAGGTGTCCGGCGACGGTCCGCTGCTGACGCAGGAAGATGCCGACCGGTTTGCGACGCAAGACGATCTGAGGTCGGCCCGCACCGCCCTGACGGCGGATGTTGACGCCAAATTCGGCAGGCTGCCCGCCGCGGACGAGATCACGACCAGTTCGGTGTTCGACGCCTATCGCAGCGACATGGACGAGCGGATGGGTGCCATTTCGTCCCGGATCGATCAGGCCGCGACCGATGCCGGAAGCGCTGCCGCTGCGGCCGGTTCGGCGGAGGAGGCCGCGCAGACGGCCCTTGGCAAGGTCGAAGGCGCGATCCGCGATGCCTCGCTGCGATCAGCGGTTGCCGCGCTGACGTCACGCATGCGCAATGGCGCACCATTTGCCGCTGCACTGGACGAGATCGAAAGCCTGACCGGAGCGACGCCTCCGGAAGCGCTGACTGCCCTGGGTGCCACCGGTGTTGCGACGACCGATGACCTGCTTATCCGGTTCTCGCGTCTGGCAAAGACGGTCGTTGCCAAAGACATCGAGGCAAAAGCCGAGGGTGAAGGCATTCTGGGTCAGGCCAATGCCCGCCTGCAATCGGTGATCGCCGGACGGCCGAAATCGGAACAGACCGGCGACGACACCGGCGCGATCCTGTCGCGCGTTGAAGC
>JBCCMP010000266.1:0-7243 GCA_039026295.1 Pseudomonadota bacterium | reverse complement strand
CGCCGAGAGAGCTTCCCGATTGCACTTCGATCAGTCGAAGTTCGACCTTTCCGGGGTTTTCCAGTCGGTGAACTGCCCCCAATGGGATGTAGACAGACTGGTTCTCTGTCAGCAGTTTCACGTCCTCATCGACTGTCACACGCGCTGACCGAGAACCAGTCTGTCTACATCCCATTGGGGGCAGTTCACCGACTGGAAAACCCCGGAAAGGTCGAACTTCGACTGATCGAAGTGCAATCGGGAAGCTATCTCGGCGAAGATGACATTGTCCGTTACGAGGACGTCTACGCACGGACCTGAGCGAAACGGGTTGGGGCGCGGCAATAGGCAACCGTGCTTCGGTGCTGCGCGGCCTTCAAACCCGGACTGCCATTTGCTAGGTCCCTAAAGGAAACACGGGCCGGAAGGGGCAGTCATGGCAATTGCGATAACCGCGTTCTACGGATCGATGCTGGCCTTCTGGCATATCTTTCTGACCTTTCGGGTGATCGGGTTTCGCCGCGGCAACAAAGTCTCGCTGGGCACCGGTGGGGATGAGCTTGGCGAACGCGTGATACGAGCGCATGGCAACTCGGCCGAGACCGTGCCGATTTTCCTTATTCTCATGGGCCTGGCGGAGGGCTTGGGCCTGTCTGCCGTCTTGTTGCACACGATCGCTCTGGTCTTTCTTTTCGGCCGCATTCTGCATGGCTTGCACTTCCTGGCCATCCGTGACGGGTTTCGATTGCGGGTCTTTGGTATGTTGATGACGCTACTGTCGATGACAGCGATGGCAGGGTCAACGCTGATCATTTCTTTGCAATCGCTGTGAGGGCTGCGGCATGAGCAATCTCGACCTTGCGGCTGATCTCCTAAAAGCGGCGCGGGCCGCCGGGGCCGATGCGGCCGATGCGATGGTCGTCGAAAATCACAGCGTTAGCATCGGTGTCTCGGGCGGGGCCCTGGAAGAGGCGGAGCGATCGGAAGCCCGGGAAGCCGGGCTGCGGGCTCTGGTCGGGCAAAGACAGGCCGCAGTTGCGGCGTCAGACCTTTCGCCTGGGTCGCTCGCCCGCATGGCCGAACGGGCGGTTGCCCTGGCACGTGAAGCACCGGATGATCCGTGGATCGGCCTCGCGGAGCCAGAACAGATTGCCGGGGGAGTTGATGCCACAGCGCTGGACATGGAAGATCCGGCGCCATTGCCCGGGCCAGCCGATCTGGAGGCGCTGGCATTGCGTACAGAGGAAGCGGCGTTAGCTGTGGCCGGGATAACTCAGGTCGAACAGGCACATGGCTCGACCGATCGCACTTCGATGGCGATCGCGGCCACGAACGGATTTTCCGGCAGTTATGTTCGAACGGCCACCGGCGTCGGCGCCAGCGCAGTGGCCGGAGACGGCCTCGGCCGGGAGCGCGATTATGCCGGGGAATACCGCCGACATCAGGCCGACTTGCCAACCCCTGAGGAAATCGGTGACTTGGCCGGTCTGCGTGCGGCAGAGCGCCTGTCACCGCGCAAACCAAAGGGCGGCGCGGTGCCGGTGCTGTTTGACGAGCGCGTGGCGAGCAGTCTGGTCGGGCATCTGGTATCGGCGATCAACGGGTCGGCGATTGCGCGCGGGGCAAGCTGGCTGATCGATGCGATGGATCGGCAGATATTGCCACAGAATGTCGACCTGATCGAAGAACCGCTGCGCCCAAGAGCGCTCAGTTCACGCCCTTTCGATGCGGAGGGGATCGCCAGTGTCGTTCGGCCGCTGGTCGAGGGAGGCATCCTGCGCCGCTGGGTGCTCGATCTTGGAACCGCCCGGAAACTGGGGCTGGAGACGACGGGCAATGCCCGGCGCGGCCTTGCCGGGCCTCCGGGCCCAGGCGTGACGAATTTGAAACTGGCGAGCAGCGCTGCCAAACCCCGCGCGGACATGGTCCGTGACATAGGCACCGGTCTGATCGTAACCTCGATGATCGGGGCATCGATCAACCCGACGACCGGCGCTTATTCGCGGGGAGCGTCAGGTTTCTGGGTTGAGAATGGCGAGTTTGCCTATCCAGTGAACGAGATCACAATCGCCGGGAGCCTGCCGGAGATGCTGCGCTCGATCGTGCTTGCCGATGATGCGAACCCCGCACGCGCGCACATCGTGCCGTCGATCCTTGTCGAAGGCCTGACAGTTGGCGCGTGATCTTGCCGATCTTGATCTCCTGACCGAAGCAGCCCTGGCAGGCGGTGAAATCGCGCTGAAGCACTTCGGACGCAATGTAAGGAAGTGGGAAAAGGATGACGATGCCGGACCAGTGACTGAGGCGGACCTTGAGGTCAACGCCATGCTGGAAGAGCGTTTGGGGGTAGCGCGCCCCAACTATGGCTGGTTGTCCGAGGAAAACGAGGATGATGCCGACCGGCAGGCGATGCGTCTTGCCGCTGAGCGGGTCTTCATCATCGATCCGATAGACGGCACGCGGGCATTCATTGCGGGGGAAAGAGGATTTTCAGTCGCGCTCGCGGTCGCCGAACGGGGAGAGATCGTCGCCGCTGCCGTTTGCCTGCCTGCACGGGATGAAATCTACGCCGCTGCCAAGGGGCAGGGCGTGACCAAGAACGGCAAACCGATACGGGCATCGGACACAGCCGCCTTGGCAGAGGCGACCGTTCTTGCGTCCCAATGGCAGATGCGGGATGTGAACTGGCCCGGGGGGCTGCCGCCGCTTGACCGGCATTTCCGATCCTCGCTGGCCTGGCGCATGTGCCTTGTCGCCGAGGGCCGGTTCGACAGCATGGTCACCTTTCGCCAAACTTACGAATGGGACATTGCCGCCGGAACACTGATCGCGATCGAGGCGGGCGCATCGGCGACCGACGGTGATGGTGCGCCGTTTCGGTTCAATAGCCGGGAGGGTATGCAGCCCGGTGTGATCTCTGCGCCGGTCGCCCTGCATCGGGAGATCATGAAGTATCGCAGGCCCGGTTGAACGGCGTGAGAAAGGTCTTGCCTTAGGAAAAGGCGCGCGCTGCTGCGTAGCGCCCGCTTGGCTACTCTTGACGGGATTCGATCGCCCTGCGATGGACGTGCCGGGCTGACAAGAGGCTTGCACCAGAGGGAGACTTACCCATGGCCACCCGACTTCACCTTGTCTTTGGCGGCGAGTTGATCGATCCGCAGTCGACCGAATTCCGAGACCCGGACAATCTGGATGTGATCGGCGTTTTCCCGAATTATGCCAAAGCCCACGCTGCCTGGAAAACGGCGGCGCAGCGCACCGTCGACAACGCGCATATGCGCTATTTCATCGCCCACCTCCATCGTCTTCGCGACGAGGAACAGGAGGAGAGTGTCGAGCCAAGCGCACTGCCTGGGGCCTGAGGCTGTAGGGAGACGCGAAGAGAGGCCTGGGATGGCACGAAAGCTGGACGGTATCGGGCGCTGGCTGCGCCATTCGCCGACCGGTCGTTGGGCCGCCGGGATGATTGGATCATGCTATATTCGGTTGGTGAACCGAACGACGCGCTGGACCATCGTGGATGCCCATCACTACCAGGAGGCCCAAAGCCACGGTGCAGTCATCTCTGCGGCCTGGCATGGACGCCTGTTTCTGTCGCCAATGTGGATCCCTCGCGGTCGGCGCGCTGTTGCGATGATCTCGAACAATCGCGACGGTGACCTGATCGCGGCGCTGGTGCGATGGTTCGGCGTCACTGCGGTGCGCGGATCGAGCTATGATCGGGCAAAGCAACAGGACAAAGGCGGGGCAGAGGCCTATGCGGGCGGGCTTGAGGTTCTGAAAGATCCTAGTGTCGTCTTGGCCATCACACCTGACGGTCCGCGCGGCCCACGCATGCGCGCACATCGGGGTGCCGCACAACTGGCCATTACGGCAGGTGTGCCTATCCAGCCGATCGCTTTTTCAGTCCGGCGGGGCAAAGTTCTGCGCAACTGGGACCGTTTTTTGCTGCCATGGCCGTTCAATCGCGGCGTCCAAATTTTTGGTGCGCCGCTGATGCCACCGGAATGCGACGATCCTGAAGCGATTGAGAACCTGCGGAAAGCATTGGAAGACAGCCTGACCGATCTTGCCGCGCGCGCGGACGAAATGATGGGGCAATCCGCAATTCTGCCGGAGCCCCCCGAACAGAGTGCTGCATGACAGAATCGCCGGCGCTTAACCTGTATCTGCTGGCATCTCGCCTGGCCGGGCCGGTTGCGCCAATGCTGCTCCGCAGACGGGAAGCGCGCGGCAAGGAGGACCCAGACCGCATGCCAGAGCGCCTGGGCGTCGCAGGCCTGCTGCGCCCCCTTGGTCGCCTCATCTGGCTGCACGGGGCGAGCGTTGGCGAGGCGATGTCGGCGCTGCCGTTGATCAAGGCCTTACGCCGTGATGGCGCGTCCGTGCTGCTGACAACAGGTACTGTCACTTCGGCGACGCGCGTCGCGCCCCTTCTGCCCGAAGGTGCCTTGCATCAATACGCGCCTGTCGATACGCGGCAGGCCGTTCGGGATTTCCTGGCCCATTGGCGGCCGAACCTTGCGATCTGGATCGAAAGCGAGCTTTGGCCCCGAATGATCGTTGAGACTTCAGCAGCAGGAGTCCCAATGGCGATGGTCAATGCCCGGGTCTCGGAGAAGAGTGCGAAGGGTTGGGCGCGCGTGCCGGGAATGGCGAAGCATCTGCTCGATGCGTTTGGTCTGATCCTGACCCAGGATCACGAAACGCTTGGGCGCCTGAAAGCGCTGGGCGTCGCCGGCCATTTTTCCGGAAACCTTAAATCGCTGGTGCCTGTACCTGATTGCGACGCTGAAGACCTCGCACTGATCAAGGGACCGTTGGCGGAGCGGCCTATCTGGCTTGCGGCATCGACGCATGCCGGGGACGAGGCAGCCGCCATCACGGCGGCGAAACGGTTGAAAGATGCTCTGCTTATCCTCGCGCCCCGGCACCCTGCACGCGGGGATGAGGTGGCAGAAGCCGTCTCTGCAGCCGGTTTGAACTTGGCCCGTCGCAGCTGGCGCGAACTGGCCAATCCGGATACCCGGGTCTGGCTGGCCGATACGCTGGGTGAAATGGGGCTTTGGTATCGGTTGGCCTCGGTCACATTCGTAGGCGGATCATTGTCAGGTGTTGGTGGGCACACGCCATTCGAGCCGGTATCGCTTGGTTCAGCCATTGTCCACGGACCGGATGTCAGCAATTTCGGGCCCGCCTACGCTGCGCTCAAGGCTGCTGGCGGTGCCGTGGAAGTGGCAGACGGCAGTGCGCTGGCCGCTGAGGTGGGGCGCCTGCTGTCTGACGAGCCTGCACGGGCCGCAATGACCGAAGCAGCGACCGGTGCTCATAAAGGGTTGAAGCCGGACATTGACGACATCCTGAGGCAACTGCTCGACCTGATGGATGTGGTATGAAGGCACCCCGGTACTGGAGCAATCCGCCGGACAGCCCGGGCGCGATTGCGCGCCTGCTGTCCCCTCTGGCCATGCTCTGGCGACTGGGTGGCAAGGTGCTTGCAGCAAGCAAGTCGACTGAAGCGGCACCGGTCCCGGTGCTGTGCATCGGCAACCTGACAGCAGGTGGATCGGGTAAGTCGCCGATGGTCGCGGCTTTGTTGCAGCGATTGGCCGAGGCAGGCCGAACTCCGCATGTCGTCACGCGCGGATATGGAGGAACTGAACGCGGCCCGTACAGGGTTGATTCGGCAAAAGACAGCGCCGCCAAAGTCGGGGACGAGCCGTTGATGCTGGCGGCGTTCGGTCCGGTTTGGGTGGCCCGCGATCGTGCCGCAGGAGCCCGTGCTGCGGCGGCAGAGGGCGCTGATCTGATCCTTCTGGACGATGGCTTTCAGAACCCTGGTTTACGCAAGGATGGCGCGATCCTGATGATCGATGCAGGGGTCGGCTTTGGCAATGGGCGGATCATTCCTGCCGGCCCGCTGCGCGAGCCAGTAGGAGAGGGGCTTTCGCGTGCCGATCTGGTGGTGCTGGTGGGCCAGCCGGACGCGCGAGAAAACTGCCTGTCTTCCTGGCCTCAACTGGCCAAGATCAAGGTTGTCGGTGCGGAACTTGTGCCGCGGCAGAGCGGCATGGTGCTGGAGGGCGATCCGGTCTTTGCGTTTGCCGGGATTGGGCGACCAGAGAAGTTCTTTTATACGCTCCGCCATATGTGTGCGCAACTGGTAGGCACGCGGACGTTTCCTGACCACCATCCTTACAGCCCGGCAATCATTCGTCGCCTGATCCGTGATGCGATGGCATCGAATGCGATGCTGGTGACAACTGAAAAGGATGCGGTTCGCCTGCCGCAGATGTTTCGCCGTGATGTCATGACGGTCCAGGTTGTGCTGGAGCCCGAGGATTGGAGCTCGATTGACGCTCTGGTTCAAACGATATGCGGGGCTCCGCGTCCCGGGTGACAGGGGATCGCGGGGTTTGTTGGCCCGGTCTGGACGGTCCGCGGTTCCGTCCCAATGTCTTCCGGTTGTACCTGGCCCGGTCCGTGCTTCCTGAGCGTCGGGGCAATGGCCACATTGCATCGACCTGAACGCTGACTGAACGACGATCTCATGCGCTGTTCAGGTTGGCCCTGTTATTTATTTAGCCAATGAACGGAGCGAGCAAACGAGTGCTTGATGATGAAGGCGATCAGCGACTTTGATACCGCCAAGACTTGCGCATATCCGCGATCGCTTTTCGGTGTGTCGGCCAGCACCATCTGTTTGCATTTTGCCATCACTGCCGACTGTCGTTCTGATTCATTTGTTCCCTGCCCTGCCGGTCAGCTTCCCACCCAAACCCCTGGCAGGGCAGATCGCACCCCCGGCTGGCCCCCAACGGCCGGGGGTGCAAACCCTACCTTGTTGCCCCGCTCGCAGGGAGGCAGGCGGCTTGGACTCAAGGGATCGGCTACCGCGACAGATGTCGTGACAGCACCTGTCTGAGGCGGATGCAAGACGCGCACTCGTTCAGCGTGTCGCGTCAATGCGCCGGGAAAAGACAATTCCCGCGTTTGAAGATTTACCAGAGCCAAATGTCTTGACTGTCCCGGGGAGCGGAAGAGTTTGAGAATGCTTGATCAATCGCCCGACACCGGTGTGCTGTACTCCGATTTGGCAGCGCCTGAAGAATCCAGCGCATTCAAATCGACACGGCGGCGCGATCGGGAAGACTTCGTCATGCAGGCCGTGCATGTGACTGCAAGCGCGGACGGAGCCGGACTGGTCCTCCACCTTGAAGATGGGGGCATTGTAGGGTTTCTGGATGCAGCTTCGGTCGATTCG
>JBCCMP010000265.1:0-7280 GCA_039026295.1 Pseudomonadota bacterium | reverse complement strand
CCACTAGGCGCGAACCCAACGCGTACGGGCCAAAGCGTCACAAAGCAGTAGATGCATGCCTGGATAATTGCCCTACGCGTAGATGTTTAGCATGTTTGAAATCAGGTGCCTGAAGGCTTCAAGGGCGGTGCCTTCACCTTCAACGAGGAATTCTGGTCCAAGCTATGGGCCACCGGCTATTCGCCGGAGGAATTCCCCGCCGTTGCCCGCGGCGACGTGATCACCGAGGTGCTGCCGGACGAGCGTCCCGCAGGTTCGCAAGGCTACTGGTTCAACCTGCGTCGCAAGAAGTTTCAAGACGCAAAGGTGCGCGAGGCAATCGCGATCTGCTTCGATTTCGAATGGTCGAACCAGCGGCTGTTCTACAACCTCTACAACCGGACAGACAGCTTCTTTGAAGGCGGACCGATGCAGGCCGATGGCCCCCCGACCCCGGGCGAGGCCGCCATTCTTGAGAAGTTCGCCGACAAGCTGCCGGACGGCGTGCTGGACCAACCGGCCTATGTGCCGCCGGTCACCGATGGATCCGGGCGCAACCGCCGCGCCCTGCGCAAGGCGGGCAAGCTGCTCGACGCCGCCGGATGGGCCGTTGTCGATGGCAAGCGCCAGAAGGACGGAGAGATTCTGGAAATGGAATTTCTTCATGGCAGCCAGGGCTTTGACAGGATTTCCTCGCCCTACATCAAGAACCTCGAGAGGATCGGGATCAGCGGCAGCGTCCGCACGGTGGATGCGGCCCAGTACAAGAAGCGACTGGATGATTTCGACTTTGACATCACCGTCTCGCGCAAGGGCATGTCGCTGACGCCGGGCGTCGAGCTGCGCGATCACTACCAGTCGACAAGCGCCAATTCGCCGGGATCAGACAATCTCTCGGGACTTGAAGACCCGGTGGTCGATGCCCTGCTCGACCTGATCGAGAGGGCGGAGAACCGGGAGCAGTTGACCAACGCGGTCAAAGCGCTCGACCGGGTGCTGCGGGCCATGCACATCTGGGTACCGCAGTGGAACAAGGCCAGTCACACGATCGCGTACTGGGACATCTTCGACCGGCCCGATCTGAAACCGAAATACGGGCGCGGCGTTATTGACTGGTGGTGGGTCGATGCGGAAAAGGAAGCCAAGCTGAAAGAGGCAGGCCGCATCTGATGACGTGCAAATTGCGGCTGCCCGCCCCCGACAGAAGGCCTGCCTGACGACCCATGGGCGCCTATATCCTGAGACGTCTGTTTTTGATCATCCCGACCCTGTTCGGGATCATGCTGCTGAACTTTGCGATCATCCAGTTCCTGCCGGGCGGCCCGGTCGAACAGCAGATCATGGAACTGGAGGAAGGCGCCCAGGGCAACACGACCGAACGGTTCACCGGCGGCAGTGACGGCGGCGGGGCCAACCAGGCCTCGATCGGGAACGACGGGTATCGCGGTCGCCAGGGCATAGATCCCGACCTGATCGCCGATCTTGAAGCACAGTACGGTTTCGCCCGCATCGTTTGCGAAGACGGCTATGACGGTCCGCAAACCGCATCGTCCGAGGAATGCGTGAAAGAGCAGATCCCGACCTATGAACAGTTCGGGATCATGCTGTCCAATTACGTCGTGTTCGATTTCGGCGAGAGCTTCCGCCGGTCTGTCTCTGTGATCGACGTGATCCTCGAGAAGATGCCCGTCTCGATCTCGCTTGGCCTTTGGGCGACGCTGATCTCGTACCTCGTCTCGATCCCGCTGGGCATTCGCAAGGCGGTCCGGGACGGCAGCCGGTTCGATACGGCCAGTTCCGGCGTCATCGTCGCCGCCTATTCGCTGCCCGCGTTTCTGGTGCCCGTCGTGCTGCTGGTGTTCTTCGCGGGCGGGTCCTACTTCCAGTGGTTCCCGCTCAGGGGCCTCCATTCCGAGGGGTGGGAGGAGTTCACGCTGTGGGAGCAGGTGGTCGATTACCTCCACCACATCACCCTGCCGGTGGTCGCGATGACAATCTCGTCCTTCGCGACGCTGACGCTGCTGACCAAAAACTCGTTCCTTGACGAGATCCGCAAGCAATACGTGCTGACCGCGCGGTCAAAGGGGTTGTCTGAAGGCCGGGTGCTTTATGGACACGTTTTCCGCAACGCGATGCTGATCGTGATCGCGGGCTTCCCCGGCGCGTTCGTCAGCGTCTTCTTTGCCGGCTCGATCTTTGTCGAAACGGTCTTCAACCTCGACGGTCTGGGCCTTCTGGCGTTCGAATCCGTCGTCAGCCGCGACTACCCTGTCGTCATGGGCTCGCTTTTCATCTTCGGCATCATGGGGCTGGTGCTGAACCTTGTTTCCGATCTGGTTTATGTCTGGATCGACCCGCGCATCGACTTCGAGCGGCGGGAGGGCTGAGCGATGTTCCGCCTGACCGAACTGGACCGCCGCCGCCTGCGCAACTTCCGCGCCAACCGCCGGGCGTGGTACAGTCTCTGGATCTTTCTGGTGCTGTTCGTCATCAGCCTGTTTGCTGAGATCGTCGCCAATGACCGCCCGGTTCTGGTCAGCTATCGCGGCGAATATTTCACGCCGATCACGACCGACTACGCCGAGACGACCTTCGGCGGCGAATTTGAAACCAACGCCGCCTACACCGACCCCGTGCTGATCTGCCTGATCCGGACCGGCGGCAATCTGGACGGATGCCTGGACGAGGACGACGGGCTGGGCGAGGCCAGCACCGTCGAGGGACAAGAGGAAGGCTGGGTCCTCTGGCCGCTGATCCCCTATCGCTATGACACGGTGAATCTGGACGTGGAACGCGCGCCGTCGCCGCCAGACTTCAACCACTGGCTGGGCACCGACGATCAGGCCCGGGACGTTGTCGCGCGCATCATCTACGGCTTTCGTCTGTCGGTGGTGTTCGGTTTTGCCGTCGTGATCGTCTCGACCATCATCGGGGTCGTCGCCGGTGCCGCGCAGGGCTTTTTCGGCGGCTGGGTCGATCTGTTCTTCCAGCGGCTGCAGGAAGTCTGGTCGTCGATGAACCAGCTCTACGTGATCCTGATCGTCGTCTCGGTGCTGGCACCGACGCCGGTCGTCATGTTCACGATCTTCATTGCCTTCATGTGGACGGCGCTGATCGGGGTCGTTCGCGCCGAATTCCTGCGCGCCCGGAATTTCGAATACGTGCAGGCGGCCCGTGCCCTGGGGGTCGGTGACTGGACCATCATGTTCCGCCATCTGCTGCCCAATGCGATGGTCGCCACGGTGACCTTCCTGCCCTTCATCCTGACCGGGTCGATCAGCCTTTTGGCGGGGCTAGACTTCCTGGGCTTCGGGCTTGGTCAGGGCTATCCGTCGCTGGGCGAGTTGGCCCTGCAGGGTCAGCGGTATCTGCAGGACCCCTGGCTTGCCCTGTCTGCGTTCTTCACGTTTGCGATCATGCTCTCGCTGATGGTCTTCGTCTTCGAGGGCATCCGTGACGCCTTCGACCCCAGAAAGACCTTCCAGTGAACATGCTGGAGATCAGAGACCTGAACGTCCGCTTCGGCAAGGAAGACGCCGAGGTTCACGCGGTCCGCGATGTCTCGCTGCAGATCGAAAAGGGCGAGACGCTTGCACTGGTGGGCGAATCCGGATCCGGCAAATCGCTGACGGCGCTGTCCTCGGTCCAGCTTCTGCCGGATTCTGCGCGCACCTCGGGGTCGGTCCTCTGGCAGGGCAAAGAGATGATGCACGCGCCGCAATCTGATCTGCAACAGATGCGCGGCAATGACATCAGCTTCATCTTTCAGGAGCCGATGACCTCGCTCAACCCGCTGCACACGATCCGAAAGCAGATCGCGGAAAGCCTTGCGCTGCACCAGGGCCTGACCGGCGGGGATGCGAACAAGCGCATTCTGGAGTTGCTCAACCAGGTCGGCATTCGCGATGCAGAGCAACGTCTGGATGCCTGGCCGCATCAGTTGTCCGGCGGACAGCGCCAGCGCGTGATGATCGCCATGGCGCTGGCGAACGAGCCCGAACTGCTGGTCGCAGACGAGCCGACAACCGCGCTGGACGTCACCATTCAGGCGCAGATCCTCGAGCTTCTGGCCGACCTGCAGCAGCGGCGCGGTCTGGCCATGCTGTTCATCACCCACGATCTGGGGATCGTGCGCAAGGTGGCGCAGCGCGTTGCGGTCATGCAGCACGGGGAGGTGGTTGAAACCGGCCCCACGGCGCAGGTCTTCGATCACCCCGAGCACCCCTATACGAAGATGCTGCTGGACGCCGAGCCACGCGGTAATGCCGGGGAAATCCCGGCCGGCGCGGACACGCTGGTCGAGGCAGAGAAGGTTCGCATCTGGTTCCCCATCAAGCGCGGCTTCTTCAAGCGCACGGTCGGCCATGTCAAAGCGGTCACAGATATCGACGTGACGCTGAAGGCCGGGGAAACCCTTGGCGTCGTTGGCGAATCCGGTTCCGGCAAGACCACGCTGGCCATGGGGCTGATGCGCCTGATCGCCAGCAAGGGCCGCATCAAGTTCGACGGGCGCGATCTGCAGGGCCTGCCGAAACGTGATCTGCGCGCGCTGCGCCGGGACATGCAGATCGTCTTTCAGGACCCGTTCGGCTCGCTGAGCCCGCGCATGTCGGTGGCAGAGATCGTGTCTGAAGGTCTGGGCGTCCACGGTCTGGGCGATCGCGGCCTGTCGATGCGCGAGGCGGTGGGGCGGCAGCTGGAGGAAGTGGGGCTGGAAGCGGGCATGATGGACCGCTACCCGCACGAGTTTTCCGGCGGGCAGCGCCAGCGCATCGCCATCGCGCGGGCCATGATCCTGAAGCCGAAATTCGTGGTGCTGGACGAGCCGACATCGGCGCTGGACATGACCGTGCAGACCCAGATCGTCGATCTATTGCGCGATCTGCAGGAAAAGTACCGGCTTGGCTATCTCTTCATCTCACACGACCTGAAGGTCGTCCGCGCCCTGGCGCACAGGCTGATCATCATGCGTCAGGGCGAGGTCGTGGAACAGGGGCTGGCATCCCGCCTGTTCGAGCGGCCGACCACGGATTACGCCAAGGCCCTGATGGCCGCGGCCTTCAACATGGAGGCGCGGGCCGGCGCCTCGGACTGATCTCAAGGGGTACAAGATGACAGCACCGATGCGCCTTTTCACGCAGAAAGCCTCCAGCGCGTCGCTGCGCGTGAAGTTCTTCCTGTCCCGCGCCCGCGTGCCGGAGAGCCTGGTGGAACCGGTGGAGATGGGGCTGGAGACCGACGATCGCGGGATCGCCATCTGGACCCTGCCCCCGGACGATCCGGTGACGATCGAGCTTGGCACGCAAGAGTTGAAGGCACTGAACCCGGAGGGGCGTATCCCCGTTCTGCTACTGCCCGACGGCCGCAAGATGACCCAGTCCGGAGCGATCATCGACTATATCCGCGCCATGAACGGCCCGGACGATCTGGTGCCCGATGACCCCTGGCAGGCAGCCGAGATGCGCCGCATCATGTGGCTGATCGCGGCTGATGTGCAGCCCTATCAGAACATCCCCTTCATCATTCAATCCATGCTGGACTGGGACATGGTCAAGGCCGATCCGCTGCGCCATCCGCTGCGCCTGCATTTCATCCGGCGCGAGTTCGGCGCGCTGAACGGCATCATGGAACGCTGCGCCGGGACCTGCGCGGTCGGGGATAGAGTCAGCCTGGCCGACTGTTTCCTGCTGCCCCAGGTCCGCAACGCGCTGCTGGCAGGAATTGATCTGGCCGAGGAGTTCCCTGTCATCGCCCGGGTGTTTGATCACGTTTGCGAGGAACCGGGGATCAAGCAAGTGATCGAAGAGGCTGGCGGGAAGGTGCAGCCGTTTGTGTACAGTGAGGAGAAGTTCCGGGAGGGGGCTAAAGCCTAAAGCTGAGCTGAGTTGCGCGAAAGTCCTTTAAGTGCGCGCCCCCGGGCCATTGGGCGCAACACCAAATGATGGACGTTCCCCTGGCTGCACAATGACTTTGTGCATCGCCACTGGCAAATGTTCTTGTTTTATTCTAATATCTCCTCAATGTCCACAACCACCCAAACCCCGCCCGGCATTCGCCTCGCCAGAGGCGTCTGCCGGATGCTGGCGGATGAAGGGTTCTCGGTCCTGACGGAGTTTCCGGTGAAGACCGGGCGGCGGATGGATGTGCTGGCGCTCGGCCCGAAGGGGGAGCTTTGGTGTGTGGAGGTCAAATCCTCCCGCGCTGATTTTCAGGTGGACCGGAAGTGGCACGAATATCTCGACTGGTGCGACCGGCTGTATTTCGCGGTGCCGCCGGAGTTTCCAGAAGAGATTTTGCCGACAGATCATGGTCTTATCCGCACGGATGAATACGACGCGGAAATCTTCCGGCACGGGATAGAGGTGCCACTGGCTGCCGCGCGGCGCAAAGCGGTGACACTGCGATTTGCGATGTTGGCGGCGGATCGGTTGGCCAGGGTTGGGGTGGATCTGCCCGTTGCTGCGGATTTGGAAGATCCAGCGGAACGCTGAAATGATGACTCGCCCGGTGGGAACCACCGGGCTGCGCCCGATCCCGTGGCCGACATCATGTCGAATGCGACGTGCGAAAGGCGTTCCTACCCGGCGGTCTGGCTGCGCCCTTAGTGCTCCAGGAAAATTGGTTTCATGCCGTTATGTGACTTCACATCTCGGCATCGGACTTGACCCGGGGCCTCCTCGAGCTCGCAGCGTTGTTCGTCGAGGTCCCCGATCCAGTAGGGGACCGAGGCCACGGGGCGAGATCAAACCACGTAGTGCAGCCCCTGAAACCCCGACCGGAACGCTGTCACATCAGCAGCCACGCTTTCCGGTTCCTCGCGCAGGACCCGCGCGATCAGGTCGGCGAGTGCGGGCATGTCCGTTGGCCCCATGCCCAGCCGCACGATCTCGGGCGTGCCGATGCGCAGGCCGTTGAGGTCACCCTCGACCGGATCAATCGGCAGGCCGATCCCGCAGGCCAGCAGATTGGCGCGGTGCAGGCGCTTGGACATGGCCTGCCCGCCGCCCCACTGCGCGGCCGGGATCGCGAACTGGTGCGACCGGGTCGCGACGCCCCCCGCCTGATAGGGCGCAATCTGCAGCGCGGCCAGCGCATTGGCCAACGCCGACGCGGTTTCCGCCATCGCCCCGGCATAGGCGGCACCATGCACTCGCCAGTCCAGCAGCGCCCGGGCCAGAGCGGCGACGCGGCCCGCGGCGAAATTTGCCGTCCGGCCGGGAAAGGCGCTCCCGGCCAGCCGTGCGGCCAGCGCGGCATCGTTGCTGACGATCAGCCCGCCCGCCGGGCCGCCCAGCGACTTG
>JBCCMP010000264.1:0-7285 GCA_039026295.1 Pseudomonadota bacterium | reverse complement strand
CCCCGGGGCGCTTCCTTCAGCGAACCTATGACGGCACCACCTATGAAAGCGACTATCAGGCGGGCCTCACGCATTTCTACGACGTCGGCTACGCCGAATATGCGCTGCATAACCTCGAAAATGTCGGGACGACCACCATGATCTTCGTGGCTGTCGAGATGAAGAAGGAAAGCGCGAATATCCCGCTTTCGCTCTACGATTGCCAGCCCAGATGGACACCGGACCGCCTGGCGGCACCCAGCGCGGGGTCAGACCGTTTCCGGTCAGGCGAGGTGACCACCAGCGGCTTTCAGGACTGGTCCGACGAGATCAAGCAGGAGTTCCGGACGAACGAATTCAACGGCCGCATCGGTACCGATCTGGTCTTCGAAAACGCCAGCGTCCGTGTCTGGCTGATGACACTGCAACCGGGAGAGACGATGCCGGTGCATCGCCACGTCCTCACCTATTTCTGGACGGCGGTCACGCCGGGCCGTTTCCTGCAGCGCACCCATGATGGAACGACATACGCCAGCGACTACGACGCCGGGCTCACTCACTACTACGATGTGGGCAGTGGCGAGTTCGCCCTGCACAATCTCGAAAACATCGGCAGCACCGAAATGATCTTCTGTGCCGTCGAACTCAAAAAGCTCAGCACAAATACTCCGCTGCCTGTCTGACGCCCCTGCCCGAAAAATCAGACTGCGCGATATATCGGGTGGATTACGCGAAATCAGCGCCACGCCCTTCCCACGCAAAGGTGTCTGACGGCGACAGACTGCACGGCCATGCCAATCAGTGCAGCTCTCGTCACAACAGAGTCCGGGAGGATATCATGCACAAGAAACTTCTCGCCGCCGCGTCTGCGCTGGCGATCACCGCCATCAGCGGCGCTGCGGCCCAGGCCGACACCATCAAGATCGGCGTAATGGCGACACTGGAAGGCACCTACACCGTGCTGGGTGAGGACGGCGTCCGCGGCATCAAGACCGCTTTGGCCGCTTTTGGTGGCAAGGCCGCCGGTAAGGACATCGAACTGGTCATTCAGTCGACTGATGCCTCACCGGACAGCGCAGTGCGCGCGGCGCGGAAACTGGTCGAGCAGGACGGCCTCGATGTGATCATCGGCCCGCTCTCGGGTTCGGAAGGCATCGCGATCCGCGACTATTCCAAAACGCAGCCGCAGGCGACGTTCATCAACGGCTCGTCCGGCGCGCAGGAAACCACCTTCGTGAACCCGTCGGAAAACTTCTTCCGCTTCAACTCGGACGGCGCGCAGTGGTCCTGGGGCCTGGGCAAATATGTCCACGATGTCAAAGGCTACGAGACGGTGGCGACGATTGGTGAGGATTACTCCTTCATCTACACGCAGGTTTTCGGCTTCGCGATCGACTTCTGCCAGGCCGGCGGAGAGATCACCGAACGCTTCTGGGTGCCGCTCGGCACGAAAGATTTCGGCTCGATCATCGCGGCACTGCCGGATGACGTGGATGCCCTCTATCTGGGCCTGGGCGGCGGCGATGCCGTCAACTTCCTGAACCAGTACCAGCAGGCAGGCGGCGATGCCAACCTGATCGGCGGCACCATCATGGTCGACGGCACGGTCCTGAATTCCAAGGGCGATGCCAAGCGCGCGCTGATCGGGACACCGTCATCGGGCCCACAAGCCGATACCTGGGACAACGACGCGTTCCAAGGCTACGTGAAGCTCTATCAGGACACGTTCCCGCCGGAAGAGCGGTTCCCGGCCCCGTCGCTCCTTTCGACGCTGTACTACAATGCCACGGCAGCGACCTTGACCTGCATGAACGAAGTCAATGGCGACCTGTCGGATGGTCACGCTGCCTTCCGTCAGTGCCTGGCCAATCTGGAGCTGGACAGCCCGACCGGCAAGGTCACGCTGGACGGAAACCGTCAGGCAACCGCAGCCACCTTTATCTCCGAGGTGGTGGAAAATGCCGAAGGCAATCTTGTTAACCAGTTCATCTCGATGGACCCGGCCGTCTCGCAAACGCTTGGCATGGATGCTGCCAAGTTTGCGGCGATCGGCGCGCCCAGCCGAGAGAACCCGGTTTGCAAGGGCAGCTACTGATCTCTCCCAGAGGAATTCTCCCTGAAGAATTCTCCCTGAACTCAGCCCGGGCGCTCGCGCCCGGGTTCTTTCCACCGCCACCGCCGCTCAGACCGGCACCGGGGCGTTCGGATGACGCTGATCAACTTCCTGACGCGCGTGCACTTCGCCGATGGCGGGCTGGAGGAGGCGCTTCATTCGGAAATGGAGCTGCACGGCAAACGCCGTCCCCTGATTATCGCCGAGAACGGACATCTGACCGGGGCGGTTGCCGAGCGGTTCTTTGCAAGCTTTCCGCTGCGCTCGGTCGCCGAGACCTTCACTGATGTGCCGCCCCAGGCAACCGAAGCGGCGGCCCAGGCCATCGCCGCACTGTACGAAAAGGGCCGCTGTGATCTGCTGATCGCCTTTGGCTCGAACCGCGCAATGGACCTGGCCAAGGTTGCGCGCATCGCCATAGCCCATGACGAACCCGTCGCGGCACTGTCCAGCGAAGAAGGCGGCAGCCAGCGGATCGGGCCAAGACTGCCTGATCTCTATTCGGTGCCAGGGATCCTTGGCTTCGCATCGGCCATTTCCGACTACACGCGTGTGCGCGTGACAACCGGGGGGCAGGTTTTGCTCTCGTCGCGCCTTCTGCTCCCCAGCGTCACGATCTGCGACCCGACACTGACCCTTGGTGCTGCCGAGCAGCCCAGCGCCGTTGCCGCAGCGGGCATTCTGGCGCGCGGGATAGATGCCTATCTGGCACCCGGCTACAATCCACCCGCAGACGGCCTCGCGCTGGACAGCCTGTCGCGGGTGCGCACCAACATCGCGCGGGTGCTGGATTCTGACGACCTCAAGGCCCGGCGCGAAATGATGGCAAGCGGGCTGAACAGCTCGCTTTCGCTGCAAAAGGGGCTCTGCGTTGTTCACGCGATCTCCAACGCCGTGGCTTCGGTTGCCTCGGGCCCAATCGACCCGAGTGCCTTGGGGGGAATACTGATCCCCGAACTGGTGCGCTTCTACGGCGCACGCACGAACGGGCGGACAGAACAAATCAAGGCCAGCCTCAACCTGAAATCTTCCTGCGATTTGGCGGACGGGATCAGCGAGTTTCTAGATGATCTGCCGCTGCCCCGTGTTCTTCGTGACGTCCGGGTCGACGTGGATACTCTGGAACAGGCGGCCGCGCTGGCGGTCCGGGATCGTGCGATCGGAAATGGGCCAAAAAGGCCATCCAGCGCCGATGTCCTGTCGATCCTGTCGACCGTGCATTGAGCGCATCGACATGCGCCGCGCAGGAACAAACCGTGTATGAGTGACCCACAGTCTCAAACCGGCATCAAATCGGTTGCCAACGTCACCGAATCGCCACGATAGTTGAAGGCAGAGATCGCACGGTCCCGGCCGAAAGCGGTCCACCCAAAGGGAGGATTGACGATGGCCAGGGCAATCTCGGTCCATCATGGCTCGTTCGGACGCGCAACGCTCTACGAACTCGACAAGCCATTGATCACGCATGCGCACCGTGAAGGTCACCTGATCTTCTATCTCGGCGGCTCGCCAGGCCGTATGACCATCGGCGATCAGGCAGTTCAACTGGATGCGAGCACCGCGGTTGCGATCAGCCCGTGGGAACCGCACAGCTTCGAGCCGGTCTCCGAAAACGAATGCAGCTATATGCTGACCCTCTACATCAAGCCGATCTGGTTTCTGGAAAACAGCCAGTCCGCCGAATTTGCCCTGAATTTCGGGACGCCTGCCTTGGCCATGACGCCCGAGATCGAGATGTGGGCCGGACGGCTGACCTCGCTGTTGCTGGACGATCAGCCTTCCGACAGGTTCGACGGGTTTCTGTTCGAGACAACCCGGCAGTGCTTTGACCAATCTTGGCAAGCCATCGACGAACGTCCGCTGCTGAACAACGTCCAGCGCAAGTTCAATGACTTTCGTGTCCGCCGGTCCTTGCGTGTCATGCAGGAATGCTATTCCGAAGACACGCCCATGGATAACCTCGCCCGCGAGGTCGGGCTGTCACGGCCGCACTTTTTCAAGTTGTTCAAGATGCAGATGGGGATCACGCCGAACCTCTATCTGAATACCCTGCGCGCCGAGCATGCGATTGACGATCTGATGACCACCAACAAGTCGGTCACGGATATCGGGCTGGACCTTGGCTTTGCCAGTCAGGCGAGCTTCACGCGATTCTTCACTTCAAATGTCGGAATTCCTCCTACAGATTACAGACGTGTTGCGCATTTTGTTTGACAAATTTACGGATAATGGGATTTTATCCTAAATAATAGATCCTACTCGGGCTCGGCATCCCAAAAACACCTGAGAATCAGCAGCTTACGGCGGTGCGATTTTCCCCCTTTCGGGCCGAATTCCGGTCGATTAGCCGATGCACAGCGACCTGATCAGACGCAGAGGTACGCCGCCCAAAGCACTGCCCTTCTAGCGTTTCAGCAAGCGACGGAACGCAGGAGGGGCGCGTGCTCAGCAACGAGGTCGGCAGATCGAGGCAGATCGGGTGATCCGGGACTTCGGACGCCGTCATCCTGTCTGGACCGTGATCCTCGTGATCCTGGCCGCAATCCTGCTGTGGATGATCTTTGCCATGTGGCCGAAATGGCTGATCGAATTGATCGGCAAAAAGAAGGTCTTCTTGAACGCCCTGTTCAACGGGATCACCCTGGGCGGGCTTTACTTCCTCGTCGCCTCCGGCTTCACGCTGATCTTCGGGCTGATGCGCAACGTGAACCTTGCCCATGGCTCGCTCTACCTGCTCGGCGGTTACATCGGCTATGAATTCGCCGAGATGACCGGATACTGGCTGATCGCCTTCCCGGCAGCCTTCATCGTCGTCGCCGCCTTCGGTGTGCTGCTGCAACTGGTCGTCTTCCGGCGGATGGAAGGGCAGGACCTGCGCCAGACGCTGGTCACCATCGGCATTTCGATCGTCGTCGCCGACATCATGCTGTGGGGCTGGGGCGGTGATTTCTATAACATCCAGGCGCCAAGCTGGTTGTCCGGCCCGCTGGAGACATTCCTGGTCACCGCCCAGAAACGGTCGGGCGATCTGGTTTATCTGAAGTATCCGCTGGTCCGCATCGTGATCTTCCTGGCCGCCGTCGCCATCGGCATTGCCATGTGGCTGCTGCTGAACCGGACCCGGATCGGCATGCTGATCCGCGCCGGGGTTGATGATCGCGATATGCTGTCCGCCACCGGTGCGCGCATCCAGCTGGTTTTTTTGGGCGTGTTCGCCTTCGGAGCAGGCCTTGCCGGGATCGCCGGGGTCGTCGGCGGGACCTTCCAGTCCGTGGCACCGGGCGAGGACACGCGCTTTCTCCTCGCCTCGCTGGTGGTGGTGATCGTCGGCGGCATGGGATCTATCCCCGGTGCCGCGGTCGGGGCCCTGCTGATCGGGCTCGCCGAACAATTCGGGTCCGTCTACTTCCCAACCTATGCGGTCGTTTTGACCTTCCTGATCATGGTACTGGTGCTGGCGTTCCGCCCGCAGGGCCTGATGGGACGCGCCTGAGGTGGCCGTGGCAGAGGATATGCCCGCCAACGAGGCAAGCTGGATCGAACGGATCCCCGCTGCCTACTGGGTGCTGGCAATTCTGCTGCTGATCATGCCCGCCTTTGCCGGAGACTTCATCCTGCAGGATATCTTCGGGCGCACTTTCACGCTGGGCATGATCGCGCTGAGCCTGATGTTCCTGGGTGGCTATGGCGGCATGGTCAGCCTTGCGCAGATGAGCGTCGCCGGTGTCGGCGGTTACATGGTCGCCATTTTCGGCACATCGGCCATCGACACGATCTCGCTAGGGTGGCCCTGGTATGTCTCGATCCCCATCGCGCTGATCATCGCGATGATCTTCGGCACCCTTGTCGGCTGGCTCGCGGTCAGGACCGAGGGGATCTACACGATCATGATCACGCTCGCCATTGCGGCAGCCTTCTTTTACTTCACGCGCCAGAACTACGTCATCTTCAACGGCTTCTCCGGTTTCAACGGGGTGCTGCCCCCATCGCTGTTCGGTGTCGATTGGAAGGAAGAGCTGCCCTACTACTACCTGACCCTGTTCTGGGCGGTGCTGTGTTTTCTGGCGGTCCTCTACATCTCTCGCGCGCCGTTCGGGCTGGCCCTGCAGGGCGTGCGCGACAATCCGCGCCGCATGGCGGCGCTGGGCTACAACGTCACCGCGCACCGGGTGGCAGCTTACACCTTCGCCGCGCTCCTCGCAGGCATAGGCGGCATTCTGCAGACATGGAGCCTCGCCCAGATTTCCCCCGGCACCGCCGGCATCGACTGGGCGATCAACATCCTGATCGTCGCGGTGATCGGCGGCTTGCGGCATCCGATCGGCCCGTTCATCGGGGCCTTCGTCTTTGTGATGCTGGAGACGTTTGCACGTGACGCGCTGGTCGCGGTCGGTCTGGCCGAAGACCGGTTCCAGATGCTGATCGGCATCGGCTTCCTGATCATTGTTTTCTGGTCGCCGGACGGTCTGCTGGGTCTCTGGGACAAGGTCCGCACGGTGCGCAGCAGCGATCCGCTGCTCGATCGTGGCGGGGATGTGCCATGAACGCGCCGGTGAACCCCGCAAGCATTTCAGAGCGGCTTTCCGCCACCGGGACCGCCAACGCGCTGGAGCTGCGCGGTGTGTCCAAGCTGTTCGGTGCCCTCGCCGCCATGTCTGATATCAACCTGACCGTCCGTCCCGGCGAACGCCGTGCGATCCTGGGGTCCAACGGTGCGGGCAAAACCACGCTCTTTAACTGCGTGACCGGGGATTTTCCTGCCACAACAGGCACGATCCGGTTCTTTGGCGAGGATATCAGCGCTTTCCCTCCGCAGGAACGTATCCGCCGGGGCCTGCGCCGCACATATCAGATCAGCCTTCTGTTCACGGGGCTGAGCGTTCTGGACAACGTCTATCTGGCCACGACCGGGGTTTCCCGCTCGCGGTTCTCGTTCTTTCGCCCCAGGCGCAATGATGCGCTGATGGCGTCCGCGGAAAATCTGGTGCGGGTCGTCCATCTGGAGGACGCAAAGGACACGGTGGTCGCCGAGCTGTCCTATGGTCAGCAGCGCCAACTGGAAATCGCGATGGCGCTGGCCGGGGCCCCGCGTTTTATCCTGTTCGACGAACCGGCGGCGGGCCTCAGCCCGGCTGAGCGGTCTGAACTGGTCGAGATCCTGATGGGCCTGCCCGGTCACATGGGGTTCATCAT
>JBCCMP010000263.1:0-7311 GCA_039026295.1 Pseudomonadota bacterium | reverse complement strand
CTGAACCTCATATACTAATTACAACCCAACTTAATCCTGTAACCTGTAATCGCTCAGAAATTGAGCAAGCGGCGGGCGTGGTGCCCAATGCGCCACCCGAAGAGCAGGTGGACAGGGAGTTGGAAGATTGGGTTGCCGAAACCCGCAAGACACGCAGTGCAGCGCTCGATTTGCCGACGGTGATGCAGGCTTGTCCCGAATTCGCGTCCTGGGCACGCAATATGGGTGGGTTTATGAAGGATTGGGGCGATCTGCACCGGGTTGCTGGGCAGTTGAGGCCGATGATCGGAGTTTCAGAGCATGCCTGGAACCTCGCGCAGGATCGGCTAGGGCCTCAAATCGCGACAGCAGCATTGGTTCTGACCTTCGACAAGCACTGCGCCGGTGAAGTAGCGTCTCCGGGCGGATATCTGCGGGGCATTGTCCAGAAAGCCGGGGCAGGGGAGTTGCATCTCGAGCGCAGCTTCTACGGCAGGCTCAGCGGACAGGCAGCGTGATGGAACTGCGGATCAGAGCCCGGCGGCCTTGGTCAGGTTTACCCGGAACCTGTCCCGCCTCCGCTGATAGCGCCGTGTCATCTCGGCTGACGCGTGTCCGAGCTGCTTCTGGACGTAGCGTTCGTCGACTTCGGCTGAGCTGGCGAGGCCCGCGCGCAGGGAGTGACCGGAGAAGAGGGCGAGCCGTTCTTTCTCGGGCAGATCCGATCTTATGCCGGATTTCAGCACGGTGCTCTTGATCAGGCGGGCGACGTGTTTGTCGTTCAGACGGGCTTCCAAGGCTTTCTTTCCATCGCGAGAGGTTCGCACGAAGACAGGCCCGAAATCGATCTTGGCAAAGTGCAGCCATTGTTCGAGCGCATGGACCGGGCAGGTCTGCTCCGAGGATCCCCGTCCGATTTCAACTTCGCGCCATCCCGTCTTGGCATTCAGCGTCAGCACCGCGCCATCTTCAAGGATCTCGATCCAGCCCCCGGACTCCGGCGTGTCATCCTTTTCATAGTCGAGGCTCACGATCTCTGAGCGCCGTAGCCCGCCGGCATATCCCAGAAGCAAGATGGCCCGATCACGGAGCCCGCGCAGGTCAAAGGGAAGCGTGGCGACCATCGCGAGAATGTCTTCCGGCAGAATCGCTTCCTTCTGCACCGGTGGTCGGGCGTGTCTACGCTTGATCCCGGCCAGCACGGTGGCAATGTGCCGGTCCTTGCGATCGAGCGTCAGTCCGCGCTGTGCGTAGTGCCAGACGAGACCGGAGAGGCGGCGCTCTATGGTCGAGACGGAGAGGGCAGGGGAGCCGTTCGCAGGTGCTGCCAGATCGGTCAGGTAAAGGCCGATCATGTCCGGTGAGGGGGGCAGGGGATCCGTTCCTTTCATCCGGCACCAGCGCGCGAAATGCTTCCAGTCGGCCGCATAGGCCCTGTTGGTGTTTTCGGCGGTCGCTGCACGAGCGTAATCCCGCGCCGTATCCACGAGGCTGTCGAGCGTTCCAGAGCCAGCAACATGAGCGGGCAGGGCGATCGAGGCATGGTCCGCAGGGTCTCTCTCGTTGACCTTACCATCGTTTGCCGTGTCGGAGGGCGCTGAGGTCGATTTCTCGGCTTCTGAGCGCTCATTTTGTCGGGCTGCTGGATTTCGTGAGACTGTGGACCATTTGTTTTCAAGGGTTTGCCGGTTCTTCATTTTTGAGATTGAGTCGGAATTCATGAGGCTGTACATGGATATGAGTCACTATTCGTGAGACTACACAGCGTCCGTGCGTCGATCAAGTCATGTCCGATAATTCTGCAGCTGACAAAGATTGGGAAGAGGCCGAGTTCCGCGCGAAAGTGCTTGCGGAGCTGCCAGAACAGCTCACCGAAGGCGACGTTGCCTGTGCGATGCGGCAGTTGGATGTCAGCCGGGCGACGGTCTATCGTTTGGCGAAGCAGTTCCGGGAAGATGCGCGGACCAGTGCGCTTCTGCCGAATTCGTCCGGCCCCAAGCCAGGGATGCAGCCACTGGATCCGGCGGTGGAAGCGATCGTTTCCCGCCTGTTTAGAGACTTTTACGCCACCCGTCGCAAACCTACAAAGACGCGATTTTGGAGAGAGGTCGCAACCGATTGCCACGCACGGGGGCTAACACCGCCCTCGATCCGGCGTCTGGGGCGTTGGCTGGACCTGAAAGACCAGGGAAGGCTCATGGCCCGACGGGAGGGCAGAGACAAGTCTGAGCGCCGGCACCTTGCCACGCCCGGTGTGCTTACAGCAAACTGTCCGCTGGATATCGTCCAGATCGATCACACCAAGGCCGATGTGACGGTGGTCGATCCGGTCACGCGACATCCGCTCGGCCGACCCACACTGACTGTCGCGATCGACGTGAATACCCGCATGGTTCTCGGGTTTCACCTGTCGCTGGAGCCGCCTTCGCTTCTCTCGGTCGCGCTTTGTCTGACCCATGCGGTGATGGAGAAATTGCACTGGCTGGCGGCACGCGGGATTCATACAGACTGGTCCGCACACGGCATTCCCAAGGCGATCTACGTCGACAACGGCGCGGAATTTCACGCCCGTGCCTTCGGGCGCGCCTGTGCCGAATACCAGATCGATTTGCAGCACCGGCCGCCCGGCACGCCGCGCTATGGCGGGCATGTCGAACGTCTAATCGGTACGATGATGGGGGCGGTGCATCTGCTTCCGGGGTCGCATTTCTCGAACATCTTCGAGCGCGGCGATCTCGATGCCGAGGGCGAAGCGGTTATGACGCTGCAGGATCTGGAGATATGGCTCGCATTGGAAATCACGGGCTCCTACCATGTCCGCGTTCACAGCGCGTTGGATACGACGCCTGCGGTGGCCTGGTCATCGACCGCCGGCGACGCCAAACTTCGCATGCCCGCCGATCTCAGGCAGTTCTTGGTCGATTTCCTGCCCTTCGAGCAGCGGGTCTTGCAGCGCGACGGCTTTCATCTCTTCCACATCCGCTACTGGTCGGACGAGTTGCGCTGGTTGATGGGCCGGGAAAGCCGCAAATACACCCTCAAATACGACCCGCGCGATCTCTCGCACATCTTCGTGCTGACCGAAGACGGTATCATCGAGGCCCGACCGGCCGATCTGACCCGGCCTGCAATCACACTCTGGGAGCACCGGGCGGCGCGGCGCGCCTTGCGCGAGGTCGGGCGCCGATCCGTGGACGAGGAGCTCATCTTCCGGACAATCGAGGCGCAGCGCGACCTCGTCGACAGCGCCGAGCGGCAAACAAAGGCCATGCGGCGCCACAAAGCCCGTCGGGCGCATCTGGAACCGCGCCCGATGATCGATGTGACGCCTGATGCAAAAGCGCCCGAAACGCTTCCGGCCTCGGAAACAGGGGGCAATGCGCTGAAGGATCACCCGGGATTTTATGTCGAGGAGTGGTATGATGATGACTGAGTTTCCGCATCTTTTTCCGGGTGCCGGCAGGATTGCCGCTCTCAATGCCGAAGAACGCATCTTGCGTATCCGGGCTGATCGATGGGTGTCCTATCCCCGGGCAGAGGCGGCCTTGGATAAACTGGAGATATTGCTGGCTTTCCCGGAACGCGCCCGGATGCCGAACCTGCTTCTGGTCGGCGAAAGCGGCATGGGCAAGACCATGATCATCGAGAAATTCACCCGCGACCATGCCTCGAGCTTCGACGACACCACCGGACGGCTGCATATGCCGGTGGTCGCGGTGCAAATGGTTTCAGGCCCCGACGAGACACGGTTCTATCGCCGGATTCTGGCGGCGATTGGTGCGCCCGAACCACCACGCGCGACGCTTTCCGTCTTGGAAAGCCTAGCCCTTCGGCTGCTCACCGAACTGCGTCCCCACATGCTGGTGATCGACGAGATCCACAGTCTGCAGGCGGGAACGATCCGCGAACAGGCGCGGTTTCTGAACATGTTGCGGTTCCTTGGCAACGAATTGCGTATCCCGCTTGTCTGTGTCGGCACCGGCCAAGCACGCAATGCGCTGCGCACCGACGATCAGCTGGTGCGCCGGTTCGAGGCTTTCGCGCTGCCACCCTGGCGGGAAGGGGCAGATTTCACGGGGTTGATGAGCACGCTCATGCGGAGCCTGCCGCTCAGACGCGAAAGTGAGATCAACGAAAAGGCACTCACGCGGGTCATCAAGGTGACTGATGGCATCACCTCCGGCATCTTTTCCATCATGTCTCAGCTTGCGGTCGCCGCGATCGAAAGCGGTGAGGAAAGGATCCTGTCCCGCGACGTGTTGAGCGGTGACAGGTTGCAGGCTGTTCTGGGAGAACCTGTGTGACAGGGCAGGCCCGGTTACCGGTGGTGTTCCCGCCCGAGGCCGATGAGCGGCTGTCTTCTTGGATCACCCGCCTGGCGCTGTTTTACGCCATGACCGTATCGGAGTTCCTGAAAGTGCTTGGTCTGCCTGGTAGAGATGTGTTCGATCTAGAATGGCGAATGTCGGAAGGGGAGGGGGCTCTGATCGCTCTGCGGACCGGGCTTTCGATTGAGGCTCTGCTGGCCATGACATTCGGCGATTTCATCCCTGATGCTAGGATGATGTTCGCGCGCAGGAACCGCCATCGCTGCCCGCATTGCCCAGCCGATGTGCACCGGAAACCGTTGGCACTGCCCTGGGTGTTTCACTGCCCTGTTCACGGCGTAGACTTGCAGGACGCCACCGGCGCAACCTTGCCCGAGATCTTCGGGGACACCCGGATGGCGGCTTTGGCACCGCATTCAAAGGCCGCGTCTGCCGTTCTTGATGCTTGGGCACGTGGTGCGGGGCAAGAGATCCCGAACGTGCCGGAAAGGCTAGCCGTCCTGACCGCGCGGCATCGGCGCGCCTCGCCTCCTTCGCTGGCCGAGCAACCGCGCATGTCGCTCCAGACCCGGCGTGACTACCACGAGTACCTGACGATGCCGATCATCCGCCAGGCGCTGACAGTCATCGTTCCTGAATATGATCAGGTAGCTCCGGTTCTGGCAAAACCTGTCCGCCCCGGGATGCACAGCCTGGCGCAGGGGTCTTTGTTGCAGGGTTTCGCATTGAGCGTCGGCATTGGCCGAATCGTCGAGGATCCCGTTGCTCTGGTTATCGCCGTGCTGCTGGCCAGCGACGCGGATGGGCAGGGGCGAGTCCGCGAGGCCCTTAAGTCATGGCCTCTCTCGTTGAGAAGGCGCATCTCTGCCCGGCTCTGGCGTGCTCAGCGCGACGAGAGAGAGCGTCAGATCATTGTAAAGGCCACCAAACGGCGCCAGTCTCACGAATACCGGCCTGTCCAGTCTCACAAATACCGCTACAGAATCTCATGAACCTCGGCCGGTTTTTCAGGGAAGTGATTGAATCTCATGAATTCCGGTCATCCGACATAGCGGCTTAATTTCAGGTGGTTCTCTCATGTTTCCGAGCCTATCCTAAATATGTCCGATAATGCAAACTTATTGGACATAAAGATATCCGGTAAGCTGGGGCGGTTCGCACATCATATTGTGGACGAAAGCGCCGCCATAGGATAGTCTTGTAGTATGACATATCAGCCGACAACCATTCGACACGACGTGAGCAACCTACCACACCTACCTCGTTGGGTCACCTCCAGGCGTACCGAAACCTTTGAAACTGTGGCCTTTCGGTCGGGGGCGGTGCTGACGGTGCTCGACCAGCTGGTCAGTGATGCGAGGCACGGCGTGCCGGTTAAATTGCTGGCCAACCGGCTGGCGCTGAGCGCGGCGACGGCGACCTCGAAATTGGAAGGGCGCCTAGCGCGAGAGGCGGATATTCGCGACGCCTATCATTTGACGCCGCCGGGTGAGGCACGAGGACCCGATGGCATTCTTCTGTCGTTCTGGCGCGAAGCTGTGCGCCGGCGAGTAGGTGACACGGGTGAGATTGCCGACCTGGTCGGCGTGGACCTTGCGGGCGAGATGGGTGTGTGGTTGGATGCAGGGCAAGAGCGTACTCGGAGCCATGGGCCATTGGCCGGCTGCGTTTCCGCCCTTCGTGCCGTGCTCGAGGTCGACGACCGGGCGGAACGGGTGGCCTGTCTGCTTTCCGACGTCATCCTGGCGTGGGCACTGAAATGGAAAACAGTGCTACCGGTATCGACACAGCGGCTGACCAAGACGGTGTTGCGCAACATGACCGCGAACGGGCAGGGGGCCGAGTTGGCGCTTCAGGTACGGATCCTCGAGTCCATCGAAGTTGCGATCCGGCTGGCGCGGGACTTGGCCCTCCGCGCGGAGGCGCTTCGCACCGTCGCCCCGAAACTGCGGGCGAAAGGATCGGACGCTGCCGTCAATCTGTTCCTGACCGAAGATGCGGTGGTGCCAGCCTCGATGCTTTCACCTTGTATTCGAGGGACCTCGATCCCGATGACCGATCGCGCCGCGCGGCGGTTCTGCGACCGGCTGGCCGAGCTGGGTGTTGCGCGGGAGCTGACCGGGCGGCCGAGTTTCCGGCTTTACGGGATCGCACCATGACCACGGTGACCAAGAAGCGGAAACCGTCGGGTAAGGGCGACGCCGGTTTTGACCTGGAGCTCGATGACTTGCCTCAAGAGCTGCGGTGGCGCGAATGGATGGGACGGATTGAGTCGGTGCTGTTCGCCAGCGCATCGCCCATTGGACGTGAGGATCTTGCGCGCGTGGTGGGGCAGGGGGTGTCGGTCGAGATGCTGATCGACGACATCCGGGCCGAGTTGACCGGCCGTCCCTATGAGCTGGTACAGGTTGCTGGCGGTTGGATGTTTCGCACGAAGACGCAGTTCGCCGATGCCATCAAGGCCGCCGCCGATCTGGGCGAGCAGTCGCTCGCTTTCACGGAGATGGAGATGGGAGTGCTTTGCGCGATTGCCTATCACCAGCCAATCGATCGGGCCGGCCTCAAGGACATTTTCGGCAAAGACGTGAGCCGCGATCTGCTGGCGCGACTGCGTTTCAAGGATTTGATCACAAGCGGGCCGAGGTCACCGCGGCCGGGCGCGCCGCATACTTTCGTGACGACGGAGACGTTTCTGGTGGCCTTCGATCTGCAGAGTTTGCGGGACCTGCCGGAGCTGGAGCTGTCAGACTCTTGATGTCCGAAATATGTTGTATTCTTCTGACGCACATAGCCGTCGGCTTTCAATTGGTCGGGCTTTGACTTTCAATCAGTCGGAGTTAAGAGCAGGTTTTACGTGCAAATGCGCAGCAGAGTATACGCGTGCTCACACTTGTTTGAGTTATAGGATTGACTTCTATAGCTCAAAAATGCTCATTCTGTGAGTTATAGGAAGGAATTCTATAACTCATGGCATGGAACTGGCAGATATCCGGTTGGCCGGATT
>JBCCMP010000262.1:0-7338 GCA_039026295.1 Pseudomonadota bacterium | reverse complement strand
GGGACATCGTGCGGTCGGAATTGGTGACGATCCCGGACTTTTCCCCCCAGCCCGCGGCGGGCAGGACAATATCGGCCAGCGCCGCGGTATCGGTGTCGCTGAAAAGATCCGAGACCACGACGAACGGACACGCAGCGATGGAATCGCGCACATGGTTGGCGGCGGGCATTGAGACGGCGGGATTGGTTGACATCACCCAAAGCGCCTTGATCTGGCCGCTGGCGCAGGCATCGAACAAATCAACCGCCTTCAGCCCGGGTTTGGTCGGCATGGCGGGCGAAGCCCAGAAGTCCTGCACGGCGTCACGATGCGCGGGGACGGTCAGCTCCAGATGAGCAGCGAGCATGTTGGCCAGTCCGCCTGTTTCGCGCCCGCCCATGGCATTGGGCTGACCGGTGACCGAGAAAGGCCCCATGCCCGGCAGGCCGATCCGGCCGGTGGCCAGATGGCAGTTCAGGATTGCATTGACCTTGTCCGTGCCGGACGAAGATTGGTTCACGCCCTGCGAATAGACTGTCACGACCTTTTCGGTCCGAATCCAGAGGTCATAGAACGACTGCAAGTCCCGAGGGTTCAGGCCGGTCGCTTTGGTGCTGTCGGCCTTTGCAGCGGTCAGAGCCTCGGGAAACTCCGCGACATGAGCCGTGACGAATTCACAGTCGATGGCGCCCTGGGCCTCAACCTCGGCCAGCAAGCCGTTGAACAGCGCCACATCAGATCCCGGCTGCAGCGCCAGATGCAGGTCGGCGAGGTCCGAGGTTGCCGTGCGGCGCGGGTCGACATTGACGACCTTCATCCCGGGCCGCTTCGATTTCGCCGCCGCGATGCGCTGGTAAAGTACCGGGTGGCACCAGGCGAGGTTCGAGCCGACCAGCACGATAAGATCGGCCTCTTCCAGATCATCGTAGGTGCCCGGCACCGTGTCGGACCCAAAGGCCCGTTTGTGCCCGGCCACGGACGACGCCATGCAGAGCCGCGAATTTGTGTCGATATTGGCTGATCCGATGAAGCCCTTCATCAGCTTGTTCGCGACGTAGTAGTCCTCGGTCAGCAGTTGGCCCGAGACATAGAAGGCCACGCTGTCCGGGCCGTGTTCGGCGATCGCACTGCTGAACCTCTGCGCTACCATCTCGGTAGCCGTGGTCCAGTCCGTCTGCTGTCCGTTCACCTGCGGGGCAAGAAGACGGCCATCCAGGGCCAGGGTGTCCCCTAGCGCGGACCCCTTGGAACACAGGCGGCCCAGATTGGCGGGATGGGCCGGATCGCCGGAAATCTCGACACCGTCCGGCGCGGGTGTCGCCAGCACACCGCAACCGACCCCGCAATAGGGGCACGTCGTTGACGTGGCACAGGCAGACGTGTCGCGTGGCATCAAGCCGGCCCGGTCATCGCCGCTGCATTGACCAAGATACGGCCGTCCTGAACACGGGTCGGGTAGGTTCGGACCTTCCCTTCGTCTGGCGCAGCGACCTGACCTGTTTCAAGCGAAATGACCCAGTTGTGCAAAGGGCATGTCACGGATTTTCCGTGGACAATGCCCTCCGACAAAGGCCCCTTCTTGTGCGGACATGTGTCGTCGATCGCGAAGACACTGTCCTCGCCCGTCCGGAACAGCGCGACACAGCCGGCCTTCGACCTGATGACACGCGCACCGCGCACGGGGATATCCTCGAGCGCGCCGATATCGACCCAAAGCTCGGCTGGCATGATTTTTGCGTGAACGTTCATTCGGCCGCCTCCAGCGTCAGATCCGCCATTGGGGCATAGGCCCGTTGCGTCCGGTCATCGGAGCGTTCCAGCCAGGGATCGGTCTGGTAGATCGACTGGGAGTGATCGAACCGGGCGACCAGCGCAGCGCGGCTTTCCAGATCGGCGACGACCCGTTCTTTCACCCAGTCCATGCCGACCTTGGCGACCCATTTGTAGGGCCGGTCCAGGTACTTGGCATTTTCGCGGTAGAGCTGGACGAAGGCGCAGATCAGATCCAGTGCCTCTTCCTCGGTCTCGGCCTTGGCCAGCGCCTCGGTCTCTTTCACATCCATGCCCGCAGCCCCGGCAACGGAGACCTCGTAGCCGGAGTCGACGCAGATTATCCCGACATCCTTACAGGTTGCCTCGGCACAGTTCCGCGGACAGCCCGACACCGCCATCTTGACCTTGTGCGGGGTCCACGATCCCCACATACGCTTTTCGATCTTGATGCCCAGGCCGGTCGAATCCTGCGTCCCGAACCGGCAATGATCGGTGCCGACGCAGGTTTTCACCGTGCGCAGCCCCTTGGCATAGGCATGCCCGGACACCATGCCCGCCGCTGTCAGGTCTGCCCAGATACCCGGCAGATCCTGTTTCTTGACGCCCAGCAAATCGATGCGCTGGCCGCCGGTTACCTTGACCGTGGGAACGCTGTATTTATCCGCTGCATCGGCAATCGCGCGCAACTCATCCGGGGTCGTGATGCCGCCCCACATGCGCGGCACGACCGAAAAAGTGCCGTCCTTCTGGATATTGGCGTGGTTACGTTCGTTCACGAAACGGCTTTGCGGGTCGTCCTTGTATTGATCCGGCCAGTCCGCCAGCAGGTAAAAGTTCAAGGCAGGGCGGCAGACATGGCAACCGCACGAGGTGTTCCAGTTTCCGGCCTGAAAAGCCGCCTGCATCGAGGTCAGTTCCTGCGACTTGATCAGACGGCGCATATCCTCGTGCGTCAGGTCCGTGCACTTGCACATCGGAGCGGCCGCCGGGGCGGCTTAGTCGTCGCCCAGCGACACGGCCAGAAGCTGCTCCACGAGGCCCGAGCAGGTCCCGCAAGAGGACGCCGCCTTTGTGCCCAGCTTGATCGCATCCAGCGTGGTGGCACCGCTTGCTATGGCGGTGGTGATCTGTCCCTTGCAGATGCCGTTACAGCCACAGATCTCTGCCTCATCCGGCAAGGCTGCAACGGCCGCCATAGGGTCCAGGGGGGATCCCCCCGCAAAGGCAGGCCCGAAGATGAGCGTGTCGCGCATCTCTCCGATATCGGTGCCGTCTTTCAGTTGCCCGAAGAACCAGTTGCCGTCGGCGGTATCGCCGTACATCACCGCACCGATGATCCGGTCATCCTGCAGCACCAGCCGCTTGTAGACACCGCGCGCGGCGTCGCGGAAGACGATCTCTTCCCGATCCGCGGCATCGGCGAAATCACCGGCAGAGAAGAGATCGACCCCGGTGACCTTCAGCTTCGTCGAAGTGGTTGTGCCGGAATAGGCGGCCTCGTCCCCGACCAGCGTCTTCGCCAGGACCTTCGCCATGTCGTAAAGCGGCGCGACAAGGCCGTAGACCATGCCGTTGTGCTCGACGCATTCCCCGACCGCCAGGACATCGGGGTCAGAGGTGATCATCTGATCGTCCACATGCAGGCCACGCCCGCAGGCAAGCCCGGCCTCTTTGGCCAGCGCGACCTCCGGCCGGATGCCCACTGCCATGCAGACAATGTCGGCGGGGTAGTGCGTGCCGTCTTCAAGCAGCACGCCTTCGACCTTGTCCGTCCCGGTGATTTCCTTGGTGTTTGCCTCGGTGTGGATGTGGATGCCGCGGCCCTGTAGTTCCTGCTTCAGCAGGTATCCGGCAGCCGGGTCCAATTGCCGCTCCATCAGATGCGGCATCAGATGCAGGACCGTCACTTCCATGCCGCGCATCTTCAGACCGGCGGCTGCTTCCAGCCCCAGTAGTCCGCCGCCGATGACCACGGCCCGTGAGCCAGGTTTGGCTGCGGCCTTGATCATCGCGTTGGTGTCATCAAGATCGCGATACGCCAGCACGCCCGGCAGATCTTTGCCGGGAACGGGGATGATAAAGGGTGCCGACCCCGTGGCGATCAGAAGCTTGTCATAGAGCGTCTCGCCCTTCTCGCTGACGACCACCTTCCGGGCGCGATCGATCCCGGTGACCGCCTCTCCGAACCGGCAGTTGACGCCCTTACTGGCGTACCAGTCGGCATCATGGGTGACGATTTCCTCGTAGGTTTTCTCGCCTGACAGAACAGGAGAGAGCATGATGCGGTTGTAGTTCCCGCGCGGCTCTGCGCCGAACAGGGTTACGTCATAGGCGCCGGGTGCATCCTCGAACAGGTGCTCCAGCACCCGGCCCGAGGCCATGCCCGCGCCGATGACCACAAGCTTGTCAGCCATTTCACGCGGCCTCCTTCTTGTGGGCGCCGTGCTCATACTCCTCCAAAAAATCGAGGAGATGCTGGCGGTAGGCGTAGTAGTCCGGGTGTTCCAGCAAAGCCCGGCGCGTGCGCGGACGGGGAAGTCCGACATCCATGATCTTGCCGATGGTGGCGTTGGGACCGTTGGTCATCATGACCACGCGGTCGGCCAGCAGGATCGCCTCGTCGACATCGTGGGTGACGCAGATCGCAGTCACCTTGGTGCGGGACCAGACCTCCATCAGGACTTCCTGAAGCTCCCACCGGGTCAGGCTGTCCAGCATGCCGAACGGCTCGTCCAGCAGCAGAAGTTTGGGGGACAGCGCAAAGGCCCGGGCGATGCCGACCCTCTGCTTCATACCGTTGGACAGCTCGCTTGCGGGCTTGTCCATGGCATCGGCCAGACCGACCCGTTCCAGGTAGTACTCGACGACGTCCTGGCGTTCCGCCTGGCTTGCCGACGGATACACCCGGTCTGCACCGATGGCGACGTTCTCTTTTGCGGTCAGCCACGGGAACAGCGACGGGGCCTGAAACACCACGGCGCGTTCGGGGTCGGCATCAACGACATGCTTGCCGTCGAGGATGACCGCGCCCTTGGAAATCTCGTTCAGACCTGCGGTCATCGTCAGAACCGTCGACTTGCCGCAGCCGGAATGACCGATCAGGCTGACGAACTCGCCCTTGTTCAGGGTCAGGTTGAAATCCTCGACCACGGTCAGGGGGCCCTGCGGCGTCGGATAGACCTTGTCCAATTGGCTGAACTGGAGATACCGCTCGTTGGTCTGGGTCTTTGCCGCTTCGGCATATGCCTTTGGCGCGCCGTGGATCGGCGTGACATCAGGCAACATGCGCGTGCCTTCGATCTTGGCCGCGATGCCTACATCCATCAGGTACTGCGTCACCCTGGCGCGCAGAGCTTTGAAGATCGGATCGTGGTTCATTGCAGACCGATCGCGAGGCCGGGCAATGTTCACCTCGAATTCGTCGCCGAGCGTTCCGTCCGGGTTCAAGGCTATGATCCGGTCGGCGACCAGAAGCGCTTCATCCACATCGTTGGTGATCAGGACGACGGTCTTGCGATCCGCTTCCCAGATCCGGACGATCTCGTCCTGCAGATTGCCACGGGTCAAAGCGTCCAAGGCGCTGAGCGGTTCATCCATCAGCAGGATCTCAGGGTCCATTGCCAGCGCCCGCGCGACGGCAACGCGCTGGCGCATACCGCCTGAAAGTTCGGCCGGCTTGCGGCCGGTCGCGTGGCCCAGACCCACCATCTGGACGTAGTGGCCAACCATCTTGTCCCGCTCGGCCTTTGGCTTGTCGCCATGAACGGCGTCAACCGCGAGGCCGACATTGCCGTTCACGCTGAGCCACGGCATCAGCGAGTAGGACTGGAACACCAGTCCCCGCTCCGGTCCCGGACCGGCGATCGGAGCGCCCTTGAACCGGGCAACTCCCTCGTCCGGCATCTCCAGCCCCGCCATCAGGTTGATCAGCGTGGTCTTTCCAGTGCCGGAGAAGCCGAGGATGGCAACGAACTCGCCCTCCTCGATTTGCAGATTGATGTCCTTCAGAACCTCTTCACGGGCGGTGCCCGATCCGAATCCCTTGGATATGCCCGAAAGCTCCAAAACAGCCATGATGTCCCCCTCAGCGGTTGTTCGTGAAGGTGAACATCGACTGGATGGCATACATCATCCGGTCGAGCATGAAGCCGATGATGCCGATGGTCAGCACGGCCACCATGATCTTGGCGAGCGACTGGCTGGAGCCGTTCTGGAATTCGTCCCAGACGAACTTGCCCAGACCCGGGTTCTGCGCCAGCATTTCGGCAGCGATCAGAACCATCCAGCCCACACCCAGCGACAAGCGCAGCCCGGTGAAGATCAGCGGCAGCGCGGATGGCAGAACCAATTTAGTGATCTTTGTCCAGGTCGACATTTTCAGGACGCGCGAGACGTTGACCAGATCCTTGTCGATGGAGGAGACGCCGAGCGCCGTGTTGATCAGCGTCGGCCACAGCGAACACAGGGTCACGGTTATGGCCGAGTTCAGAAAGCTCTTCGAAAACATCCCGTCATTGGTCACATAGACGGCAGAGACGACCATTGTCACGATCGGAAGCCAGGCCAGCGGGCTCACCGGCTTGAAAATCTGGATCATCGGGTTGAAAGCCGCATTTGCGATCGGCGACAGCCCGCACATGATGCCGATGGGCACTGCGATCACGGTTGCCAGCAGGAAGCCGAAAAAGACCGTCTGAAGCGACGTCCAGATCTGGTCATAGTAGGTCGGCTTACCGGTGTAATCGCGCCATTTGATACGATCTTCCTTACCGGCAGCGGCCAGCTTTTCGTTTCGCACCTCTTGCCGTTCATAGAATGCATCAGCTTTCTCGCGCTCACGAACGTGGTCATCGTGCAGGTTTCCGACCTGCTCCCACACCTGCGCCGGGCCCGGGATCGCGCCGAGAGATGTCTGAACCTGCGGCGCGAGCCACCCCCAGGCCAGCAGGAAGACCAGAATGGCGATGACCGGCACGGCCAGCAGGCGCCAGAGCTCTTTCAGTTGCGCCTTGGGATTATCACCTGCGGCGGCGCGCAGGATGGGCGTCATGAAGCTGATACCAACGACCTGGAAATAGCCATCGGCCTTGTTGATGCGGGTGAAGAGACGGGCGCGGCGTGCAGCGCGGGCCGCATCCATTGCAGCCTCGTCTGGAATTTCTTGTTCGGTCACGGCGGTCATGGGACGGTCCCTATTGCCTTGTGTTGCCAACAATTTTGGAAAAGCCCTTCCCCACGAAATTGCGCGCTTCGCAGGGAAGGGAAGTAGGGACCGGGAGCGTCATCGCGGACTTTCCGATCCCGGGGATCCGGGAGGAACTTGGATCACCCTTCCACGTCGTTCCCGACGACCTTTTGCATGCCTTTCAGGCCGATCGGAAAACTGTCGAGATAGGCGTTGGGTTTACGGCCGTCATATTCGATACTGTCGATGAACTCTGCCGTCGCCGGCTTGTAGCCATCGGTGCCCCACGGAAAGCCGTCCTTCGGTGCCAGCCCTTCGTCGACAAGCATCTGCGCGGCCTGCATGTAGATTTCCGGCTTGTACACCGACTTGGCGACTTCGTCGTACCAGCTGTCGGGCTT
>JBCCMP010000261.1:0-7402 GCA_039026295.1 Pseudomonadota bacterium | reverse complement strand
GGCAGAGGCGATGAACGCCTTTGATCTGGCGCGGCGTTACTTCAAACGGGTCAGCTTCGATCTGATCTATGCGCGTGTGGGACAGACAACGGCCGGATGGGAGGCCGAGCTTTCCCGCGCGCTTGAGATGGCGGTGGATCACCTCTCGCTCTACCAGCTGACCGTTGAGCCTGGGACAAGGTTTTTCGATCTGCACAGGCGCGGCAAGCTGCCGGTGCCCGAGGGCGATCTGGCGGCAGAAATGTACGCGCTGACGCAGGATCTGACGGCCGACGCCGGGATGCCCGCCTATGAGATTTCGAACCATGCGGCACTGGGTGCGGAAAGCAGGCACAATCTGGTTTATTGGCGTTACGGTGACTATGCCGGGATCGGCCCCGGGGCCCACGGGCGCATCACGGGCCGCGATGGCGTCCGGCGCGCGACAGAGACGACACGTGGACCGGCGGCGTATCTGGCGGCTGTCAGCAAGACGGGCCATGCAATCTCGGCCGCCGAGGCTGTCGCGGAAGAGGATCAGGCTGCTGAATACCTGATGATGGCGATGCGCCTCGTGGAAGGTGCCGACACCTTTCGGTATAAAACACTGGCGGGAGAAGACCTGCCAGAGGCTGGTCTGGCCATGTTGGTGGACCTGGGATTGGTTGATATGAACCTGGGGCGGATTTCTGCGACATCTGATGGGCGGATGGTGCTGAATCGGGTCCTGTCCGAGCTTCTGGCGTGACATGAGACTGTCCATTGTTCCGCCATTGGGTCTTGCATCGGGTGAGTCCCGCTTTTTCGCTGATGGGATGACTTCGAGGTTTACTGCAGCACCAAGATTGATACCGTGGCCAGGCAGAGCTGAAATCTGACATGAAAATGCTGTGGACACTGGCGGGCTGGGCTGCATTTGGACTTGGGCTGCTGGGTGCCGCGCTTCCATTACTGCCGACGGTTCCCTTCATGCTGCTCGCCGCATTCTGTTTTGCGCGGGGGTCCGAACGCTTTCACCGCTGGTTGATGAACCACCCGCGGTTCGGTCCCGGCATCCGTGACTGGCAGGCACATCGCGCAATATCGCGCCGGGCAAAGGTCGCGGCTGTGATTGCGATTGCGGCCACTTTCGGTCTGTCCGTCGTGATCGGGGTGAAGCCTTGGGTGCTGGGTGTTCAGGCGGCAGTGTTGAGCTGCGTCTTGCTGTTCATCCTCACACGGCCCGACGGGCCGCGCGAGGACCGATCCTGATCCTCCCCTTTTTTGGGAGGGCACTTTTCGGGGAACAGGGCTCTTACTGTTCGCGCTCGTTCCAGATCTTTTCCCACCACGGCGGGCCATCGGGTTTCTGACCGGCCTTTGTCATTTCGGCGCGGATGTCGGTGATGTCCCACCCTGTCAGACTGGCCAGGGTCTGGGCTTCATCCTCCCACCGGTCGGGCAAAGATTTGCGGTATTCATCCGCGGCCGGGCATTGCTCCGTCCCCATCCAAGGGTGGTTAAGGACATAGCGACCCTGGAAATTCTGCCGGTCACCGGTCTCGATCAGGCGCAGATCCTCGGGAAAGCTCACCGCGTCATAGCGGGCGTGCAGTCGCGTCACGAAGACATCCACAGCGCCGCCGTTTGGGGGAGGAACCCAACGCACCAAGTGATCCGGTACGTCAAAACCGGGTGGCACAATCAGTTCCTGACCTCCCTGCAACTCGCTATTTGTTTGCAGGTTGTTGTGGTTTGCCAATGCCGCCGCAGGGATCCCCAAGCGTGCGGCGACCGACGAGACGAGGTCGCCGGACCCAGCGACCACTGTCGCATAGCCCCCGCCTTCGACCCAGAAGACGCCGAGTTCGCGCAACTGCTTGTTGGACAGGGGGTCGGCAGCGCACGGATCGCACCAGCCCATGTCCCAGGCGTACTCCATCAGGACGCCGGAGCCGCCGGCGCGCTCTACTGCATTGCCGTAGATCGCCTTGTAGGCGGGGCCGAAATCATCCTTCACATAGGTGGGTATGCTCTGACCTGTCGGCATTCTCTGGGTGCGGTAATTCGCTGTCTCAACCCGCCCGGTGCGCGTCAGGGTCCACAGCAGAAGATCCTGCTTTCCCTTGGAGTTTACGGTGCCCAGCCGGATTGGCAGCATGAATTTCTTGGATTCGAACGCAATCTGCAACGGGCGGAGGAAGGCGTTTCCGCTTGAAGCATGCTCTTTCAGATTCACCCTGGCCACGAAGAATTTCATGCCCTGGTTGATGTAAGAGCCCAGAACGGGCCCGGCTCCGTCCGGGATGCGATAGCCGTTTTGGGTCAGCCACGTGGACAGACCGTCGGATTCTTCCGCCGACAGGATCAGGATGTCGTATTCGCCGACCGTGTATTCAGCCTCGATCGTGACCCCGAGACGCTCCTCTTCGACCGGCGCGCTTGCAGGGACGTCTTCGACCATTGACATGGTTGCGCCAAGCGTTCGTTCCATACGAAGGCGGCGGCACGGATTTTCGTCGAAATACTCGACCAGCCGCGGTGCCGTGTACGCGTCAAGATGATCGATAATGCCGTTTTCGGTTACATGGATCTGTTCGCGTTTCAGGACAGTCGGCGCAGGGATGACCATGGCGAAGTCCCTGACCTCGCCCTGAAAATCGTTGGCCATGGTGATCACGGTTCGGTCACCATCGCGCACCATCACCACTTTGGAGGCTTCGTTGAAAAGATCGGCATCGCCCTTGGCGACGTAGAAACCGCAGAAGGCATTGGCCGTCGCAGGCAGGGCCAGCGCCGCGGCAAAGACCGCGGCTTTCAGGAAGGCACGCATGTGGGGGCTCCTTTCGGTTGGGAAGAGGCAGGGGAGGATGGCCGCCAACGGGCGACCGGGGCGGGGAACAAGGCATTGAGCAGCGGGACGAGGGGGGCTGCCAGAACAAGGCCGTAGAGCGGGCCGGCCGTGACGATCCAACTGGTCTGCAGGGCAAAGGCGATTGCGGCCACAACGCAGACCCAGGTTATCCGGGCGCGCTGGTTCCATGGCGCGGTCATCGGGTCAGAGATCATGAAGAAAGCAAAGACCAGCAGCGCGCCAGAAGACATCTGATGCACAGGTATCGCCATCGGATCGCCGATAACCAGGGCGCGCCCGAAGCAAAGCGCCGCCCAGGCCGCCAGAAAGCAGAGCGGCACTTCCAGCCGCCGGGCGCCATAGGTCACCGCAAGACCGCATCCTGCGGCGGCGATAACGATCCAGCCTGCCGTGCCCCACTGGCCGGGCGATATCCAGGCACCGGGAAATGCTAGGACTGTGATGACGATTCCAAGTGCCGTCGGATTGAAGAGATGGCGGCCATTGACCCGGATCAGCGCCTTCGATCCGATCGCGATCAGCGCCGCGAGGACAACCAGCCACGGCCCGTCAGTCCGCAGCAGCAACGTCAGTGACAACGCGGAAATGGTGGGAGAGCGCCAGTCAAAACCCCATCCCAAAGCCCGCGCCGCGATCCATTGGACAAAAATTGCAGCAGACAGCCCGGTAATCGGGCGCCACCAGGGCATCTCGAAGGCGTAGATGATGCTGCCCAACAGGATCAGGCAGCTCAAGGCTGCAATCTGACCATGGCGCGGGTCTGCGAAGGTGCGTTTCAAACTCGACATGCCCATAAGACGGACCAGCATGCCGGTTCATTGGGACAAATTTTAGAAATATTTTAGAGGAAACGATTTCGCGCCGTTTAACAAGCCCCCGTGAAACTAGCCAGGCAGTGCCGCCACAACCCGCTGGCGGGCAAGCCCTGCGTCGCGGTCTGGAACATAAAGAAGGCCGCTCAGACGGCGGACAAGATTGCTCTCATCTGCATCGCGGTTCTCATCGGCGTAGACCACCCGCCATACCGCCTCGATCACCCCGACGCGGTCTTCAATGGGGACCGCGTCTTTAACCGTTCGCGTGAAGCGCACCAGATCGGCTGCTTCCGCTTGCGCCACCTCTCCATCGCTTCGCAATGCCTCGGCCGCGGCCCGCGCAAGGCCGAAGCGCTCCATCAGGATGCGCGCGATCATCTCCCGCTCGCTGTCCAGATAGACATCGTCAGCACGCGCTGCCTCGACAAGGATCGCCGCGATAGCTGTGCGCGCAGCATCGTCGCGGTTCGGTGCATCGGCAGGATCGGACCCAGAGAGGTGTTTAAGCAATTTGTCCAGCATCTGCCTGACATAGAGCCATTCAGGGGCAGTTTCGAGAGGCATTGGCGGCAATTGCCATGTCCCAATGGCCGTTTTAGGGACTTATTTTTGTCAATCTTGCCGTTGAAATTCTGATGTTAACCAATCATGGGGTATTCGCTATGATAGGAGCGAGCGTAAATCGGCCCGTATCTTTATGGCGAGCAGCAGCGGTGACCCGTCAAGGCGATGATCAGGTTCGACGATGATCAGGTTCGACAATGTCAGCAAGTCGTTCTGGAGCAGCGGTCACCAGAAGGTTGTCCTGCACAATGCGAACTTCGTCGTGAACGTCGGACGCAATCTGGGCATCCTGGCCCCCAATGGGACCGGCAAAACGACACTGGTGAACATGATGGCGGGCCTGGAAAAGCCCGATCACGGCAGGATCTCGCGTCAGGGCCGAATTTCTTGGCCCGTCGGCTACAATGGCGGGATCGTGCGGACAATGTCAGGGGCAGAGAACGTCCGATACATCGCCCGTCTTTACGATCGGGACGAGGACGAGACATTGGCGTTCTGCATGGATTTTGCGGAACTCGGCCATTACATCGACATGCCGGTGCGGACCTATTCCTCCGGCATGCGGTCGCGCCTGGTGTTTGCGGTCCTGATGGCCATCGACTTCGATTTCTATCTCGTCGACGAGGGGGCCTCGGCCGGCGACAAGAACTTCAACGACAAGGCCGCGAACATGTTTCGCGAACGCCTGGAATACTCGACGCTGGTAATGGTATCGCACAGTCCCGAGACATTGAAGTCGTACTGCGATCAGGCCGCTGTGTTGCTGGATGGGCAACTGCACATGTTCGACAGCCTGGAAGAGGCGAAAGAGCTGTACGAATATGAATGATGATAGCAACAGGGACGCCGGACGCGGCATAGGCGATGTCGATGGGTTGTTCTCGGAACGTCCGGGTGGCGCGTTGGGCCCGCGCGAGGCTGGCGCAGCCGCGCAGGACGGCAACGCGGCTGATGCGGCCGCCGCAGCAGCCGCGAGCGGTGCGCCAAAGGACGCCGCCGTTGCCAAGCACCGCGCCGCGAAGCAGGCACGGGTGCGGGCACGGCGCGAGGAGATGCGCCGCAAGCAGGCAGCCGCGCGCGGCCTTGGGGAACAGCAGGCAGATGCGGGTGAAAGGGGTGCAGATAACAGCGCTGCCGCAGATGCCAAGTTACGCGCCGACGCTGCGCCGCCCAAGCGGCCCGGCAAAGGCAGCGCGCTTCCTGCGCTTCGGCCGGACATCAAACCCGACACCCCTGCATTACGTGCAGAGCGGGTCGAGGCGATCCGCCGGGATCTGGTGCGACGCCGCAGGCGCAAGGGCGTCGGCATGCTGTTCAAGCTGTGGCTCTTCGTCATGGTCCCGACGATGCTGGTGGGTGCATTTTTCTGGTTCGAGGCGTCCGACCTCTACAAATCCGAATCCACCTTTGTGGTGCGCAGTGCAGGCGGTGCAGGCGGCGGGTCAGGCGGCGGCATTCTGGGTGCATTGATGGGCGGGGGCGGCGGGTCGCTGTCCGACCCCGTTGCCGTGCAAACCTTTGCCCAGTCGCGGGATGTTCTGACACGGCTGGATGCTGACCATGCCTGGATCGCCCATTTTCAGGACCCTGCACTTGACTATTTCCACCGGCTGCAGCCCGACGCTACTTTCGAAGACGCGTTCAAGGCCTATCGCGGCCTGGTGAGTATCAGCTACGATCCGACCGAAGGCATCGTCGAAATGGCGGTCGTGGCAAGCGATCCGTATGATGCACAGCGGTTCAATCAGGCAATCATCGATTACGCGGAAGAAATGGTCGACCGGCTTTCGGATCGCCTTCAACGTGATGCCGTCGCCGATGCCGAAGCGAGTTTCGAAGACTCGCGCAAGGAACTCACCGAGGCGCAGCTTGCCTTTGCAGAGGCACAGAAACAGAGCGAAGTGTTCTCGGTCGAAAGTGAAGTCACCGCCAAGATGACACTGATCGGGCAACTTGAAGCCTTGCGCGAAGAAGAGAAATCCCGTCTGGCAAGCCTGTTGCGGGTCACCACGCAGTCGGATGCGCGGGTCAGTTCTAAGCAGGCACGCATCGGCTCGCTGTCAGAGCAGATCGCAGCGCTTCGTGCCAACATTGCAGGCAATCGGTCAGACGAGCAGACACTTGCCGACATCAACGCCGAAATGATTGCCGCGCGCCTGAACGTCGAAACCAACACGGCGATTTTCGCGGCGGCGCTGGAACGTCTGAAGGTGGTCGAGGCGGAGGCGGCGCAAAAACAGCGCTATCTCGAGACCGTTTCGTCGCCATCCCTGCCGGACGAGGCGAACTATCCCAAGAAGCTGGAGATGACGGCCCTTGCCTTTCTGGGCTTCCTGGGGTTCTACATCATCGCCTCCCTGACGCTGTCCCTGATCCGCGAGCAGGCGAGCATCTGATGTAACCGCCAGAGGGGAGAATCCCTGGTGACAGAGACGGCCCAACGAAGGGTTGCGATTGGTGCGGTACCCTTCGCAAACGACCTGCCATTTGCCTTGATTGCCGGCCCCTGTGCCGCCGAAGGTGCCCAGCATTCGATCGATATTGCCGGGCACATGGCCGAGGTCTGCAAGGCGCGCGGCATCGGCTATGTCTTCAAGGCCAGCTTTGACAAGGCGAACCGGACCTCGGTGTCGGGCCGGCGCGGTCTGGGTCTGGATGCGGGACTGGCCGTCTTGGCAGACGTGCGCGCACAGATCGGCTGTCCCGTTATCACCGATGCGCATTTGCCGGACCAATGCGCCGCCGTGGCGGCTGTGGCTGATGCCCTGCAAATCCCAGCGTTTCTCTGCCGCCAGACGGATCTTTTGTTGGCGGCGGGCGAGACCGGCAAACCCGTCAACGTCAAAAAAGGCCAATTTCTCGCACCTTGGGACATGCCCAATGTGGCGGCCAAGATCGCGTCGACCGGCAATGACAGTATTCTTCTGTGCGAACGGGGATCGTCCTTTGGCTACAACACACTGGTGACGGATATGCGCGGCCTGCCGCAAATGGCGGCAACCGGCCATCCGGTCGTCTTCGACGCAACCCATTCGGTCCAACAGCCCGGCGGTCTGGGCGGTGCTTCGGGCGGGCAGCGGGAGTTCGCGCCGGTCCTGGCACGCGCCGCATTGGCGGTCGGCATTGCGGGCCTGTTCATCGAGACACATCCCGACCCGGACACTGCGCCGTCGGACGGGCCAAACATGAT
>JBCCMP010000260.1:0-7501 GCA_039026295.1 Pseudomonadota bacterium | reverse complement strand
GCGGGGGCCGCGGGCTGGACGGCAAAGCTCATGGGGCGCTCCATGCTGCGAATGCGAAGGAAATTTTCTTGCGCCGCCGTATAGGCCCGGCGCACGGATCGGTCAATGCGCCGGACAAGCCTGGTTTGAAGGCATTCAGTTGAAGAGCCCTCTGTCACGGATCGAGGCGGGCCCGGACCCAAGCCGGGCACGCTTCGCGTCAAAGCGCGGCCAAGGCTTCCTGCGCCCGGGCCTCGGACCCATCGGCATCGACCATCTGGCGGTCTGAGCCGATGAAGGTCACATCGGTGATCCCGACAAAGCCCAGCAGATGCCGCAGATAGGGCGTCGTAAAGTCAATCGGGCTGTCCATTTCTGTCCCGCCAGAGGCGATGACGACGATCGCGCGCTTACCTTCGAGCAAACCGACGGGGCCCGTCTCGGTATACATGAACGTCTCCCGCGCCCGGCAGATCATGTCGATCCAGGCCTTCAGGGCGGCGGGTACACCGAAATTGTAGACCGGCGCACCAATCACGATGACATCGGCAGCTTTCAGTTCGGCGACCAGTTCGTCGGAAAGCGCCAGCTGCGCCTTCTGGGCATCGCCCCGCTCTGCCGGGTCGGTGAAATTGGCGCCGATCCATGCTTCGTCGATGATCTCTATGCCGGCGGCCAGATCCCGGGTCGTCACATCAATCGCACCCTGGGCGGCGAGCTTTTCGATGGCCTGATCGGTCAGGCGGCGGGTCGTCGATCCAGCCCTGCGCATGCTGGAATCAATTCTGAGAACCTTGGTCATTCGTGCAGTTCCTCTGACAATGGTGATGCCGGGAATTTGGTCACTTTTCCGGCGCGAACAATGCGGCGCAAAGTGAAAGAATTATTCTCGCGACAGCAAAAGTGGGCGCGGAATACAGAGCGGAGTTTCCCGGTTCCCGATCCGGCTTCAACCCTGTTAAGGTCACGCTGCATCAGTCCCCGCGCATCATCCAAGGATTTTCCATGACGACCATTTCCCACCTGCTGTGCCAGGGTCTGATCGACGAGGGCGTGGACGCGCTCTACTGCTTGCCAGGCGTCCAGAACGACAACTTTTTCAATGTTCTGGTCGACCATCCAGTGCTGACACCATTTGTGGCGCGGCACGAACAGGCGACGTCCTACATGGCGACCGGTGCCGCTTTGGCGTCGGGCCGTCCGCAGGCCTATTGCACGGTCCCGGGTCAGGGTGTTCTGAACGCGGCGGCAGGTCATTCCACGGCCTTTGCGACATCGGCCCGCGTGCTGGCAATCCTGGGCCAGAACAAGCGCGAATTCATCGGCGCGATGCATGGGCAGTTGCACGAGCTGCCGAACCAGATGGCGGTGGTGGAGCAGATCTCGAAGAACGCCACGGCGCTGCGCGACCCGGCCGAGGCGCCGGACCAGATTGCCGCCGCAATGCACGCCCTGGTCTCCGGCCATCCGGCACCGGTCACGGTGGAATGTCCGCTGGACATGTGGTCCCGGCCGGCCGAGCCCGCGAAGATGCCGCTGCCCCATTTCGCCGAGGTCGACACCGACGCTATCGACCGGGCGGCCGATCTTCTGGTGAAGGCCAAAAACCCGGTGATCTGCCTGGGCGGCGGTGCCCATGACTGCACCGAGGACATCGTCACGCTGACCGACTTGCTCAAGTGCCCGGTCAATGCCCTGCGCCAGGGCAAGGGTGCCTACGATGAACGGCGGCCCTACTACGTCTCCAGCCCGGTCCTCTGGGAGTTCTGGAAGACCGCCGATGTCGCGCTGGGCATCGGCACCCGCTTCATGTGGCACGAGATGGTCTGGGGCGTTGATGACGACCTGAAGCTGATCCAGATCAACGCGGATCCCGGAGAGATCAACCGCCGCGGCAATGTCGAGGTGCCGATTTGTGCCCTTGCCGAACACGCGTTGCCCTTGCTGATCGACGCCGTTGCGCGGCGGCTCGGCAAGGTCGAGGACAAGGCCGAGCGCATCGCAGAAGAAAATGCGAAACTCGCCGCCGAGCTGGAGGACTTGCAGCCCCACACCGCCCATCATCAGGTTATCCGTGAGGTCCTGGGCGAGGATGGCATCTTCGTCGATGATCTGACGCAGGTCGCCTACTCGGCCCGCATCGGCTTCCCGGTCTACAAGCCCCGCGGCTATGTCTGCGCGGGATATGCCGGGACGCTGGGCTGGGGCCTTCCCGCAGGTCTGGGCGCCAAGATCGCGATGGAGGACCGGCGGGTGCTGACGGTGCAGGGCGACGGCGGTTTCATGTACGGCGCGTCAGAGCTGGCCACAGCGGTGAAATACAACATCCCGCTGGTCACGCTGGTCTACAACGACAGCGCCTATGGCAACGTGAAACGCATTCAGGAAGACCGCTTCGGTCACAACAGGACCATCGCCTCGGATCTGGTGAACCCGGACATCGTCAAGTTCGTCGAAAGCTTCGGTGCCATGGCGCTGCGGGCCGATCCCACGCCGGAGGGCCTGCGCAAAGCGCTGGAAGAGGCATTCAACGCGAACGGTCCCGCTGTCGTCGAGATGCCGGTGCCGCAGATCTATCCCAGCCCTTGGGGCTTAATCTTCAAACCAACCGTTAGGGGTCCCCCGCTGGAGCCGATGCTGATGTCGGATTGAGCGCCTACCGAAACAAGAGAGCCGCTTCGACCCCATCGGTCACGCAGCGTAACTTCGGGGACGGCGCGCCCGATCGAAAGATTCCGGTTCAACGTGATGCGCTATTTTTCGACGAGAATGAGGGCGCGCCCTGCCCGCCATCTTCGCCTTACCGCACGTGCCCGATGGCCTTCTGCAGCCGCGAGAGCAGCGCATCGTCCACGGCCCCGTAATTGATCCGCTGCTCATGGGCGATGTCGAAGGGCACGCTTTCCGCTTCCTGGCGCTTCTCGCTCCATAGAAGGATCGTTGGTTTCCCCTTTGCCTGGGCCATACCAAGCTCGAACAGCACATTGGGCCTCAGGCCGTCCAGCACACAGATAATGTAGTCGGCCTTATCGATGCCCTCGCGGATCTGCTCGCCAACATCTCCCGGCTCGCCGCGGTTGCCCAGATGAATAGGCTCGTCCCCGAAGGACTGCACCGCCGGGTCGATGACACCGTGGTTCAGGGCGTCGAAGTCTTCGGCAAAGGGCATGATGACGAAGCAGCGCTTGGACAGGCTGGCGAGGAAACGGTCCAGCATTTCCTCGGCAAGCGCTTTGGCCTCCTCCTCGGTCTTCGGCGGCGTCTTCCAACGCTTGCAGTCCTGCCGGGTCAGCCCCATCTGGGCCGCCAGATCGTCCTCATTGTTGTCCCAGTGCTGCGCCGCGCGGTTGCCGAAACAGGGGACTGGCAGCACTGGGGTCTGCGTGGCGAGAGCAAATGTGATCTGCTGGTCGGTGCCGCCGGTGCCAGAAACGGCGATAAGGCCGTCGACGGCATGGATCATGGAAAACCTCCTGGCTTCCCGCGTGCGCCCTTCCACCTGAATGACACGGCCAAGATGTCTGAATCTGGCGTCGTTGCTTTCCCTGGCAAAGACGTAAGTCTCGATCCGGTCGCCGATGTCCTGTTCCGGTATCACCTCGAGAAAGCCCGTGGTGAACTGGGAATCGCCGGTGACGTAGCGTTCCAGACGCCGCCGGACGGCGGGATCATCAGCGTGCTTGCCGCTCATCCGCCCGGCGATGGCAACGATCAGGTCCTGCCGGGCCGCAAGATTGCGGCCGATCTGCTGGCAAAACACGCTGAAAAGACCGGCATCTCCCCGATGGGAGCCGACGAGGCCGATCCGACGGGCAGAGAAGAATTCGCGCCGTTCCGACATTGGACCTGCCTTCAAAATTCACATCAGAGGTTGCAGGATACCACACCGTTGGTGCGACACCGACTGCGCCTACCCCCCGATGCCGATCCCCTTGCGTCTTGCCTGATCCATCAGGGCAGACCCCCGGTCGGGGCAGGCCACCGCGACCGGACGGTCAGCACCGGCCTGTATCGCGCGGGTCACGGTCTCGGCGATGTCGGCCTCCATGGGCCGCACGGCATCGGTCAGGCCAAGAACCAGCACGGTCTCGCCGTCGCCGTCCCGACCGACCATGTCGACCAGCCATGCCTCGGGACAGTCCGCGCCCAGTGCGCCGACGGTCTGGCCCATCAGGGCGACGAGTTCCGGGCTGGGCAGGTCTGGCGTCACCACAGAGACGCCGTCGTTCATGCCCCGGCTGACCTCGGCCCTGAAGGTCATGGCGATCCACTGCACAGCCTCGCGCCCGACCAGCAGCGGGGCATCGTAGTGCTCCAGCGAAACCGCAAGGCCGGTGTCCTGCGCCGCCAGCATCTCGCACAGTTCGGCACCGTCGACCTCGGCATATTCGCCGGGTGCGTCCAGCAGCCGGGCAAAAAGATCCATGCTCTCGAAACCCTGCACCGCGCGTTGCCCGTCGATGGCGACGAGGCGCGGGCGCACGGTGTCGCCGTCGCCATCCTCCAGCGGCACGACCAGCCGCGTTCCCGCCAGCGCCTGCCAGACCGCCTGCCAGTCCGCCTGCGCATCGGACTGGAGTGCAGCCGCGTAAAGCTGCGCCAGAGCCGTTGTCCGGGATGTCATCTGCGGGGTTATCTCTGGCGTCATGGGCGTGCCTTTCAGGACGCGGCACATGACGGGGCGGGCACCGTGCCCACCCAGTCCGCGACATCCTGCCAGACCGTTTTGGCTTGATGATCGCGAAAGACAAGATGCCAGCCTTCGGGATACTCGATGACCTTTCGCGGCCCGGCGGTGCGCGCGAAGACCTTTCGAACGGTCGCGTTCGGCACGATCTGGTCTTTCGAGCCGAGCAGCATCAGCGCCGGCGCCGTAATCTGCCCGGCCGATTTCGCCGCCTGATCGACCAGGCGCACAAGTCCGAAAATCTCTCGCGGCGAGGGCGGAGCAAGATAGAGCGGATCGCCGCTCAGCTCGCGCAGCGCCTCGATGTTGTCGCTGGCCTGAATACGCACAACGCCGCGGCCGGAAAACCGCTGATCCGGCACCACCATCGCCGCGATCCAGGCCGCTGCCCGGTGGAGCGGATTGAGCCGCCCGCCGCCCCAGATCGCGGGCGTTGCTAGAAGAAGCCCGTCGATCGGCGCGCCTGAGGCCGCGGATGCGGCCACACCCCCGCCCATGGAGTGGCCGAGCAGGATCACCGGCGTGCAGGGGAAGCGCGCGCGGACCTGCCCGACATAACCGCGCGCATCCGCGACCAGCCCGTCCGCCCCGGGCCAGCGCCCGCGCGAGCCATTGCGGCCGAACCCGCGCTGATCGGGCGCGATGGTCGCGATGCCCTGCTCCGCCCAGAAGGGCGCGGCACGGCGGAAGGTCAGATCGCCGTAATCACCATAGCCGTGCAGTGCAAGGATGACCGCACTCGGTTCTTCAGCGCCCCATTCTGAAACCACGACCTCGCCGCCATCTGATGCCGCCATGACGCCCGGCCGACCGGTTGTATGCGGCGGAGCATCCTCTGGCGCGATGCGTGCGGCATGGGGGTCGGGTGCAGTGCGCCCCGCGGGCAACGGGCCGCCAGCCGAACAGGCGCCAAGCAGCATCAGCGCCCCGGCGAGCCAACCAAGCGCGCGACTTCGGCCTTCAGCCACGGCAGGACCTCTTCCTCGAACCACGCATTCCGGCGCAGCCAGGCGGTATTGCGCCAGGAAGGGTGCGGCAGGGGAAGCAGATGGGGGGTGTACTCACGCCAGGCCCTTACGGTGTCGGTTACGGTGCGCTTCTTCTCCGCCCCCATATGCCAGCCCTGGGCGTATTGGCCAATCACAAGGATCAGCTCGATCTGGGGCATCGCGGCCATCAGGCCCGCCCGCCAGGTTCTGGCGCAGATCGGCGGCGGCGGCAGGTCCGATCCTTTGCGGTAGCCCGGAAAGCAGAACGCCATGGGCACAATCGCCAATCGTGACTGATCATAGAAGGTCGCCCGGTCCACCCCCAGCCAGTCGCGCAACCTGTCCCCGCTGCGATCATCGAATGGAATGCCGGACGCATGAACGCGGGCACCGGGGGCCTGCCCCACGATCAGAACGCGGGCCGTTGTGGACGGGCGGACGACAGGCCGCGGCGCATGCCGGGTCTCGGTCGCCGCGAACCGATCCGCGCAAAGTCGGCACCCCGTGATTTGCGATTGAATCAGCGTTAGAGTCTCTTCCATGCGACTTGTTGGCGTAAGCTCGATTAACGATCAAGCAACGATGCGCGAAGTAGACGCACCCCGGTTGCCACGGACGCATCCTGTGCTAGACGACCCGCCGCGGACAGAAGGTACCCGACCACATGCGATTGATCCTGATGGCACTGATGCTCTTTGCATTCTGGCTGGCGCTGTCCGGGCACTATGACGTCTGGTTTGTCGGATCCGGTGCCGTTTTCGCCATTGCGGTGGTCTGGTTCTGCTGGGGCAAGGGCATCACGGATGCCGAGGGGTTTCCGGTCGGCCTGATCCCCCGCGGGCTTGTGTATTGGCCGTGGCTGCTCTGGCAGATCGTGCTGAGCGGTCTGAGGGTGACGCGGCTGATCCTGGACCCGAAGCTGCCGATCTCGCCGACCCTGGCGAAAGTCGACGTGCACCAGGACACCGCGGTCGGACTGGTCACCTATGCGAACTCCATCACGCTGACACCCGGGACGATCTCGATCGAGGCATCGGCGAACGGTAAGTGCATCTGGGTCCACGCGATCGAGCGCGAGGGCGCGGAAGGCTTTGCCGACGACGAAATGAACCGAAAGGTCGCCTGGTTCGAGAAAGGGTCCGCCTGATGTTCGTCGTGGCGATCTTCGGCGTTCTGGTGGCCCTGGCCCTGGCGGTCATCCGCGCGATCCTCGGCCCGACTGCCTTTGACAAGCTGCTGGCGGTCAACACGATCGGCACGTTCGCGATCATGCTTCTGGCCCTGTTCGGTTTCCTGACCGGGCGGCCGGAGTTTCTGGATCTGGGCATCACATACGCCCTGCTGAACATGATCGGCACCCTCGCTGTCCTGAAATTCTTTCGCTACGGCTGGCTGGGTTACGACCACCGCGAAGACGATGCCGAGGGCAAGGGATGAGCGGCTGGCTGCCCATGGCACTGGATGTCTTCGGCTGGGCGGCGCTTGGTCTTGGCGCGTTCTTCTGCGTTGTCGGGGCGATCGGCCTGAACCGGATGCCGGATGTTTTCACGCGGATGCATGCGACCTCGGTCAGCGACACCCTGGGGGTCGGCTTTCTGACCTTGGGGATGCTCAGCCAGACGGACGACTGGCTGGTGGCCGGGCGGCTGGTGATCATCGCGATCGTTCTCTACGTCACCGGTGCCGTGGCGACCCACGCGCTGTCCCGGGCGGCGCTGCATGACGGGCGCAAGCCCCTGCTGGCAGATGACGGGGACCTGCAAGAGACCGACTGCGCCGAGATCTACCCGGAACTCGCCGCCCGCCTGGCAACACCGCTGGTGTCAGAGCAGGCGGACGGCGGCCT
>JBCCMP010000259.1:0-7536 GCA_039026295.1 Pseudomonadota bacterium | reverse complement strand
TTTTCCTGGAAGATATCGCCGCCGCTGTCGAAGCCCGCCACTATCCGGGCAAAATCGGGACCCGAAGCGCAGGTCTGGTCGAAAGCATCGGCAGCGCAGTGAGATTCACAATGGTTGTTTTGGGCATCAACCTGTTGGTGCTGCTGCCGTTCTTGGTCCTGCTGGTAATCTTTGCACCTCTTGCGGCTCTGCTGATGATCTGCGTGAACGGTTATCTGCTGGGACGCGAGTACTTCGAGCTTGTCGCCGTCCGGCACCTGCCGTCGAAAGAAGCCAATGCCTTGCGTTCGAAGTTTTCGGGACGTGTCTGGTTCGCGGGCATCTGCATGGCAGCACCGCTTTCAATCCCGCTACTTAACCTGATCGTCCCGGTGCTGGGTGTTGCCACGATCACGCATCAGTTTCACCGGCTGCGCTCTGGCACGACATAGGATATCAGCGCGCCGAAGGCGGCGTGAAAAATGGTATGTCGTCCAAGGTGATCAGTCGGAAGGTTATGATCGACCACGCGATCAAGAAGACAACGATCGCAATGACAGTTGTCCAGGCCATCTTCCGAAGGATCTGTGCATTGGCAGGAGCCGAGGCCGGCGTTCCCGGCACGACGTCGCCATCATCTGCCTGACTGACCATGCCGACGGGCAGAACCATGAAGAAAACCACCGCCCAGATGGTCGCGAACAGGACGATCGAGGACATGAAACCCATCGTCAGGCCTGCTCTAATTCCACCAATGCACCGTTGAAATCTTTCGGATGCAGAAACAGGACCGGCTTGCCATGGGCGCCGATCTTGGGGTTGCCGTCACCAAGCACCCGGGCCCCGTCTGCTTTCAGCCTGTCGCGCGCGACGAGAATATCGTCGACCTCGTAACAGATGTGATGGATGCCGCCAGCGGGTGATTTTTCGAGGAAGCTTGCAATCGGCGAGCCTTCGCCCAACGGTTCCAGCAGTTCGATCTTTGTGTTCGGCAGTTCCACAAAAACGACCGTGACGCCGTGGTCGGGTTCCGGTTGGGGATCCGATACCGCAGCCCCCAGTGTTTCCCTGTAAAGCGCAGACGCAGCATCAAGCTGGGGCACCGCAATGGCGACATGGTTCAGGCGCCCGATCATTTGTCTCTCCCGGCACGACGTGTGCGGTGGGAGGTAACCCAGCACCTGCGAACAGGCAAGGGGCTGGATGTCTAGGCCGCCAATGCCAAGCGGTTATTCGCTGGGTTCTGGGATCACCGTCCGGCTGGGCGTGGACGTATACTGTTCAGCCATCTTATCTGATCGGGCGTCAGGCCCGAATGGGCCGGACTACCAAGCGCCGATGACGATCGTTCGGTTGAGCCAGTCTCAACAGGCACCGTTGATTGCGCGCCGCACGCCGTTAAGGCTGCAATCAGAACAGCGCCAGAAAGAAAGGACGCAATTCGCCTTGATGAGACATTCTCCATTTTTTTCCCCGATATTTTGGCGCGATCGTTTGCGCAGTTCCACTCAGCTTACGAGGCGCCTCGGCTCGGCCGAAGCGCCACCTTTACCGCGTCGCGGGCCGGTTTATCGTCCGGCCGGACGCGCCTGCGTGCTGCGCAGCCAGTCTTCCAGACGCTGAGACACGTCAAGTCGGTCGAAACGGTCACCGCGGTCGGTCCGTGTATCAGCCTTGCTGGCCACATTTGCCGAGGACGCTGACGCCGCAGGCTGGGAGTGTTTTTGAGCCTTAAAGCTGCGCTCGTACTCACGTTCTTGCAGCGGGTTATCACCCGTTGCGAGGGCCGCAGTGCCTGTCAATGTGGCGACGGCGACGAGGGTGGCTCCGATGACTTTCTGCATGGTGGTCTCCTGTCGGCCCCTTGGGCCCGTTGCTTCTATGACGGTCAGATGTGCACGCGGCGTTCCGAGATCAATCAAGCGTTGATCACCCTGTGGTGAGCTACGCGTGAGAAGGGTCTGGGGCCGTCAAACAACAGCTTCCCTTCAGGAACGATTCTGACTGCGGCAAATGAGATTACGGCACCGTTTTCAGCGCTCAGAATTCGTTTACCGCCTCAACCCCTGGCACCGACTTCAAGGCTCCGCGGATTTCGGCGCTGATCGCATATTGCCCGGGAAGATCCACGTGCACTTCCTGATCCACATCGGCAAGCGCCATGACCAGCTTCACCGGTCCCTCGCCTCTGCGGCGGCGGGCCTCAGTCGAGACCAGATCCAATCTGTTTCGGATGCTCTCCAGCGCGTCAAGATCGCCGACGTGCACTTCCAGACCGACGGTGGCTGCATCTTCTGCGACCTGCACAACCGGCTGAACGGCCCGCAACATCAGGCGGGTCTGTTCATCCGAAACTTCGGCCTGCACATGGCACACCAGATTCTGCCCCGGCTGCAGCAGATCTTCGTTCTCGGACAAGACATCAGAGAAGGCCATCACCTCCCACAGTCCTGACGGGTCGGAGAACTGGATGAAGGCGAATCGCGTTCCGCGCGCGGATTTGCGATCCCTGCGGGACGAAAGCGTTCCGGCAATGCGCCCGGCTCCTCCGGCGCGACCGGCACCGGCCATGAAGTCGGCTTCGGTGGTTATCTTCTTGCGTCTCAACGCGCCCATGTATTCGTCGAGCGGGTGCCCGGACAGATAAAATCCGACCGCGCCCAGTTCCTCGGCCAGTCGCTGGCTCGGCAACCAGTCCTCTGGTCTTGGCAAGCGGGGCGGCGGCAGGTCTTCACCGGGGCCGCCGAAAAGGCTTACCTGCGCTGACGAGCGCTCGTCATGGACCATCGCTGAGTAATCAACCAGCGCGTCAAGCCCGGCAAGAACCCGGTGCCGATTGCCATCCAGCGCGTCGAACGCGCCGGCGCGCGCCAGATTCTCCAGCGGCCGTTTGCCGACATGTTTCAGATCAACCCGGCGGGCCAGGTCGAACAGATCGCGAAATGGACCGCCGGTTTCGGATTGGGTCCGCGCCGCGATGATCAACTCCATCGCCTCGATGCCGACATTCTTCAGGGCGCCAAGGGCATACAAGACCTTTCCGTCACGCACTGTGAACTTCGCCTCCGAACGCTGCACGCAGGGCGGCACGACCTCGACTTTCATGCGCTGGCATTCGGTGACGTAGACGGCGAGCTTGTCGGTGACGTGAAGGTCAAGGTTCATGACGGCCGCCATGAACTCGACCGGATAATTCGCCTTCAGATAGGCGGTCTGGTAGCTGACGACCGCGTAGGCAGCGGCATGCGATTTGTTGAAACCGTAGTTTGCGAACTTGTCCAGGAGGTTCCAGACCTCGATCGCCTTCGCTTCGTCGACACCGTTTTCGGCAGCGCCAGCCAGAAACTTCGGGCGCTCTGCGTCCATGGCCTCCTGAATCTTCTTACCCATGGCGCGGCGCAGAAGATCGGCGCCGCCAAGCGAGTAGCCCGCCATCTTGCGGGCGATCTCCATGACCTGTTCCTGATAGACGATGATCCCCTGCGTCTCGTCGAGGATGTCGTCGATGCTGGGATGCAGGAAGTCGCGTTCCTCTCGGCCGTTCTTAACGTTGCAGTATTTGGGAATGTTCTCCATCGGGCCGGGCCGGTAGAGAGCGACCAGCGCGACGATATCCTCGATACAGGTTGGTCGCATCTGCCGGAGCGCATCGCGCATGCCCGCGCTTTCAACCTGGAAAACACCCACCGTGTCAGCGCTTGAATAAAGCTCGTAGCTGGCCTGATCATCCAGGGGGATCGCGGAGATATCGATGTCGATCCCGCGCAGCTTCAGCAGATCCAGACAGTTCTGCACCACGGTCAGTGTCTTCAGACCCAGGAAATCAAACTTCACCAGCCCTGCCGGTTCCACCCACTTCATGTTGAACTGGGTCGCCGGCATGTCCGAGCGCGGATCCTGGTAAAGCGGCACCAATTCAGTCAGTGGCCGGTCGCCGATCACGACACCGGCCGCATGGGTCGAGGCGTTGCGCAGCAACCCCTCGAGCTTTTCGCCGTAATCGAGCAGCGTCGCCACGACTTCTTCGCGCCGGGCCTCCTCGTCCAGCCGTGGTTCCTCTTTGCGGGCCTGCCTGATCGACAGAGGTTTGACCCCTTCAACCGGGATCAGCTTGGCCAGCTTGTCGCAATGGCCATAGGACATCTGCAATACCCGGCCAATATCGCGCACCGCCATTTTCGACAGCAGCGCGCCGAATGTTATGATCTGCGCAACGCGGTCGCGGCCGTATTTCCCTTGCACGTACTGGATCACTTCTTCCCGGCGATCCTGGCAGAAGTCGATGTCGAAATCGGGCATCGAGATCCGGTCCGGATTGAGGAAGCGTTCGAACAGAAGCCCATAACGCAGCGGGTCCAGATCGGTAATCGTCAGGGCATAGGCCACCAGCGAACCAGCGCCAGACCCGCGGCCAGGACCAACCGGAATGTTCTGACCCTTCGCCCATTTGATGAAATCGGCAACGATCAGGAAGTACCCCGGAAAGCCCATCCCCTCGATGATGTCGAGCTCAAACTCCAGGCGGTCCTCGTACAGCGAAACTTCGGCAGCGTGCGGGATCACGGCCAGCCGTTCGGCCAGACCACTCCGTGCTTGCCGCTTCAGTTCCTGAACTTCGTCGTCGGCAAATTTCGGGAGGATGGGGTCGTGGGTACGCGGACGATAGGCGCAGCGCCGGGCAATCTCCACGGTGTTCTCGATGGCCTCCGGCAGATCGGCGAAACGCTCGATCATCTCGGCGTCGGACTTAAGATAGTGCTCCGGGGTCAGGCGGTCCCGGTTGGCCTCGTTCACATAGCGCCCCTTGCCGATGCAAAGGAAGGCATCGTGGGCGTCGGCAACATCCGGCGTTGCATAGTAGACCGTATTTGTGGCGACCAGCGGCAGATCCAGTCGATACGCCAGATCCACCAGGCCCGGTTCGGTCGCTTCCTCCTCCGGCGTGCGGTGGTCGCTGCCGGTCCCGTGACGCTGGATCTCGATGTAGAAACGTCCGGTAAACCGATCGGCAAGCCGATGTGCCAATGCCTCGGCTTCTGCGTCTTTACCGGCCGCAATCAAACGGCCCAGCGGCCCGTTTGCGCCCCCCGACAGGCAGATCAGGCCATCCGAATGGTCAAGAACAGTTCCAAGGTCGGCCTGAGGCAGGCGCGTCGCGTCCGTGTCAAGAAAGACGCCCGACGAGAGCGTCATCAGGTGCTCGTAGCCCGCGCGGTTCTGCGCCAGCAGCACTATGGTCGCGGGCTCCGGCGGACGCGTACCCTGTTCGACCGGAAGGTAGCTGACCGCGAGTTCCAGCCCGATGATGGGTTGAAGGCCTGCTTTGACCGCCCCTTCTGCGAACTCGAGCGCGCCGAACAGATTGTTGGTATCGGTGACTGCAACCGCCGGAAATCCAGCGCCAGCCACGAGACCGGGCAGCTTTTTCATCGGGATCGCCCCCTCCAACAAGGAGTAGGCGGAGTGTGTGCGGAGGTGGATGAATCGCGGGATCATCCGCAGAGCCTAGCGGGGCTCACCCTGCCCCGCCAGAACCTATGATGGGTGCAGGTGCCGAAACCGCTGGCGCCGGACCCCGATCACGAGGTGACGAGGTCCCCGAACGCATGTTCAACGATCTGATCACGCTTCAAACCGCGCGCGGCAAGTTCTTCGTCGCTCAGCTTCGCCAGATTTCCGGCATAGCGGGCCGCACGCGCACCGGCGGACAATTCGCCCAGTTGCACCAAACCGTTTCCAAGGACATTGGCAATGGCACCAAGCCATTGGCCAGCCTGGGTACGGGGTTGAAATGCTGTGTCAGCCATCGTGCATCTCCTGCATAAGCGCGAAACCTCTTCTCCCAGACAGATAGGATTTCTTCGCACCTGCACAATGAGCCCGGGACAAAAGAGCCATGCAATTTATGCAACGCTGATTTCCGCAAAAAATCAGGCGTTTACCATTTTCGCAAACGCAACATTCTCTTTCGCTGAGTAGTGCAGCCCGATCAGTTTCAGGGGTGCAAGATGCGTGATTACGACCAAACGGAAAACACCAGGATCGTCGAGCAAGGCTCAGTTTTGGACACGTTGCGTGATCTCTTCACGCAGCCACTTGGCCTCGGCGGTCAACACGAACTTGGCGCTTTGAACGATCACCTATTGAGGGATATCGGCATGCGGCGTGATCAACTGGATCAGCCGTTTGATCGGCTCCGCGGCAACAGATGAACTCTGGCAGTACTGATGCCGCCCCACCGGCATCAGTACTGCTCCCGATACTTGCCAGTTCATCATCCATCCATCAGGGTCAACCCGAAGCTCTCGGGGGAGGACCAGGATGGACGATGCAGAAACGCTCAGCTTCGAAGATCCGATGCAGCGGCCGCGGTTCACGGGGCTCGCCAGCTTTTTTCGCGCGCCCTATCTCGAGGATTTCACATCCGACCCCCCGCAGATCGGTGTCTGCGGCGTGCCCTACGATGGCGGGGTGACAAACAGGCCGGGACCCCGTCATGGCCCGCGCGAGGTTAGAAACCTGTCCTCGATGATGCGCCGCATCAATCAGGCGACCGGATTAAGCCCGTTCGACAAGGCAAAGGTCGCGGATATCGGCGATGCATGGATCCGAAAGCCATACGAACTGGAAGGCGCGCACCATGAGATCCAGGATTTCTTCACCAGCGTTCACGAGGCCGGAATTCGACCGCTCGCCTGCGGCGGCGATCACTCGGTCAGCCTGCCGATCCTGAGGGCGCTGGCCAAGGACCGACCTCTGGGCATGATCCACATCGATGCGCACTGCGATACGGGCGATAACTACGGCGGCTCGCGGTTCCATCATGGGGCACCTTTCAAGGTCGCCGTTGATGAAGGTCTTCTGGATCCTAAGAAGGTCGTGCAGATCGGCATCCGCGGATCGCTCTACATGGAGGACATGTGGGCGTTCAGCTACGACAGCGGCATGCGGGTGATGCAGATCGAAGAAGTCGAAGACCGGGGCTGGCGCGCCTGCATCGACGAGGCCAGATCAATCGTTGGCGACATGCCGATCTATGTTTCATTCGACATTGACAGTCTCGACCCCGCCTTCGCGCCGGGAACCGGCACGCCGGAGGCCGGCGGGCTGACAATGCGCGAAGCTCAGGGCATGTGCAGAAGGCTCGAGGGCCTGAATATTGCCGGCGCTGACATGGTCGAAGTGTCCCCGCCCTTTGATGTGGGCGGCATAACCGCGCTCAACGGGGCTACGATCATGTTCGAACTGCTGTGCGTGATGGCCGGGCGATAGCTCGACCACTGCAAGTCCGCGGCAGGAGAGGCGATCGTAGAGGTCCAGACTGCATCAGGCAGCACGCCGAACCTGAAAGACTCTGCTCAGGTTTGTCAGCGTGATGACGCGATCAACAAAATCATGGGTGTTGATCAATGTCACAATACCGTCTTCGCCCATGGCTTTCCGCAATGCCACGAGTGCGCCGACGCCAGATGAATCGATGAACTCGACATTGCCCATATTTATGATCATCTCGCTCGCGTCGCTGTTGGCGAGCAGTCTTAGCCCCTCTTCCTTGAC
>JBCCMP010000258.1:0-7537 GCA_039026295.1 Pseudomonadota bacterium | reverse complement strand
GAGGTCATCGGGTTCGAGGAATACTCGGCAGAGGCCATCATGAAAGGCGCCGGTCTTCAGGACCGCGACCCCTCGCTGACCCGGCGCGAGCATTTCCGCCGCCTGCGCGGGGCCTTGCTGCAATGGGCCGCTGGCGAGATAGAGGGGGCGGAGACCTGGGAGGCATTCAACATCCGCGTCCGCGCAGCCGTGACGGACGCCACGCGAGATGATGGCCGCGTGCTGGTCGCGGCCTCCGGCGGTTCCATCGCACTGGTCCTGATGCAGGTGATGGATCTGCGCCCCGACCAATGGATCGAATTCAACCTGCAGATCCGCAACGCAAGCATCACGCGGTTGGTGTTTTCTTCCGCCCGCACCTACGTCAACATGTTCAATGCGATCCCTCATCTGGATCGCCCCGACCGCAAGCACGCCGAGACCTATAGCTGATGTCAGAGCCTCACGGAGAGTCCCACGCCGCCGCCCATCTGGATGTCGAGGTGGTCGAGAAATACCTCGCCGCCCACATCCCCGGCTTTCGCGGGCCGCTGTCGTTCGCCAAGACGCCGACAGGGCAGTCGAACCCGACCTTCATCCTGACGGCGGGGTCCGGCAAATACGTACTGCGCCGGAAACCTCCCGGGGAATTGCTGAAATCCGCCCATGCCGTCGACCGGGAATATCGGGTGCAGAAGGCCCTGCAGGACACAGATGTACCGACTGCAAAGATGCTGCATCTCTGCGAGGACGAGGACGTCATCGGCTCGATCTTCTACGTCATGGAATGCGTCGAGGGCGAGGTGCATTTCGACCCCCGGCTGCCGGGCAAATCGCCCGAAGTGCGCGCCCGGATGTTCGACCAGATGAACGCAGGTCTGGCGGCCTTGCATAACGTTGACTACCAGACTGTGGGTCTCGGCGATTTTGGCCGCCCGGGGTCCTATTTCGCCCGGCAGTTCAGCCGGTGGTCCAAGCAGTACTATGCCGCGCAGACCCAGGACTGGCCGGACATGGACGCCCTGATCAAATGGGTCGAGGCAAACATGCCTGAAGATGACGGCATCACCACGCTTGTTCATGGCGATTACCGGCTGGACAACATCATGTACGCGCCCGAAGGCCGTGCGCTGGCCGTCCTGGACTGGGAACTCGCAACGCTGGGCCATCCCTATTCCGACATCGCCTATCAGTGCATGCAGTGGCGGATGCCCCCCGGTCTGGAGACCCGCGGCTTCGGCGATCAGGACCGCACGGAACTCGGCATCCCGTCTGAGGAAGCGTATGTGGCGCTTTATTGCGAGCGCCGAGGGCTGAGCGGCATCCCGATCTTCGACTTCTGCCTGGCGTTTTCCTTCTTCCGCATGGCGGCCATCGTTCAGGGCGTCCTGAAACGCGGGCTGGACGGGAACGCGTCAAACCCCGAGCAGGCGAAGGCCATGGGCGAATGGGTGCCGGTCTTTGCGAAGAAGGGGCTCGAGGCGACGGGGTAGGGGAGCTCTATTGGAAGCCGGTACATGTGGTTTTGCGTTCTAGGCACCCGGCCCGGAATCGAGGCGCGAAGCGAAGTGCTGACGGCGTCAACAGGTTGCCATAAGCAACGTGTGAGAGCCGGGCAGAGCCCCTTCGTCGGGCAATCGTTCCACTGGAACGATTACTTTTCCTCCTCAGCCCCCCGGGCGGGCTATTCACTGACGTTCGGGCGTGGCTGCAGCGGGGAGGAGGCATTGCCATAAAGTGCAGACTGGAAAAGGCGGAGAGCCCACCCGCGGACGGGGTTTGCCCTTTGTGGGGCAAAATCACGTAGGATGGGTGCCAACCCATCACGTGCGCGAATGATGGGTTGGCACCCATCCTACGGCCCTGCTCGGGACTCAGGCCAGTTATCGCTGAGAGATTGCAGAAATTTTTCGTGTTTCTTTCAGTACTTCGCGTGGATCGCCGGGCAGTCTCTTTGTCGCCAACAATGGCAAGCTCAGTCAAGCACCGGAAAAGGAGACTGATATGGCTGACGGACTGACCATTTCCAACTTTCTACAGATGGCACTGACCATTACTGCCACGGAACTTGGCAGTTGCGATTCTGACAACCTGAAGGGAACCCACACGATCCAAGCGAACGACGCTGCTTCGTTCGATGTTTCGGGCCACAGCGGCGAGTCCTGTCATCTCACCGCGTCCGTGAAGGACGGCGACGGGAAGACCCGGGCCGTCTTTGGTTTGACGATGAGCGATGGCAACCCGGCGCACATCCAAGAGTTCGGGGTTCAGGATGAGGACGGCATCCGAATGTATCAGAAAGGTGAAGGCAACATCGTCATTGTGAATAAGTAGACATCTGGCACCCCCAACCCATCACGTGCGCGAATGATGGGTTGGCACCCATCCTACGACCCTCGCTAGGCACCCAGCCCGGAATCAAGGCACGCAGCACCGCCGGGCAGAGCCCCTTCGTCGGGCAATCGTTCCACTGGAACGATTACGTTTCCTCCTCAGCCCCCCGGGCGGGCTCTTCGTGGACGTTCGGGCGTGGTCGGAGCGGCGAGGGAGCGTTACCATAAAGTGCAGACCGGAAAAGGTGGAGAGCCCACCCGCTGACGGGCTTTACCCTCCGTTGGGCAAGATAAGTTAAGGATGGCTGGCAAAGATCAAGATTCACGGGACGCGGATCGGTGCTCGGCGGCAAGCCGGAAGACGCTCCCATCCTAAGAATTTCTTACCACCCCCCGGCCCTGTTAACCCTCACGCATCGACTTCTGACGGACACAAAGCCATACGCTTGCCATACGCAAGCCATACAGGTTTCAGCCCCGTGATATCCCAACGCCAGATCGGTTAACGAGCCGCGCGGGCGCGCCAAAACTGTCCGGTTTCCAGCTGGAGAGACCAAATTTCGGCGATTTTGGGCAAAATCTCGTGAAAAGTCGCATGCAATTTTACTGAATCTAAAGAACCGTGCCGCACTTTGTCGGTAATGAAACGCTCCCGCGTCTGATCGGTGCAAAACGCGCAGCAAGAAATTTATAGAAGAAATCTCTAGGAAGGCCGGCAACCCATCACATTGCGGAAGGATGGGCCGAGACCCATCCGACGACCCTCGCCCCATTTTCCAATCTGTGCCAAACACTCCCCAACTTTGTGCCAGTCGGGGAACATCATGCGATACAAGGACAAGGTCGTCCTGATCTCTGGCGCGGCCAGCGGGTTCGGGCGGCTGGCGGCAGAGCGGTTTGCGGCCGAGGGCGCGAAGCTGTCGCTCAGCGATCTGGACGAGGCCGGGTTGGCCGAGACGGTGACCTCGCTGGGCGATGCAGACGTCCTCTCCCTGACGATCAACGTGGCCGAAGAAGCCGATCAGAAGCGCCATGTGGACGAAACGCTTGCCCGGTTCGGGGCGGTGGATGTGGCGCTGAACAATGCCGGGATCTTCACCGATATGAAGCGCATCCCGGAGACGACCGCCGACGAGTTCGACCGGATGATGGCGGTGAATGGGCGCGGGGTGTTCCTCGCCCTGAAATACCAGCTTCCGGTGATGGCAGAGGCAGGGGGCGGGGCAATCTTGAACACCGCCTCGGTCGCCGGGTTGATCGGGTCGGGGTATTGCGCGGCCTATGCGGCGTCGAAGCATGCGGTGGTCGGACTGACCCGGGCAGCGGCGGATGAGTATTCCCGGTACGGCGTGCGCGTGAACACGATCTGCCCGGCCTTTGCCAAGACGCCGATGCTGTTCGAGTTTTCGGATAATATGGCGGCCAAACGCGGAGAGACGCGCCAGGACAGCTATGACCGCCTGACCGGGCGCATCCCCATGAACCGGGTCGGGGAGGCGGAGGAGGTGGTCGCGGCCATGCTGCTGATCTGCGATCCCTCGAACACCTTCATGACAGGACAGGCGATAGCGGTAGACGGGGGGCTGAGCGCGATATGAGAGCATTCTGGGCAGAGGGCTGTCAGAGCCACGATCCACAATCCTTCATGCGGATCGGTACATTCGGCAAAGCCGAAGAGGTGCCGGAACGGGCGGAGCGTCTGCTGGCCGGTGGCCGCGCCGCCGGTCTGGTATTCGAGGCACCGCCCGAGGGCGGCATGGGCGAGGTCGCCGCGATCCACTCGCCGGATTATCTGCGGTTTCTTCAGACCATCCACGCCCGCTGGATAGAAATGCCCGGCGCGCGGCCAGAGGTGATGCCGCACATGCACCTTGACCGCACGCTCGGTGGATACCCGGACTCGCCCGCCGGACTGGCGGCGTACCATCAGGCAGACGGCGCCTGTCCGATTGGCCAGAAAACCTGGGACGGCGCGCTCTGGTCCGCATGGACTACGATTGCCGCCTGCCAGGCCGTGCGCGGCGGCGAACGGGCCACCTATGCGCTGAGCCGCCCGCCGGGGCACCACGCTTACTCTGATCTTGCGGGCGGGTTCTGCTTCCTGAACAACTCGGCGATCGCGGCGCAGATGCTGCGCGGGGATCATGACCGGGTGGCGGTGCTGGATGTCGATGTGCACCACGGCAACGGGACGCAGGGCATCTTCTATGAGCGAGGCGACGTTCTCACCGTCTCGCTCCACGCGGACCCTGTCACCTACTATCCCTTCCTGTGCGGCTACGCCCACGAACGCGGCGAGGGGCCCGGGTATGGTTATAACCGCAACGTTCCTCTGTCGCGTCAGACGGGGGATGCCGCGTACATGGAGGCGCTGGAGGATGCCATCACCCATGTGCAGGCCTTCCACCCCGGCGCACTGGTTCTGGCGCTGGGACTGGATGCGCACGAGGATGATCCGCTGGAGGGCATGAAGCTGTCGACTTCGGCCTTCGCGGCCATCGGGGCGCGGGTGGCAGCGATGGGCCTGCCGACGGTCATCGTGCAGGAGGGCGGCTATGTCAGCGATGCGCTGGCCGGCAACCTGACGGCGTTCATGGAAGGGTTCGGTGGGTAGCGAGCATTCGTAATTCGACCAGGTGCGCTGGCCGTCTGGGCTTCAGTTTCGCTGAATCTGCGTCCGGCTCAGTTGCTCTCCTGTCCGGTCATCGAACACCAGCATCCATTCCTTGCCATCGCCATCGCGCAACAGGAAAAGCGCTGTGCCGTCGCCCTGGCCAAGGGACAAAACGTCCCCCGCCGGAAGCTCAAACTCGGCCGCCGCGATGGCGCCAGACCCCTCTCCAATCCCGAAACCAAGGCGGATGACAATGGTCGCGGCGATCGTCACAATGCCAAGGATGAGGACCACCATCAGCACCGACACCATGATCCTGAGCCGCCGGACTGCCGGTGGCTCGGGGATCTCGTCATCGGCGTCATAGGACATGGTGGCTCCTGAAACCGTCACCCTGACCGTGACGCTGAAGGGCCGCGTGGACAAGGCCCTTGCCGGGGCAGCGGCAGATGCAGGCGTGGCGCTTTCCAGGTCCCGCATCGGGCAGTTGATCGGGGCCGGCGCAGTCCGCACCGGGGATGGCGACGTCGTCGCGGAGGTCTCGACCAAAGTCAAGCCGGGCGCCGTTTTCAGGCTGGAGATACCGCCTGCCCTGGACGCCGAACCGCAACCCGAGGACATTCCGCTGGAGGTACTGCATGAAGATGCCGACCTGATCGCCGTGAACAAGCCCGCGGGAATGGTGGTCCACCCGGCGCCGGGAGCCGAGACCGGGACGCTCGTCAATGCATTGCTGCATCATTGCGGTCCCTCATTGACCGGGATCGGCGGTGAGAAGCGGCCCGGCATCGTCCACCGGATCGACAAGGACACATCAGGTGTTCTGGTCGTCGCGAAATCCGAGGCGGCGATGACGGGGCTGGGCCGCCTGTTTCATGATCACGAGATCGACCGGGAGTATCAGGCGCTTGCCTGGGGCGCGCCAAATCGAGCCTCCCCGCGCCTGGCTGGTATCGACGGGGTCGGTTTCGAACCTGATGGCCGCATCCGGATCGAGACGCTGATCAACCGCAACCCCGTTGACCGCAAGAAGATGGCGGTGGTCGAGGACGGCGGGCGCACGGCGATAACGTATCTGCGGATGGCCGAAGCTTTCGGCCCTGCCGAAAATCCGTTCGCCAGCCTGCTGGTCTGCCGGCTGGAGACCGGCCGGACGCACCAGATTCGTGTCCATGCTGCGCATATCGGTCACTCGCTGGTCGGGGATGCGACCTACGGCCGGCCCCGGCGTCCTGCCCGGGCAGCGGCCGAGATGGCCTTGATCGAGCATCTGCAGAATTTTCCCCGCCAAGCCTTGCACGCAGCGCAATTGGGTTTTGCGCATCCAGTAACCGGTCAAAACCTTCATTTATCGGCCGAAATGCCTCAAGATATGAACGAGTTATTAATCCAACTGCGTCGAAATGGATAAACGATTCGTTAGGAGATTTGTCGGAGCCACGAGCACGGCATCTTGTAAAGTGTTAACGGGATCACCATTTCAGGTCTACAGTTTGGGGAGACCTTCATGTCGAATACATCCGCTGCCCTGCCTGCCCTTTCACCTGAGCAGGGGCTCAGCCGCTACCTGACCGAAATCCGGAAATTCCCGATGTTGGAGCCGGAAGAGGAGTTCATGCTGGCGAAAGCCTGGGTGGACCACGAGGACAGCGCGTCGGCACACAAACTGGTCACATCGCATCTTCGGCTGGCGGCCAAGATTGCCATGGGCTACCGCGGTTATGGCCTGCCAACGGCCGAGGTCGTGTCTGAGGCGAATGTCGGTCTGATGCAGGCGGTCAAACGGTTCGACCCGGACAAGGGATTTCGTCTTGCTACCTATGCCATGTGGTGGATCCGCGCCTCGATCCAGGAATACATCCTGCGGTCCTGGTCGCTGGTGAAGCTGGGCACCACCGCGGCGCAGAAAAAGCTGTTCTTCAACCTGCGCAAGGCGAAGGGCAAAATCGGCGCGCTGGAAGACGGTGACATGCGCCCTGAGCATGTGCAGAAAATCGCGTCCGACCTGGGCGTGACCGAGGACGAGGTCGTCTCGATGAACCGTCGCATGTCCGGCGGAGGCGACAGCTCGCTCAATGCACAATTGAAATCGGATGGCGAAGGCGCGTCTGAATGGCAGGACTGGCTGGCGGATGACGATGCCGATCAGGCCGGGGACTATGCTGAAGAGCAAGAGATGGACGTCCGCCGCGAAATGCTGATGGAAGCGATGGACGCCCTCAACGAGCGTGAGCAGCACATCCTGACCGAGCGCCGCCTGGCCGATGAGCCGGTGACTTTGGAGGATCTGTCAAAGGTCTATGACGTCAGCCGCGAGCGAATTCGTCAGATCGAGGTTCGTGCCTTCGAGAAACTTCAAAAACGGATGCGCGAACTGGCAGCGGAAAAGAAGCTGATTTCGCTTCCGGGCTAACCGGCCGGATCAACCGCAAGCAATTGGCCCGCGCTGTGTGCGGGCCTTTTTTTTAATGTCGGTTTGGTGGACCAAAGCCGCTGTCGCATCCGATCAGGGAAGTCAACGCCCTAGCTGCCTGCTCAGGCACGATTGCACGGATAGCTCTGCATAGGCTTTCGGGACTGTCGACGCCTTATACCCTTGCCGCCCCCGGCG
>JBCCMP010000257.1:0-7582 GCA_039026295.1 Pseudomonadota bacterium | reverse complement strand
TGCCGGACAGAAGCTGCCCGTCTTCGTCATAGACCACCTGCTCGGTGATCGCCTGCCCGATCCCCTGCGCCACGCCGCCGTGGACCTGTCCCTCGGCAAGCATCGGGTTCATCAGGGTCCCGAAATCGTCGGTCACGGTGTACCGGTCCACGGTGGTGACGCCAGTGTCGGGGTCGATCTCCACCTCGGCGATATGGCAGCCATTGGGATAGGACCTGCCCGGAAGCGTGCGCTCTGATCGCTGGGACAGAAGATCCGTCATGCCCTTTTGCCGGGCCACCCCAGCCAGCGTCATCAGGTCCACGGTCCGGTCGGTGCCGGTCACGGCGAAGCGGCCGTCCTCCCAGACCAGATCGGCGCCGGAGATTTCAAGCTCTTCCTCGGCCAGGGGGCGCATCTTTTCGACGAGGTCTTCGGTCACGCCGTTGATTGCCGTCGCCTGCGTGGTCACGGACCGGGAACCGCCGGTGCCGCCGCCGAACGGGACGACCTTGTTGTCCCCCTGAATGATGCGGATCTTGTCGAAAGGAATGCCCGCATGCTGGTGGAGGATCTGGCGATAGACGGTCTCGTGTCCCTGCCCGTTCGACTGGGTTCCGACCAGAAGGTCGACCATGCCGTCCTCGCCAAAGCGGACCTCGGCGGATTCGTTGGCATCGCCGAGGATCGACTCGATGTAGAAGCAGAGGCCCCGCCCGCGCAGCTTGCCCGCCGCCTCGCTGGCCGACTTGCGGGCCGCAAATCCGTTCCAGTCGGCATTGGCCAGCCCCGACGTCAGAACCTTGTCGAAATTTCCGACATCGTAGTTTTCCCCGGTCGCGGTGGCATAGGGGAACTGGTCGGGCTTTATGAAATTGATCCGGCGAAGCTCGTCCGGCGCGATGCCCAGTTCCCGTGCGGCGGTGTCCAGAAAACGTTCGATGGAATACTGCGCCTCGGGACGTCCGGCACCGCGATAGGCGTCGGTCGGAATTGTATTGGTGTAGATCCCCTTGGTGTTCATCCACACAGTCTGGATGTCGTAAACCCCTGTCAGGACACGGGAATACAGCATCGACTGCATGATTACCCCAAAGGTGGAATTGTGCCCGCCCAGGTTCGAAAGCGCCTCGGTCTTGAATGCCGTGATGCGATTGTCCGCATCAAACCCCATGGTCAGGGTCGTGATGTTATCACGGCCCGAGGCGTCGGCCAGAATCCCGTCGGTCCGCTCGGAAACCCATTTCACCGGGCGTCCAAGCGTCCGACTGGCGTGAGCGCAGCAGAAGTATTCGGGATAATTGAAGTTCTTCATACCGAAGCCGCCGCCGACATCAGGGCAAAAGATGTGGATGTTTTCCTTCGGGATCTTCAGACGACGCGAGAGTTCATCCGCGCCTTTGTGCACCCCCTGATTCCCATAGTGCAGGTAGAGCGTACCGTCGGTGAAGTCGGCGAGACAGCCACGGGTTTCCATCGGCGCGACGTGAATGCGATTGTTCACCGCCTGCATCGTGACGGTCCGGTGCGCCGCTGCAAGCGCCGCCTCGGTTTCCTCGCGTTTCCCGATGCCCCAGTCGTAGCAGATGTTCCCGACCGCTTCCTCGTGCAACTGCACCGCGCCGTCCGCCATCGCGTCGGCCATATTTGTGACGACGGGCAGGTCATCGTAGTCCACGTCGATCAGCTCTGCTGCATCCTTCGCCTGATCCAGCGTCTCGGCCACGATGCAGGCGACCGGCTCCCCGACATAACGCACGCGGCCATGGGCAAGGATCGGCCGACGCGGTTTCGCAGACTTCGTACCATCGATGTTGTCCAGCGTCAGCGCATCCATGTCGTTGTCAAGCGCATCGTCCAGATCAACCGAGGTCAGGATCATCAGAACGCCGGGAACCGCCTGGGCCTCGGTCACATCAATGGTGAAATTGGCATGCGCGACGGGCGAGCGGAGCATCAGCGCCCGCGCCTGGTTCGGTTTCGACAGGTCTTCAATGTAGCTTCCCTGACCGGTCAGGAAACGCAGATCCTCGACGCGGCGTACAGGTTGGCTGATCCCGAACTGAGACATCGGCTGGCTCTTTCGCTTGGCTTGATGGACTTGCGGGAACATGGGGCAAAACCCCGCCATGGGAAAGCCCGCGCCATCTGAAATCATGATTTTGTTGCGGTGCGGCAGCTACCCCACCCACCCCCGGTCGAGATAGACGGTGCCGTCGCAGGTCGATCTGCGCAGCCGCGTGCGGCCACCGTTCAATTTCCCGGTCGAAAAATCGGGCTCTGCGCCACCGGGGAACGCTTCGGTCAGGACGCGGCCATCGACATCGCCGCACCCGATGCCGAGAAGATGCGCCAACGTCGGCAGGATATCGACATTGCCCGACGGTGCATTGAACCGCTTCCCCTGCTTGAACGCTGTTCCGCCCATCGCCAGCACATTGTGCAGTTCGTGCCGTGTCAGGCCCCCATGGCAACCGTTGCCGTCGGGATAGGGCGCATTGTCAGACGTCTGCCCGTCGATGCCCCAGGCATTTGCACCGTCCCATTCAGCAAGGGCCAGGTAGATGTCCGGCGCGCGGATATGATCCGCCATCAGATCGGCATGGGTCAGCGTGCCAGAGATACCGTCGCGGGTGAAAACAGGGCCGCACCAGTCCTGGCTTTCCAGCCATTGTACGGCGCTGGCGGTAAGGGCCGGATCGCTGTCGCGCACCCAGATCCCCCCGGCGCTGTGCACGGCCACTGTGTAATCCACGCCATCGCCGGGGTCGGTCGCCGCACGAAAGCCCGCATCCTGCATCCGCTTGTCGATCTGGACCTTGCCGCCGGTCAGGGTTGCCTGACCATGATCGGACATGGCGATGACCTGCAATTCGCCGCTGGCGATCTCGTCGCTCTTGCGGGTCAGAATCTCGCCGAAGGCCGCATCCACGCCTTCGATCGCCGTCAGCGATTCCGGTGATCCGATGCCGTGCCAGTGAAAACTCTCGTCCGGCTCGCAGAGCCACAAGAGCGTGACATCAGGGCGGTTCTCCGGGTCGATCACGTCGAGCCAGGCATCCACCGCATAACGGTTCCAGTCCACGGCGGGACGCATGTAGGGCGGCACAGGACCGATCTTGTCCGTGATGCGGTTCGCGACGCCTGCTGGCTCTGCCGCAACCGGTCTGTGCAACGCAAAGCGCAGGCCGCCTGTTTCCGCCGCATCTATGTTGATCAACCGGCCACCCCCCGGCGTTCCAGCCGAGATCGTCGCAAGCCTGCCACCGTTCGCCGCGAGGAGTGCCCCGAGCGTCGGCCTGCCGAGCAAAGGTTCGCCAAGCCGCGACAGCATCGCCTCCAGCGCCTCGTCATCGGCGGTGGAGACCACCTGACCGGGCACCGCAGGGATCGGAAAGCGATTGGCCACGACCCCGTGCCGCTGCGGATAGCACCCGGTGACGACAGCAGACTGGTTCACCCGCGTCTCGGTCGGGAAGACAGAGTGGTGATTGTCGAACCAACAGCCCGACGCCGCGAACCCGTGGAGATTGGGCATCAGGTCCGGCGTCACGAATTCGGGTCGCAGCGCATCGAAGACGATCACAAGGACGCGGGTCTTCATGACGCCCCGAGGTCCCGGGCAAAATAGCGGACAGACTTGCCGCGATCTTCCAGCCGCGCTTCGCCGACCGTCGCGAACCCGCGCCGCTGGTGAAAGGCGATGGACTGATCATTCGGAGGATCGGTATTCACCTCTGCGCAGATCATCGGGTAACCGGCCGAACGCGCCAGAGCGGACAGATCATCGTAAAGCGCCGTGCCGACGCCTTTCAGGCCCCTGTCCGGGTTCACAGCGACCCGGTCGACATAGACAAATTTCGGGTATCGTTCGCGAAACCACAGGAAATTCGGGCTGTCGTAGTCAGCGCTCTGATCAAAGGCGATCAGCAGAGCGGCCCGGGGTTCTGCGACCCGCGCCGCAAAGGACGCGCCGACAAGGGCTTCTATCCCGGCCCGATCCAAAGGGGACAGCAACGCCTCGAACCGGGTGTTGAGCTCCAGCATCCATCCAAGATCGCCCGGCTCTGCCGATCTGACAGGCACGTTGCTCATCCGGCGATACGCTCGGGGCGCGGGAACAGCTCGTTCATCGGGATCGACCGTCCGTCTTCCTGAACCATGCGCACGTGATGGCGCCGGAGGCCGCGCGGCTCGGTCACGCCGCAACTGTGGGCGATCATCTCCACCTCCTTGATCACCGATTTCGCATAGGACGCCACATTCTTGTACTTCTCGCGCGGGACAAGGCCTTTCTGAAAGCGCGGGTCATGGGTGGTGATCCCGGTCGGGCAGGTATTCTTGTTGCATTTAAGTGCCTGGATGCAGCCGAGGCTGAACATGAACCCGCGGGCAGAGACGACAAAGTCCGCCCCGGTCGCCAGTGCCCAGGCGACGTCGCCGGGGTTGACCATCTTGCCTGAGGTAATCAACCGGATCCGGTCGCGCAGGCCCCGGGCATGAAGAAGGTCGGACACCATCGGCAGTGCCTCGCGCGCCGTCAGGCCCACCAGATCCATCAGCGGCATGGGCGCCGCACCGGTGCCGCCATCACCGCCATCGATGGTGATGAAATCGGGGGCCGACTCGCGGCCACGTCGATGGATCTCCTCGCAAAGCTCCTCCAGCCAGGCCAGCCCGCCAACCACGGTCTTGAAGCCCACCGGTTTCCCGGTCACCTCGCGGACATGGTCGATCATGTCCATCAGGTCCGGGACGCAGGATACCTCGAGATGCCGATTGGGCGAGATCGAGGCTTTCCCCTGCGGGATGCCGCGGATTTCCGAGATTTTCGCATTTACCTTTTCCGCGGGCAGGATGCCGCCCTTGCCGGGCTTTGCCCCCTGGCTAAGCTTGATTTCGAACATCCTGACCTGATCGTGGGCCGCGACCGCGCGCAGGCGTTCGTCGCACATTGTACCGTCAGGCTTGCGCACGCCGTATTTCGCCGTGCCGATCTGGAAGACGATGTCGCAGCCGCCTTCCAGGTGCCAGTCGGACATGCCGCCTTCGCCGGTATTGTACCAGATGCCGGCTTCCTTGGCCCCGCGGCTCAGCGCCTTGACGGCCGGACGCGAAAGCGCGCCGAAGCTCATGCCCGAGATATTGAAAAAACTGGGGGCATCATAGGGCTGACGGGCCGACGGGCCGATGCGCAGCCCCTCGGTTTCGGCATAATCGCTGTCCAGCGGCGGAAAGGCCGCGTTGACGAAGATCGGCGTTCCGGTGGCGGTCACATTGCGGGTCGACCCGAACGCAACGGTGTTCCCCTCGCCCGATGCGGCCCGTCCGATCCAGTTGCGCTGGGCGCGGTTGAAGGGCATCTCCTCGCGGTCCATCGCAAAGAAATACTGCCGGAAAAACTCCCCAAGCTCGCTGAAGATGTGCCTGAAGCGGCCCAGCACCGGATAGTTGCGGCGCACCGCATCCTTGGTCTGCAGCCGATCGATCACAAAGAAAATCGCGATGGCGCAGGCAATCAGCCCGACAGCGACGACAAACAGCGCAGCAAAGACCTGTAGCGCGGTGTAGACGATCTCCCAAAACAGCATGGGACCCTCCCCCGTTTAGCTTCATCGGAGGAGATTATGAAATCGGAATGGCCCCTGCCAGTCCAACGTCATGACGGACGCCTGACGGTTTCGAGAGAAACCTATTTCGATCCTCCCGCAGAGCGTGCGCCGCTGAATCTGAAGGACCAACGGACAGTCAGGACGAACGTGACCGCGGGCATCGCCGCGCCGCGGCCAGTCGGAACGTCCGGGCCACGCTTGTGACCACTTGAAATGAGGCCACGCACACAAAGCGAGCGCGCGGCATCGGAGTTGCGCAGCCCTCCCCGTTGGGAAGGACCGGTATCGGGGCTGTTCAGCCGAGAGAATGCATGTCGTCAATGCACCGTCGCAGATGCCTCCTGTGTGGCGCCGCGCGCGCGGTCGGCAAGGATCAGGCCATCTTCGCCCACAGCGACCGGCAGGACCTCGCCATCCTTGACCGATCCCGCGAGGATCAACTCAGCCAAAGGGTCGAGAATTGCCTTCTGGATCACCCGTTTCAGAGGCCGGGCACCGTAGACAGGGTCATAACCCTTGTCGGCGATCCAGGTCATCGCTGCCGCGTTCAGATCCAGGCTGATCTTGCGGGGGGCAAGGCGTTTCTCCAGCCGCGCCAACTGGATGCGGACGATGCCATCCATGTTTTCCCGGCTGAGGCGGTCGAACAGGATCAGCTCGTCCAGGCGGTTCAGAAACTCCGGCCGGAAATGCCCGCGCACGACATTCATCACCGCGTCTAAGGCATCCGATGACGGTGCGTCGTCAGGCAGCTCGCTCAGGTGAATGGCGCCAAGGTTCGACGTCAGGATGATCAGCGTGTTGCGAAAGTCGATCGTGCGGCCCTGACCATCGGTCAGGCGGCCTTCGTCGAGCACTTGTAGCAGCACGTTGAAGACGTCCTGGTGGGCCTTTTCGACCTCGTCGAACAGCACCACCTGATAGGGCCGGCGCCGGACGGCTTCTGTCAGCGCGCCGCCCTCGTCATAACCGACATAGCCGGGAGGAGCGCCGATCAGACGACTGACAGAGTGCTTCTCCATGAACTCCGACATGTCGATTCGCACCATCGCCTGTTCGTCATCGAACAGAAACGAAGCCAGCGCCTTGGTCAGCTCGGTTTTGCCGACCCCTGTGGGGCCGAGGAACAGGAAGGACCCGATCGGGCGGTTCGGGTCGTTCAGACCCGACCGCGCGCGGCGGGTTGCATTGGACACCGCCTCGATGGCGTCGATCTGACCGATCACCCGCTCGCCGATCACCTCCTCCATGCGCAACAGCTTCTCGCGCTCGCCCTCCAGCATCTTGTCCACCGGAATCCCTGTCCAGCGTTCGACAACCGAGGCGACATGCTCGGGCAGCACGGCTTCCTCGACCAGCACGTCCTTTTGCTCGGCGTTTTCGGCGGCCTCGAGCTTTTTCTCGAGATCGGGGATCTTGCCGTAAGACAGCTCGCCCGCCTTGGCCAGATCGCCCTGACGCTTGGCGATCTCCAGCTGGTTGCGCGCCTCGTCGAGCTGTTCTTTCAGATCGCGTGCCGCGCCCAGCTTGTCCTTTTCGGCCTGCCATCGGGCGGTCAGCGTCGCGCTTTCCTGCTCCAGATCGGAAAGCTCTTCCTGCAGCTTGGTCAAACGCTCCTGAGAGGCAGGGTCGGTCTCCTTCTTCAACGCCTCCACCTCGATCTGCTTTTGCAGGATGTCGCGGTCCAGGGCGTCCAGTTCCTCGGGCTTCGAATCCGCTTCCATGCGCAGGCGGCTTGCCGCTTCATCCATCAGGTCGATGGCCTTGTCCGGCAAGAACCGGTCGGCGATGTAGCGGTTGGACAGCGTCGCGGCGGCGACCAGCGAGCGATCCGAGATGCGCACCCCGTGGTGAACCACGTAATTATCCTTGATCCCGCGCAGTATCGTGATCGTGTCTTCCACCGTCGGCTATTCGATAAAAACCGGCTGTAAGCGCCGGGCGAGCGCCGCATCCTTTTCGACGTGCTTTCGGTATTCGTCCAGCGTGGT